>CAZHPW010000007.1:28661-36842 GCA_964534515.1 uncultured Christensenella sp.
GACGGACACGCCGCCCGCGCCAAAGTCGTTGCAGCGCTTGATGAGCGCGGAGGCCGCGGGGTTCCTGAAGAGGCGCTGCAGTTTGCGCTCCTCAGGCGCATTGCCCTTTTGAACCTGGGCCGCGCACTCGTCCACTGAATCCATGGTGTGCGCCATGGAAGAGCCGGTGGCCCCGCCGATGCCGTCACGGCCGGTGCGGCCGCCTAAGAGGATGACCACATCCCCGGGCGCGGGGCGCTCCCGCCTGACATGGGAGAACTTGGCGGCGCCTAAAACAGCGCCCGCTTCCATGCGCTTGGCGGCAAAGCCCTCGTGATAGATTTCCTGGACGCAGCCGGTGACCACGCCAATCTGGTTGCCATAGCTGGCAAAGCCCTGAGCCGCGGTCTGACAGAGGCGGCGCTGGGGCAGTTTGCCCTTGATGGTATCGGCGATGGGCACAGTGGGGTCGGCGGCGCCGGTAACGCGCATGCCGGCGTAGACATAGCTGCGCGCGGACAGGGGATCGCGGATGGCGCCGCCAATGCAGGTGGCAGCGCCGCCAAAGGGCTCAATCTCGGTGGGGTGGTTGTGGGTTTCGTTCTTGAAGAAGAGCAGCCAATCCTCAGGGCCCGCCTTGGTATTCACCTTGACTTTGAGCGTGCAGGCGTTGTTTTCCTCGGTCTGCTCATACTCCGGCAGGCTGCCATCCTTTTTAAGCTTGCGCGCGGCGAAGGTGCCCACATCCATCAGGGTGAAGGGCTTTTTGTGGTTCATCTTTTCGCGGGCGGCAAAATAATCATCCAGCGTTTTTCTGATGACCTCGTTATTCACAATCACATCGGTGATTTCAGTAAAGAAGGTGGTATGGCGGCAATGGTCGGACCAGTAGGTGTCAATGACCTTGATTTCGGTATAGACCGGGTCGCGGCCCTGGGACAAGAAATACTGCTGGCAGACCTTCAGGTCATCCAGGTCCATCGCCAGGGACAAATCGGCCTGCAGCGCCTTTAAGCCCTCATCACCAAGAGCGTTAAAGCCGGTCATGACCTGCGGCACCTTGGGATGGACAAACTCCGTTTTGAGGCTCTTGGGCAGGTCCAAAGAGGCTTCCCTGGACTCCACGGGGTTGATGAGGTGGCGGCGAACCTTGTCCATGTCCTGCTCGCTCAAGTCGCCTTTGAGCAGATAAATCCTGGCGGTCTTAATGAGCGGGCGTTCGCTCAAGGTTTGCATCTGGACGCACTGGGCGGCGGAGTCGGCCCGCTGGTCAAACTGACCGGGCAGGTATTCCAGCGCCAGCACCTTTTCGCCTTCCTTAAGGGGCAGTTCGCGGTAGGTCAGGTCGGTCTGGGGCTCTGAGAAGACGCCCTGGACGGCGGCCTCAAAGTCCTTTTCCCCCAGGCCCTCCACGTCATAGCGGTTGATGAGGCGCAGGCCAGTCAGGCCATTCAACCCCACATAGGTTTGCAATTCTGTCAGGAGCGCTTTGGCTTCCAGGGCCAGGTCCGGTTTCTTCTCAATAAAAATCCGCTGTACCATGTCTTGTCCTTTCTGCTCACAGCGCTGACGCGCCGATGTCAAACCTGCAATACTTGCCGGTAAAATCAACCTGCCTGGCTGCATCATAAGCCGAAGTGATGGCATCTTTCAAGGTCTTGCCCGTGCAAGTAACGCTCAAGACCCGGCCGCCGGAGGTGACCAGGCCGCTTTCCAGCGCCTTGACCCCGGCGAAATGCACCCTGTCCTTGACCGCCTCACCCACCAAAATGGGGTAGCCGGTCTGGAAGCTGCCGGGGTAGCCCTTGGAAGCCAGCACCACGCAGCAGGCGTGCTCACCTGTTGGCTTTAGCATGTCCGGCTTTAACGTTCCCTCGCGGCAGGCCATCAGGGCGCTTAGGAGGTCGCCCTCCACCAGTTCCAGAACCGCCTGGGTCTCCGGGTCGCCAAAGCGCGCGTTGTACTCCAGCACCTTGGGGCCGTCCTGGGTGAGCATCAAGCCAAAGAAGATGCAGCCGGAAAAGGGGCGGCCTTCAGCCTTTAAGGCCTTTAAGGTGGGCAGGAAGATTTCTTCCATCGCCCGCTTGTGAACATCCGCGGTATAAAAGGGGTTGGGCGCGATGACGCCCATGCCGCCGGTGTTAAGCCCCGTGTCGTTTTCCCCCGCGCGCTTGTGATCCATGGCGGAGGGAAGGGCCAAAAGGGTCTGCCCGTCTGTGAGGGTGAGCACGGAGACCTCAGGCCCTTCCAAATACTCTTCAATGATGATGCGGCTGCCGCTCTCGCCGAAGGTTTTATCCAGCAGCATCGCGCAGACCGCGTCCTCGGCCTCCTCGCGGGAGCAGGCGATGACAACGCCCTTGCCCTTGGCCAGGCCGTCGGCCTTGATGACCACCGGCAGGGGGTGATTTTTCAGGTACTCAAAGGCCGGAGTCACCTGGGTGAAGGCCTTGAAGCGGGCGGTGGGAATCTGATAGCGCTCCATCAAGTCCTTGGAAAAAACCTTGGAGGACTCCAGCTCCGCCGCCCTTTGGTTTGGCCCAAAGCAGGGGATGCCGGCCGCCTCCAGCGCGTCCACCAGGCCGTTGGCCAGGGGGTCATCCGGCGCGACGACGGCAAAATCAATCTTGAGTTCCAGGGCTGTTCTGACGGTTTGCTCATTGTCCATGGGGTTGCCGGGCACCAGGGTGGCCTCCCGCATGCCCGGGTTGCCGGGCAGGGCATAGACCTTGGGGTTCTTGGGACTGAGCGCGATTTTTTTGACCAGCGCGTGCTCCCTGCCGCCGGAACCGATGACCAGAATGTTCATAGAGCCTCCAAACTTGGCTTAGTGGTGGAAAAGGCGCAGGCCGGTAAAGGCCATAAGCATGTTGAAGCGGTCGCAGGCGGCAATGACTTCCGCGTCCCGCACCGAGCCGCCCGGCTGAGCGACATAGGCGACGCCGGACTCTTTGGCGCGCAGGATGCTGTCCTCAAAGGGGAAGAAGGCGTCAGACGCCAGGGACACACCCTTGAGTTTCAACAGCCAATCCTCTTTTTCGGCCTCAGACAGATAGTCAGGCTCCCTGGTAAAAAGCCCCTGCCAGCCGCCGTCAGAAAAGGCTTTCCTGGCGCGCGGGGAAAGGAATGTATCCACCGCGTTGTCTCTAACGGGGCGGGACAGCCCCTCCACAAAGGGCAGGTTCAAGGTCTTCTCATGCTGCCGCAGCCACCACAAATCGGCCTTGTCGCCGGCCAAGCGGACGCAGTGCACCCGGGACTGCTGACCCGCGCCAACACCGATGGCCTGGCCGTCCTTGACAAAGCAGACGGAGTTGGACTGGGTGTATTTGAGCGTGATGAGGGCGATGAGCAAGTCAATTTTGGCCTGCTCCGGCAACGTCTGGTTCTTGGTGACCAGGTTGTTGAGCAGATCCTTGGTAATGGGGGTGTCGTTGTAGCCCTGCTCCAGGGTGATGCCAAAAATCTGCCGGGTTTCAATGGCCTCGGGCTTGTAATTCCTGTCAATGGAGATGACGGCGTAGCCGCCCTTGCGCTTGGTCCGCAAAATCTCCAGCGCTTCCGCATCATAGCCCGGCGCGATGACGCCGTCAGATACTTCCTTTTGGATGGCGCGGGCAGTGACCGCGTCACAGGTGCGGGAGAGCGCGATGAAGTCGCCAAAGGAGCACAGCCGGTCAGCGCCGCGCGCGCGCACATAGGCGCAGGCCAGGGGAGAGTCATGAAGGCCCTCAATGTCCGAAGCCAAATAGGCGCGTTTTAAGGTGTCAGACAGCGGCAGGCCCACAGCGGCGCCGGCCGGGGACACATGCTTAAACGAGGCCGCGGCCGGAAGCCCGGTCGCCTCATCCAGCGCCTTGACCAACTGCCAGGCGTTGAGCGCGTCCATGAAGTTGATGTAACCGGGCGTGCCGTTTTCAACCTTCAGGGGCAGTTCGCCCTTTGGCATATAGATTCTGGCCGGCTTCTGGTTGGGGTTGCAGCCATACTTGAGCGGCAGTTCACGCATGCTTTTCTCCTCCTTCGTGGCGGTTGTAGACATAAACCTGCGAGGTCTTGTCCTTGAGGTAGTATTTGCGCACATACAGCGCCACCCGGTAATCCGGGTTCAGATGCGCCCAGAGGCTCTTGGCGAATGCCTCAATATCCTCCAGCACTGGCACCTCACGCGGCTCCCCGGTGAAGGAGGGCAGGGGGTTCTCATCGCCCAAGTAGGTGTGAATAAAACGGCCAAAGCCTTTGCGGGCGGCGTAGTTGAAATACAGCCGGTCGCAGCGCTCGCCCTCATCGTCTGACGCGCGCAGAATGGACAGCATGAACTCGCCCGTCGCCTTGTCCAGGACGCCGGAGATGCGCGGGGTAAAGTGGGGGCCATCCGGCTCATGCTTGCGGGTGTTGAGCGCGGAAATGGCGCTGCCGCCCCTTGTCAAATGCTCATAGATGGTATCGGTCTGGTCGCCGTTGGTCAGCACCAGGGAATGCGCGGTCTCCAGAATCGGGCGGTAAAAAATGAGGCTGGGATCCTCCACCTTGGACAGGTCATGCGCCAGAATCCTGACGCCATCGCCATCCTGAACAAAGACGCGGTTGCGGCTGTTCTTGCTGCGGCCCATGATGAAATAAGCGACCACGGCGCTTTCACCGGAAGGGCTCATGCCCATCATGACCCCGCGGCCGGGGTAGGGGTTGTTTGAGAGCAGGTGCTCCATGTCCTTTGTTTTCATGCCTGGTCTTTTCCTTTCACGATTGCGGCGCAGACCTGCTGCACACATTGGGGCAGAAGCACCCATTCGGCTTGCTCCATCACCCGGCGCTGCAGGGTCTGGGGCGTGTCGTCCTCAAAGACTTCCACCGCCTTTTGCAGGAGGATGGGGCCGCCGTCGGCCTCCTCATTGACCAGGTGCACGGTGGCCCCGGTCAGTTTGACCCCGCGCGCAAGGGCCGCCTCATGCACCTTTAAGCCATAGTAGCCCGGGCCGCAGAAGGCGGGGATGAGCGAGGGGTGAACGTTTAAGATGCGGTTTTCAAAATGCTTGATAAACTCTGGGGACAAAATGGAAAGAAAGCCCGCCAGCACGACAACCTCAATGTGGCGCTCGTTTAAGGCTTTGATAAACTCGGCCTCAACCGCCTGCAAACCCAATTCCTTTTTGTCAAAGGCCAGAGCAGGGATGCCGGCGTCCGCCGCGCGCGTAAGCGCGTAAACATCCTTCTTGTCGCTCAAGACCAGGGCGATGTCGCAATCCGGCATCAAGCCCTGTTTCCGGGCGTCAAGCAGCGCCTGCAGGTTGGTGCCGCCGCCGGACACCAGCACAGCGACCGGAACAGGACGGCTCAAAACAGAACCTCCTGCTTGCCCTCCCTGACTTCACCCAGGACAAAGGGCATTTCGCCCGCGGCCTTTAGCACGGACAAGGCTTTGTCCGCGTCTTCCTTAGCGACGGTGATGCAAAGGCCCAAACCCATATTGAAGGTGCTATACATCTCCATTTCGGGGATGTCCCCCATCTTCTGAATGACATTAAAGATGGGCAGGATGGCCCAGGCGCCCTTGTTGATTTTAGCGGAGCAGTTCTCCGGCAGGGCGCGCGGGATGTTCTCAAAGAAACCGCCGCCGGTGATGTGGGAGATGCCCTTGACCTTCACTTCTTCCAGCAGGCACAAGACCGGCTTTACATAGATTCGGGTGGGCATCAAAAGCGCCTCGCCCAGGGAAAGGCCGTTCAGGTCATCGCGCTTGGTTTTCAGGTCCGCCTTCTCAACGTCCAGCACCTTGCGGGCGAGGGAGAAGCCGTTTGAATGAAGGCCCGAGGAGGGCAGGCCGATGAGCACGTCACCGGGGATGATGCTGTCAGAGCGGATGATTTTTTCCTCATCCACGATGCCGACTGAAAAACCGGCCAGGTCATACTCATCCACCGGGTAAAAGCCGGGCATTTCGGCGGTTTCTCCGCCGATTAAAGCACAGCCCGCCTGCACACAGCCCTCCGCGACACCGGCAACGATGTCCGCCACCTTTTCCGGGATGTTCTTGCCAAGGGCAATGTAATCCAGGAAGAAGAGGGGCTTGGCGCCCGCGCAGATGATGTCATTGACGCACATGGCCACGCAGTCAATGCCCACGGTGTCATGCTTGTCCATCAAAAAAGCCAGCTTTAATTTGGTGCCGACGCCATCCGTACCGCTGACCAGGACGGGTTTTTTCATGCCGGTGAGGTCAGGCGCGAACAGGCCGCCAAAGCCGCCGATGGCGGAGAGGACGCCCGGAATCTTTGTGCGGGCGACGCTGCCCTTCATCAGTTCTACGGCGCGGTAGCCGGCGTTGATGTCAACACCCGCCTTGGAATAGCTGTCTGAATGGCTTTTCATGAATTCTCTCCTATCCTGACCAGGCGTTTGCCATAGCGGTCACGCTCCGTCGTCTCGGGGATGGCCGTGGGGTAGTTGCCGTCAAAGCAGGCGGTGCAGAAGTGGGCTTCGGGGATGGGCGCCGCGATTTTGCGCACGGCGTCCAGGCTCAAAAAGCCCAGGCTGTCAGCGCCCACTTCCTGCCGGATTTCTTCCTGGGTTAGGCGGCAGGCGATGAGGTTGTCACGGGATTTGATGTCCGTACCGTAATAGCAGGGGTTGACAAAGGGCGGCGCGGTGATGCGCAGGTGCACCTCCTTGGCCCCGGCTTTCCTGAGCATGCTGACGATGAGGCCGGAGGTGGTGCCCCTGACGATAGAGTCATCCACCAGGATGACGCGCTTGCCGCGAACCACGGCGGAAACGGCGTTTAACTTGATATGAACGGAAGCCTTGCGCCACTCGCCGGGGTTGATGAAGGTGCGGCCGATGTACTTGTTCTTCACAAAGCCCATGTCGTAATTGATGCCGGAGGCGCGGGCATAGCCAATGGCTCCGTCAATGCCGCTGTCGGGCACGCCGACGACGATGTCGGCCTCCACCGGGTGCTCCTTTGCCAGGTATTCACCGGCCGCGGCGCGCGCAGCGTGCACGGAAACGCCATCCAAAACGGAATCCGGACGGGCAAAATAAATGTACTCAAAGACACAGATGCTGGTCTTGCGGCTGTCAACGCGGCTGGTGTCGTGGTGCACGCCGTCCTCATCAAACATGACCATTTCACCGGGCTTGACGTCTACCACCTCGGAAATGCCCAGGGAGGTCAGGGCGCAGGACTCGCTCGCCACGACGTAGCTGCCGTCATCCATCTGGCCGTAGCACAGCGGACGGAAGCCGCTGGGCCCGCGCACGGCAATCAACTTTCGGGGAGACATCAGCGTAAAGGTGAAACTGCCCTTTAGGTGGTCAATGGACTTGAGCGCCGCTTCCTCAATGGACGCGCTGGTAAGGCGCTCCCTGGTGATGACGCAGGAGATGATTTCGGCGTCACCGGTGGTATGGAAGATAAAGCCGCTGGACTCAAACTCCTCGCGCAGTTTGGCGTAATTGGTCAGGCTGCCGTTGTTGGCCAGGGCCAGGCGGCCTTTGCGGTGCTCAATGACAATGGGCTGCATGTCAGCGCGCCCGCGCGCCTCATCTGTGCCGTAGCGCACATGGCCAACGGCGATGTTGCCTTTGCCCAGGGCGGAGAGCACCCGGGGCGTCATGACCTCAGACACCAGGCCGGCGTCCTGATGGACGCGGAAGAGGCCTTCCTCATTCACCGCGATGCCGCAGCTTTCCTGGCCCCTGTGCTGCAGGGCGCAAAGCCCCAGATAACAGGCGTCGGCCACCGGGCCCACATCCTTGCGGAAGACGCCCAGCACGCCACATTCCTCATGCATTCCGGGCATGTTTAGGCCTCCTTGATGACGCGGCGGGTCAGGTCCAAGGCTTCGACGTTCTTGTCCCCTTCCATCACGCGCATGTTGCCGGAGGAGATTTCGTCAATCAAAATAACCTCGCCCTTAAAGAGGCCAAACTCCAGTTTGATGTCATACAGCTCAAGGCCGCGGGAAGCCATGTCCTGAGCGATAATGTTGGTAATCTCGCGCGTGCTGTCCGCGATGGCGTCATACTGCTCCCCGGTCAAAATGGACAGGGCGATGAGGCCTTCTTTGGTGATGAGGGGATCGTTGCGCTCATCATCCTTCAGGGTCATTTCCACATAGTCATTAAGCTTCGTACCGGAAGCGATGTAGGCGCCGTAGCGGCGGATGAAGCTGCCCACCGCGCGCTTGCGGCAGATGACCT
>CAZHPW010000008.1:0-8986 GCA_964534515.1 uncultured Christensenella sp.
CGGTTAGTGCCGGGGTTTTTCTTTTTGATTCTTTGGATTTTGTGATAGGATAATTTGGAAGAGAATGAGGTTTGGAGGTGGCTTTATGTCACGGCCTTTCGACACAAGTGAATTACAGCGCAGGGTGGATGCGGTGCGGGAGAAGATAGACCGCTCCGCCATGAAGGTCGGCAGGCAGAGCAAGGACATCTTGCTTTGCGCGGCTTGCAAGGCGCAGGACAGCGCGGTCGTGAGGGCAAGCGCCGAAATGGGCATAGACGCCTTTGGCGAGAACCGGATGCAGGAGATGGCCCTTCATCTGAATGAGGAGGCTTATCTGGACAAGCCCTGCCATTTCATCGGCCACCTGCAGACCAACAAGGTCAAGTTTGTCGTGGGCAAGGCCGCCCTTATCCAATCCGTGGGCAGCGTGCGGTTGTTTGACGCCATTTCTTCTGCCGCTGTGAAACTGGGCATCACCCAGGATGTGCTCATAGAAATCAACCTTGGCAGGGAGGAGAGCAAGGCCGGCATCGCCAAGGAAGAGCTCTTTCCCCTGATGGATCACGCAGCGGCGCTTTCCGGCATCCGCGTGCGCGGCTTGATGGTCATCCCGCCGGTCATGGCCGATGAGAAAGAGACCAGGATATATTTCCAGGAGACCCATGCCTTGATGGAACGCCTGAAGACACAGGGCTATGAAAACTGCCTGCCGGACACCCTGTCCATGGGCATGAGCGACTCCTTTGAGTGGGCCATTGAGGAAGGCGCGACCCTGGTGCGCGTGGGACGCTCCATCTATGGCGAGCGCAATTGATTTTCGTGATTTTCGTGACAAAAAGTCCCAAAGTGCTTGTTTCATCAGGCGTTTTCGCGATTTTCTCAGTTTTCGTGAGTTTTCGTTAATTTTTACGGTTTCAAATTGTTTTTATATTGTTTTAGCAGTTCCGCTGTCTGACCGCTGCCGTGGGTCGAAACATGGCTCAGCGCCTGCAATCCGGCCATTAACTGGCTGAAGACGGGGCGTTCCGGCATCAGGCGGAGGATGGCGTCCGGCGGGATGCCTTTTTGCATCACCTCGCACAGGTTGTCCCAGGCGTCCGGACTATCCACCTCACCCTCATACAGGTCCAATAGCCTTTGCGCCACCGCGCCCCGCGCCTTTTTGCTGCGCTCCCAGGCCAGGTCAAACACCAGGCGTTCAGGCATATCCCGCAGGATGTCCATGAGGCTTAAATTGCCCGCCCTGGGCGCAAGCGCTGTGTGTGAAGGTTTGAGTTTACTGTCTGTGTTTTCGTTTGGGTTTATAGGATTCTTCAAGGCTTTGGCCAAGGGCTTGACCGCTTCATTGGCCGTGTCTTTGCCCGGTTTTCTGCCCGCCGTTTTACCGGCGCCGGGTGACAAATCTTCTGATGAATCAAGGCCCGCGGGTATTAATTCATCTTCTTCCTCAGTTAAACTATCCTCCTTTGCAACGGAGAAATAGTTCATCTGATACTGGGGCATCAGCGCGTTGCGCCTGCCCTTTCTATATTGGATGAGGCCGTGCTTGACCAGGCCTTTTCTGGCTCTAAACAGGATGTCACAGGCCGAATCGCCCGCCCCGAAGGTGGTTTGCGCCAGGACGACCGAATTGGCCAGGGTCATGTAGTCATTTGGCCAGTTGGCGCCCCTTGCTTCTTTGTTAAACAGCTCCAATAGCCCATGCCACAGCATGAACTCATTGGCCGTTAAGCGGTTCTTCACCGCGAAGCGTTGAAATTCCCTGCATTCCACAATGTAATTTACTCGGGGCATCGCGTTTTCCTCCTTGGTCTTCACAAGGAGCGTAACAGAAACCGAGTATGACATTCACTGACATCACCTGACATCTTTTTCTGTCCCGGTTTGGGCGACTATGGTACAATACGGTGGACAAAAAACTTGGGGGAGGTAACATGGCAGACGCGCCTTACGAATTGCTCGCTCTGGGCTTGCGGTATTGGTTTGTGCTGCTCCTTGTGGCTACCCTGGCGCGCGCCGTCTGGCTCATGTGGGGCGAGCGGCGCGAGTACAACCGCGCCTTAAAGCGCCTGCCGGACGCGGGGCTTGTGGGGGAAGTGGTGGAGCTCAACTCCGGCAAAAGCCAGCCGCTGCCCCGTGAGGGGCTCATCGGCTCCGGCCGCGGCTGCGACATCCGTTTCCCGGGCCTGCACCGGCGCGAGATGGAGTTTGTCTTCCGTCCGGGCCTGGGGCTCAAGCTCATCCCCATTCATAGAAACCACCAGTCCATTTTGGACGGGGAGCCGCTCAACAAGGCGGATTCCTTCGCCTTGCATGGCACGGTGCTGCAATTGCGCAGCCTCACCCTGCGCTTCCGCCTGTTCGCGGGGCTGGATTTGCCCTACCGGGAGGCGATCAATGAAGCGGGCTATGTTGACCCGGCTTTTTCTGACGCGGGCGGTGACTCACCTTGGGATGCCGTGCCGGCCCCCGGGATGCAGCCCGGCTTCTATACCAATGAGCCCGCGCTTGAGCCGGACTGGCAGTACGCCCTGCCCAATGAGTATTTATACCCGCCACAATCCCCGGCGCCTGGCGCGGTTAATCAGCCGCAAAACGGACCCAACCAGCCGCAGGACGTGTATCACCCGGGGGAGACGCCATGAGAACGGAAAAACGGGACGCCCAGAACAAATGGCTGACCCTGCCCGGCATGCTGTTCTTCTTCACGGCCTTTTTGCTCCTGGGGCTGAAAGACTTTGATTTCCGCGCCTTTGTGTTGGCGGCCGCCGTGCCCCTGGCCTTTTATCTCTTGACTGCCGTGCTGCCGCGAATCTTGCCGGCGGACAGGCTGCTTTTGTGCCTGGTCAATTTCCTGTGCGGCCTTGGCATTTTGACGCTCTTCCGCCTAAACCCCGCCCGCGGCATGGACCAGGTGGCCAATTACTTAGTCGGCATCCTGGGCATGGTTATCTGTTTATTGGTCGTCCGCTTCTGGCACCGGCTGAAGTGGGCGGTGCCCATCATCATCCTGGCGTCCCTGCTATTGATGGGCTTGCCCCTGCTCTTTGGCTCGGTCAAAAATGGGGCCAAGGCTTGGGTGAGCGTATTTGGCATCAGTTTCCAGCCCAGTGAGATTGTCAAGGTTGCCCTGCTGTTGCTCTTGGCCTTCCTGCTGTCCCAGCGCATGGTTATCCCCGCCCTGGCCTTTGCCGCGGTCTGCTTGGGCTTGTTGTTCATGCAGCGCGATTTGGGCACGGCGCTTTTGTACTACGCGACGGCGCTGCTCTTGGTCTATGTGTCCACCGGCTCCCTCAGCTTCATCACCCTGGGTCTGGTGGGCGGCGGCAGCGCGGCTTACCTGGGCTATCAGATGAATACCTACGTGCAAAACCGCGTCAAAATCTGGCAGAACCCCTGGGCGGATCCCTACGGGGTCAGCTACCAGGTGGTGCAGTCCTTGGTCGCCATGGTCAACGGCGGCGCGTGGGGGACGGGCCTGGGCTTGGGCAGCGCCAGAATCATCCCCGAGGTGGAGACCGACTTTATCTTCGCCGCCATCTTCCATGAGTTTGGTTTGCTGTTTGGCATCGGCGTTATCCTGGTTTACCTGCTGATTTTTATCCGAGGCGTCTCCATCTCCCAGCGCGCCCGCACCCGCTTTCACACCCTGCTCTCCCTGGGTTGCGTGGCGCTCATTACCATCCAGACCTTTGTCATCATCGGCGGCAACATCAACATGATTCCCTTAACCGGCGTCACCCTGCCCTTCATCAGCTACGGCGGCACCTCCATGGTGTCAAGCTTCTGCATCATGGGCTTATTGCAAGGGGTGGCCAACGCCAATGAGCGGGGCCTTGAAGAGGACCAGATGATTGCCATGCTGGGGGAGGACCGCTGATGAAACTGATGAAACGCAAGCTCCGGCTGATGATTATCGTGATGACTGCTTTAATGGTCGCCCTGATTGTCTATGGCGCGGTCAACCTCGGTACTTCCGGCAACCGCTGGTTTTCTTCCTCGGTCAATACCTCCCTGCGCAAGGTCAAGTCCGACGTTATCCCCGGGCGTATCTATGACCGGGACAATGTGCCCATCGCCTTTAATGATGACAAGGGCCAGCGCCATTACCACCAGGATGAATTGATCCGCCGTGCCATGGTGCACGCGGTTGGTACGAAGACGGGCCTGGTCAAGAACGGGGCGGAGACCTTTTTCTCCTACCTGCTCTACGCCTATGACGCGGATTACTTTACCCGCCTGTCCGCGGCCTTCACCGGCAACCTGCGCCATGGCTACAACCTGCGCTTGAGCCTGTCCAGCCGCTTAAGTCGGCACATCCTTACCAATTTCCCGGCTGATAAATCAGGCGCCGTCGTCGTGATGAACTACCGCACGGGGGAACTGCTGGCCCTGTCTTCCTTCCCCAATTTTGACCCGGAAAACGCCCAGGGCGTAGCCACTGACCCCAAGAAGCCCTACATCAACAATGCCACCCAGTGGCGCAGCGCGCCGGGCTCCACGTTTAAGGTCATCACCCTGGCTTCCGCCATCAAGAACATCCCGGACGCCCTGTCCCACACCTTTACCTGCAACGGCGCTTTCCAGGTGGGTGACATCACCATCACCGACGCCGGCATGGCCAGCCACGGCGAAATCACCCTGGACAAGGCGCTGACCGTGTCCTGTAACATCGCCTTTGCGCAATTGGCGCTGGAGTTGGGCGATGAAAAGCTGCGCCAGATCGCCCAGGACTTCGGCCTGGATGACCACATCCTGTTCTCCGACCTGGTGGTGGAAAACTCGGTCTACCCGACCAGAAACCGCACCGCGCGCGAGGTGGCCTGGACCGGCCCCGGGCAAAGCGCGCTGGCCATTACACCTCTTCAGATGTGCATGGTGGCCTCCGCCATCGCCAATGACGGGGAGATGATGGAGCCCAAGGTGCTTTTGCAGGCGGTGGATGACAATCGCGTTGGCAAGGCGCAGATTGCGCCCAACCTGTACAAGGTCGCCATGACCAAGCAGGAAGCCGACACCTTGACCCAGGCGATGCTCCAGGTGGTCAAGTCCGGCACCGGGCGGCGCGCCGCCGTCTCCGGCCTGCCCATCGCGGGCAAGACCGGTTCTTCCCAGATTGACGGCCAGCAGCTGACCAACGCCTGGTTCATCGGCTTCATCGATGACAAAACCCTGCCCTACGCGGTGTGCGTGGTGGTCAACGACGCGGGGGAGGGCAGCCGCCAGGCCGCGCCCATTGCCGCCCGCATCTTTGAGTATTTGAACCAGAACCGATAGGCAAAAGCATAGAACAAAGCCCCTGACCGGCACTCCGGCAGGGGCTTATGCTTTGTTTAGCTTGTATTAGTTTTCGTCCAGCGGCACGTTTTCATCAAAGATGATGGGGCTTTCGGTCTCCATGAACTCCTCATCGGTCTCATTGAGCGCCACGGCGTCATTCTGTTGCGCGGCCTTGCCCGGTTTGCCCTCGGCCTTGACCGGCTGGGGCGGGTTCACGCGGGTGACCTGGTCGGCTTGGAAGATGTGGATGTCGGAGGTATCCCCGTGGGTGATACGCACGGACACGGTCTCAAGCAGCGCGTTAAGCTGGGTCACAATACCGCGGCCTTCCGGGGTGATGACTTCCTTGCCCAGGCGGGGCATGCGCTTGCGCGCCTTCTCGTACTGGTCCTGCTCATACTTTAAGCAGCACATCAGCCTGCCGCAGACGCCGGAAATCTTGGTCGGGTTAAGGGACAGGCTCTGCTCCTTGGCCATGCGGATGGAGACCGGCTGGAACTCGTTGAGGTGATTGGAGCAGCATAGCCCGCGCCCGCAGGAGCCGATGCCGGTAATCATGCGTGCTTCGTCGCGCACGCCGATTTGCTTGAGTTCAATGCGGGTTTTGAAGATGCCGGCCAGGTCCTTGACCAGGGCCCTGAAGTCCACCCGGCCGCCGGAGGTAAAGCTGGCGATTAGTTTGCTGTTGTCAAAGGTGTACTCAACGCTCACCAGTTTCATGTCCAATTTGTGCGCGGCGATTCTGTCCCGGACCACGTCAAAGGCCTGGGTTTCCTTTTGCTTTAAGCTCTCATGGTGCTTTAAATCGCCCTCCGTCGCCACGCGGCTGACTTCCTTGAGCGGGGATTTGAGCATCTCCTGGGGCAAGTCCTGGGCGGTCTGCACGACGGTGGCCATCTCAAGCCCGGTCGCGGTGGGGACCAGGACGCGCTGCCCCAGGGGCAAATCAAACTGGCCCGGTAATACATAATGGCGCCTTCCCAGCTCCTTGAACTGGACGCCGACAACGGTAGGCATATCTATTCTTCCTCCAAAGATTCAATCAGCAGGCTGTCGATAATCGCCTGCCAGGATAAATTGCTGGCTTGCTGCCTGCGCGCCTTGACCACGCCCTCTAACAGGGCTAAAGCGGTCTTGGCGCTGTCCTCATTCAGCTTGCCGGATTTGAGCATTTGCTGCGCTGATTGCTGGGTGTAGTCCAGCACCAGGTCGGCCTTGTCTTTGGCGTCCTTTAAGCGCTTGGAAAAGGCGGGCAGCTGCTTTAGTGAGTGAAAGGAGAGGATGGTCTCATCCACCAGCTTCTTCGCGCTCCAAAACGCCGCGTCATCCTTGATTTGCATGGCCTTGCCGGGGCTGCCGTCAGACAGCGCGGCCAGTTCACGCGCCTCATGCTCCTGATAACCCGAATTAATAAGCACTTTGGCTGTCAAGTCCTCGCTCCAGGGCGGCATGCGCAATATCTGGCAGCGGGAGCGGATGGTGGACAGCACCGCCTGCTCATTGGCACAGGTAATCAGGAAATAGGTGGCCTCATCCGGCTCCTCCACCGCCTTTAACAAGGCGTTTTGCGCCTGGGGCGTGTAGGTGTCCGCCAGGCGCAAGAGCACCACGCGCGGGCCGGAGGAGAAGGGGTAGGTGGACAGGCTGGACAACAGCGCCCTGGTCTGCTCAACCTTGACGCTGCGCTGCTTGTCCAGCAGCTTGACCTCAAGCAGGTTGGTGTGGTTGCCCTCCTGTACTTTAACACAATTTGGGCATTCGCCGCAGGGCTTTTGCCCGCCCTCGCACAGCAGGGCCTGGGCCAACAGCCGCGCCAGGGTAGATTTTCCTACACCAAATTGCCCTGAGAGCATCAGGGCATGTGGGGCTTTCGCCATGGCATATTGTTGTATCAGGCTTGGAATCAAATCTGACAACTCTTGGAAAAAGGCAGTCTGCCGCGCAGTCTGGCCGTTTAGCGTCATCAGGTGGTTTAGATTTTCAGGAACTGATCAACGGTGAGCACAAACACGGTTGCGCCGCCAACGGTGACCTCAATGGGGTAGGGGGCATACATGCCGGTAGCGCCGCCCATGGTGACAGGAGAGGTGGCAATCTGCTTGCGGCTTTTGCAAACCTTTTCAATCAGACCCATGCAGGTGTCGTATCTGTCGTCCTCAACGCCAACTAAAAGGGTGGTATTTCCCGCCCGTAAAAATCCGCCTGTGGTCGCCAATTTGGTTACACCAAAACCATCTTCCATCAACTCACTGACGAGGTGCGCCGCATCCTCATCCTGAACAATCGCGATAATTAATTTCATTGGCTGGCCTCCTTTGCCGGACAGAGCATCGCTCCATCCTAGTTTACATGATTATACCGAATATTCTACCAAGTTTCAAGCGTTTGCGAAAGGGGGCGGGGAAGGGGCTTGCGGTTTGTCATTCATTCTTGTCTAAACGGACAAAATCATGCTATCATAACGAGTAATTTTGTTTGGAGGAAACGGATGCTCAGACTCGTTTTGGACGCGATGGGCGGCGACCACGCGCCGCAGGCCACCTGTGAGGGCGCTGTCATGGCGCTGCGGGCGGACAAAGACCTGCACCTGATTTTGGCCGGCGTGCCCGAAGCCATTGAGGCGCACTTAAAAGGCGCTGATGACGTCAGGGAGCGCATCACGGTCTTAAATACCCCCGAAATCATCACCAACAATGAATCCCCCGCCATGGCCATCCGTCAAAAGAAGGACAGCGCTGTGGTCCGCGGCATGCTCATGGTGCGCGAGGGCGAGGCCGAGGGCTTTGTTTCCGCCGGTTCAACAGGGGCCACCCTGGTGGGCGGCATGCTTCGCCTGGGCCGCATCCCCGGCATTGAGCGCCCTGCCTTGGCCCCGATGCTGCCCGGCAAGAGCAGCCAGTACCTGCTGATTGACTGCGGCGCCAATGTGGACAGCAAGCCTGAGTACTTAGCCCAGTTTGGCTTGATGGGCGACGCCTACATGCGCACAATGATGGGGCTTAAAAACCCGCGCATCGGCCTTGTCAACAACGGCGCTGAGGAAGAAAAGGGCAGCCAATTGTACATGGAAGCCCACCAGCTTTTAAAGAAGGAACCCATCAATTTTGTGGGCAACATTGAGGCCCGCTATATCCCCGCTGACCAGGCTGATGTCATCGTGTGCGACGGGTTTGACGGCAACATCATTCTCAAGTACACTGAGGGCATCGCGGGCGCCCTGATGAGCATCATCAAACGCGAGCTGATGGCGGACACCCGCAGCAAAATCGGCGCCCTGCTGGCCAAGCCCGCTTTCGCGAGGGTAAAGAAGATGATGGACTACACGGAGGTCGGCGGCGCGCCGCTTCTGGGCGTCCGTGGCGCGGTGGTCAAAGCCCACGGCTCCAGCAACGCCAAGGCTATCTCCAGCGCCATCCGGCAGGCCGCGCTCATGGCCCGCAACAAAGTGTCCCTCGCCATTGAAGAAAACCTGGCTAAACCGTTAAACTAAGGAGGAACCCGCCCCATGCTTATGGAAAACGTTGTGAACCTCATCTCCAAGCAGCTCAAAGCCGAGCCCGGCACCATCACCCGCGACTCACGCCTGGTGGAAGACCTGGGTGCCGACAGCGCCAACGTGATGGTGCTGATCATGGATCTTGAGGATCAGTTCAACCTGCAGGTGGAAGACAGCGCCATTACCAGCCTGAAAACGGTAAAGGACGTTGTAGCGTATATCGAAAGC
>CAZHPW010000008.1:8996-36542 GCA_964534515.1 uncultured Christensenella sp.
TCAGCCCCGACAAAGTGGGCATGGACGCCAAACTGGTGGAAGACCTGGGCGCGGACAGCGCCAATGTCATGGTGCTGATTATGGACCTGGAAGACCAGTTCAACATCCAGATTGAAGACAACGCCATCACCACGCTCAAAACCGTGGGCGATGTGGTCGATTACATCCAGGAACGCCAAGGGTGACACAAAAGGACTCCTCGCTGCTGCACAAAGAGGCAGCAGCCTTTTTTCATGACAAAACGGGCATCAGCGGGCTCATGGAAGCCCTTCAATATTCCTTTCATGATACCGGTTTATTGAAAACCGCCCTGACCCACCCGGCTGCCAGCCAGGTCAAGAACAATCAACGGCTGGAGTTTCTGGGGGACGCGGTGCTTGAACTCATCATCAGCCACGCCCTGTTTGAACTGAAAAATGACCAGGAAGGCAAATTGACCTTCAGGCGCCAGAAACTGGTCAACGAGCAGACCCTGGCCGGCATCGCGCGTGAAATTGGCCTGGGGGAATACCTCCAGTTGGACGCTTCCCTAAACGCCCAGGGCGGCAGGGACAACCCTTCCATCTTGGCAGACGCCATGGAGGCCGTTTTGGCCGCCATCTATTTGGACGGCGGGCTTGAGCAAGCCCGGAACACGGTGTTGAGCCTCTGGGACAAGGCCATTAAGAGCGCGGACGCCGAACTGGACCCCAAGGGCCGGCTGCAGACCCTGTTTCAGGCCTCCGGGCTCAATGAGCCGGAGTACAAAGACATCCTGGCCGAAGGCCCGGCGCACCGCCGGGTATTTACCGTGGCGGTATTCAAAGACGGCGTGGAACTGGCCCGGGGCACCGGCGCCACCAAGCGCTTAGCGCAGCAGCAGGCCGCGCAGAAAGCGATTTTAGACATGGAAAGGGGGAAAGGCACATGAAACTGACCCGGCTTGAGCTGTTTGGCTTCAAGTCCTTTCCCCAGCGCACCGATGTGCGCTTTGACGAGGGCATCACCGGCATTGTCGGACCCAACGGCTCCGGCAAGAGCAACATCGCCGACGCCGTTCGCTGGGTGTTGGGCGAGCAAAGCGCCAAGGCGCTCCGCGGCGCCAAGATGGAGGACGTCATCTTTGTGGGCACGCAAAAGCGCAAGCTTATGCCCTATTGCGAGGTCTCCCTCATTTTTGACAACCAGGACGGCAAACTCAAAAACCCGCATACCGAGGTCATGGTCACCCGCCGTGTCTACCGCAGCGGGGAGGGCGAGTACTACCTCAACAAAAAATCCTGCCGCCTAAAGGACATCGTTGAATTGTTCCACGATACCGGCGTAGGACGTGAGGGCTACTCCATTATCGGCCAGGGCCACATTGACGTTATCCTGTCCGGCCGTGGCGAGGAGCGCCGCGCCGCCTTTGAGGAGGCCGCCGGCATCATGGCCTACCGCTCCCGCAAGGAAGAGGCCGAGCGCAAGCTCAACCGCACCCAGGAGCACTTGCTCCGCGTTGGTGATCTCTTAGAAGAGCTGGGCAGCCGCCTGGAGCCCCTCAAGGAGCAAAGCGAGACTGCGAGGGAGTATTTGCGCTTGTCTGAGCGCTTAAAGAACCTGGACGCCACCATTTTCTTAGCCCGCCACGAGCGGCTCAGCAAGCGCATTGAGACCCTGGAGGAAAGCAACAAGGCCATTGCCGAAATGGTCGAAAAGCACGAGCAGGACCTGGAAGGCTACAAGCAAAAGCGCCTTGCGAATGAGGAAAGCCTCTCACTCGCGGAGGCCGAGAGCGAGCGCGTCCTCAACACCCTGCAGGCTCAGGAGAACGCCCTGCGCGAGCAGGCCGTCTTGAAAGAGCGAAGCGCCCAGGTATTGCAAGCCGCCATCACCGAGGAGCAGGGCAATGTCAGCAGTATTGAAGCCCTGGACCAGGAAGCGGCGGAATTGACCCGGATGCTTGAGAACAGCAGCCAGGACACCGAAAGCGAGCAAAAGCTGCTGGATGAAGCGGACAAAATACTAAGCGAGCTGGAAAAGCAGGCTGAGCAGGCGCAGTCCGAGCAGACCTCCCTGGAGGAAGCCCTGGACAGCCACCGCAGCCGGATTTTGCAGTCCGCCAACAGCCGCACCGACGCCCGCGAGCAGCAGGCGCGACAGCAGGCCATGCTCACCCAGGCGCAAAGCCGTGTCAATGAAATCACCGGCAATGAAGCCCAGCTTCAGGACGCGCTCACCATCGCGCAGCAGGAAGAGCAGGCCGCCCAGGACAAATTGGAATCCACCCGCGAAGCGGTCAACCGCCTCTATGAAAACCTCAGGCAGACAGAGGCCAATTTGCTTTTGGAGCGTGAGCAGACCCAGGCCGATGAAGCCGCCTTCCAGGCGGCCCAGACCCGCTTCCAGCAGGACAAGGCCCGCCTTACCGCCATGGAGGAATTGGCCCGCTCCCATGAGGGCTTTTTCCAGCCCGTCCGCCAGGCTCTGCAATACGCCGAGGGCAACAAAAAGGTTCACGGCGCTCTGGCCCACCTCATTTCCGTGCCCAAGGAGTTGGAGACCGCGCTTGAGATGGTGCTGGGCAGCGCGCTGCAAAACATCGTTACCGATGACGAGGAAACCGCGCAGGAGCTCATCAACTACCTGCGCGAGAAGCGCTATGGCCGCACCACCTTCCTGCCCATCTCCGCCGTCCGCGGCCGCACCCTAAACCCCAACGAAAAAGCCGTGCTCACCATGCCCGGCTGCCTGGGCACGGCCAGTGAGCTGGTCACTTATGAGCCCAAATACCGCGACATCGTGGAATCCCTTCTGGGCCGCACCCTGGTCGCCCAGAACCTGGACGCCGCCATCGCCATCTCAAGAAAAGGCCGCCAGGCCTTCCACGTTGTCACCCTGCAGGGTGACGTCATGCGCGCCGGCGGCGCGATGACCGGCGGCTCCGTACAGAGCAAAACCGTCAGCCTTCTGGGCCGTGAGCGCGAAATCAAGGAGCTCTCCCAGAAGCTCAACGAGCAAATCATCACCCTCCAGGACACCCAGGCCGCCCTCAACCAGAAGAAGGCGGAGCTCAAAACCGCCCAGGAAAAGGCCGCGTCTGAGCGCCTCATCGCCCAGGACGAGGAAATCGCCATCGCGCGTGAGGAAGAGCGCGTCAACCAGGCCACCGAGCGCCTTAACAACGCCCAGGCGCGCCTGGAGCAGTCCGAGACCGCCAAGACCCAATTGCAGGAAATGATTGCGCAGATTGAGTCCGACCTGGGCAAGGCCGACCTCATCAACAAGCAGGTTGAAGAGGACCGCGAGGCCATGGAAGCCGAGGACAGCCGCCTGCGCGCCGCCTTTGCGAAGGCGCGCGAAGCCACCGACGGCATCCGTGAGCGCCTGGACGAGGCCCGTGAAAAGAAAACAGCCCTGGTACACCGCCTGGACCTGGTTCACCGGGACAAGCAGCGCTTTGAAAAAGAGCTCATCGCCCTGCGCCAGCGCCGCGACCGCCTCAAGTTAAATGCCGCCTCCCTCAAGGAGCGCATCGCCAAAGAACAGCAAAAGGTAGAGGAGTTGGACGCGCTCACCACACAGATGACGGCCGCGGTGGAGCAAATCCGCGAGCAGAACACCCGCGCTGAAACCAGGCGCCGTGAGCTTACCGCGCTGCAAAAGCATTTGATGGACCAGTCCGAGGCCACCCACCGCCTCCACAGCGAGGACAGCGCCAAACTGCACAGGGGAGAGCTCAACCTCACCCGTCTGCAGGAGGAGCTGCACACCATCACGGCCACCCTCTTTAACACCCATGAGTTGACCTATGCCTTGGCCGGCGACTTCGCCATCAAGGAGAAGACCGACCTGCCCTCCCTTGAAAAAGAGGCCGGGGACATCCGCAAGCAGATTAAGGACATGGGCGCCATCAACATCCATGCCCTGGACGAGTACGCTACCACGCAAAACCGCTTTACCGAGCTCTCCGTGCAGCGCGATGACGCGCAGCAGGCTCGTGAGGACCTCTTAAACCTCATCAAACGCCTGCAGGGGCAGATGGAAAAGCAGTTTGTGCGCGAGTTCGCCCTGCTCAATGAATACTTCGCCGAGACCTTCAAGCGTCTCTTCAACGGCGGCCAGGCCAGCCTTAGCCTGTCTGACCCCGCCCACCCGCTGGAGTGCGAAATCCAAATCAAGGCCCAGCCGCCCGGTAAGAAGCTGCAATTGCTCTCCCTGCTCTCCGGCGGTGAGCGCACCTTAACCGCGATTGCCATTCTCTTCGCGATGCTTAAACTCAAGCCCACGCCTTTTTGCATCCTGGATGAGATTGAGGCCGCTTTGGACGACGCCAACATCTATTCCTTTGCCGACTACCTCAAGGAGTACAAGTCCGGCACCCAATTTATTGTCATCACCCACCGCAAGGGCACCATGGAAAGCTGCGACATGCTCTACGGCGTTACCATGCGCGAAAAGGGCGTGTCTGACATCATCTCCGTGAACCTGCAGGAGTACACCGCCTAACAAAGGAGGACCACATGGCCGGTTTTTTCGCCCGACTCAAACAGGGCTTGTCCAAGACCCGCAACCAGATGACCACGCAAATTGAATCCATCACCACCACGGGACTGCCCATTGATGAGGACTTTTACGAGGAGCTCACCGACATCCTCCTGCTAAGCGACGCCGGTGTCGCGGCGACTGAGGTCATCATCGGCAAGCTCAAGGCCCAGGTTCAGCAGAACAAAGTCAAAGACGCCGGCCAGGCGCGGGAAATGCTCAAGCAAATCATGATTGAGGAAATGAACATTCCCCGCCCGCCGCTTAACTGGCCCATGGTCATGCTGGTTGTTGGCGTCAACGGCGTCGGCAAGACCACCACAGTCGGCAAGCTCGCCCTGCGCTTCAAAGAGGTCGGCCGCAGTGTTGTCCTCGCCGCCGCGGATACCTTCCGCGCCGCCGCTGATGACCAGCTTCAGGTTTGGGCGGACCGCGCCGATGTGCCCCTCATCAAGCAGCAGCATGGCGCTGACCCCGCCGCCGTTGTCTTTGACGCCATCGCGTCCGCCAAAGCGCGCAACACCGACCTGCTCATCGTGGACACCGCCGGACGCCTGCACAACAAGAAAAACCTCATGGACGAGCTGGGCAAAATTCGCCGCGTCATTGACCGCGAGTTCACCGAGGCCACCGTGCGCAGCATGCTAATCTTAGACGCCACCACCGGCCAGAACGGGCTCAACCAGGCCAAGATGTTCCGCGAGGTTGCCGACATCAACGGCATCATCCTCACCAAACTGGACGGCACCGCCAAAGGCGGCATCGCCCTGGCCATCCGCCAGGAGCTCAACGTTCCCGTCTGGTACATCGGCGTGGGTGAAGGCATTGATGACCTTCAGGCCTTCAACGCCAAGGAGTTTGTTGAGGCGCTGTTTTAAGAGAGAAGAGACAGGGGAGACCTTGGGGAGCGCTTTTTTAGAGATTAAGAACGGGGAAACCTGGGGAGCGCTTTTTTTAAGATTAGGAACGGGGAAACCTTGGGGAGCGCTTTTGAAAAAGCGCTCCCCAAACCCCTCTGAAAACTTTGGAGTGATTGAATATTGACTGTTCCCTGTTGCGGGGGACAGTTTTTTATTCTGGGAGACGGCGGGGAGCACTTTTGAAAAAGCGCTCCCCACACCCCTCTGAAAACTTTAGAATTATTTTGTATATGCCCTCAGATAAATTAATTTAAATCCCATACCCCTATTAAAGTTTCTTTTGCTCCTTTTCTTTTCAAAGAAAAGGAGACGTCCCCAACCGTCCCCAACCGTCCCCAACCGTCCCCATCGTCCCCTCCTCATCCCCAACAAAAAGCCCCCCGCTTTCGCGGGAGGCCAAGTTAAATCGTGTTGCTTATGAGCCGGTGGGGAAGTCGCCCTGGTAGAGGATGCGCAGGGTGCCCTGGCCGGCGGCGCCGTCCTGGGACAGGCCTTTTCTGCGCTGGAAATCCTTGACGGCTTCCGTGGTGCCAAAGCCGAAGAGCCCGTCAACCGTGCCGTTGTAGTAGCCCTGGTCCTTGAGCGCTTGCTGCAGCTGGCGCACCAGGGGGCCGGAGTTGCCTTCACGCAGGGTGACATAGCCGCCGGCGGGGTTGGGGGTGACATTGGTGTAATGCGGGATGCGGGTGGGCACACCGGCGGGGGGATTGGTGGGGTTGGTGGTGGTGCCGCCGCGGTTGGCGTTGGAACTAAAGAGCGCGGCATAGGTGTTGGAGCCCACGCGCCCATCGGGGGAGAGCCGGTTGGCGCTCTGGAAGGCTTTGACTGCGGCCTCGGTGGAGGCGCCGAAGTCCCCATCCACGCTGCCGGTGTAGAAATTGAGTTCCTTGAGCCTGCTCTGGATGCGGCGCACGGCGCTGGAGTCCATCAGCCCACGCTGGATGGAGGTGCCAATGATGCCGACGGAGCTGGAGGTGGAGCGGGCGGAGGAGGAGTAGAGTTTCTTTAAGGTCTCCTGCCCGGCGACGCCGTCGGAGTAGGAGGTGTTGCGATCCTGGAAGGCATAGACCGCGGCTTCGGTCATGTCGTCAAACCGGCCGTTGGGCTGGCCCATTAAGTAGCCCAGGTCGATGAGCCGCTGCTGCATACGCCTGACGTCATTGCCGGAGGAGCCATTGCGCAGGTAGGTGTTCGCGCTGATGACCGGGGTGGCGGTGGCCCTGGGGGTGGGTGTCGCGGTGGGCCTGGGCGGCAGGGCGGAGGAGGAATTGAGCTTGTTGAGGGTGGCAGTGCCGGCGATGCCGTCCACATAGAGGTTGTTGCGGGCCTGGAAGGCCTTGACCGCGGCCTCGGTGGTCTTGCCAAAGTCACCGTCAACCGAGCCGATGTTGTATTTGAGGTCCTTGAGCCGCTGCTGCAGCGTGCGCACGGTGGGGCCGGAAGCGCCCAGTTTCAGAACCATGGGTGTGGGCGAGGGCGAGACCGCGCCGGGGGTGGTGGTTACGGTGATGACGCCGCCCCAGACGGTGGCAGTGGGGGTTAAGAAGGGCTGGTTGCTGGTTAAGATGCTGCCCCAGCTGCCCGGTGAGGGCGAGGTTAAGATATTGGGTGAGCCGGAGGGCAGGTTAATCACAAACCCCGTGGTCGGGGAGGGGGACTCGCCGGGTTCCGGCGTAGGCGTGCCGCGCACCGGGAAAATGTTATCGGTGTTGTCGCCGTTGTTCTGCTGGATTGTGGTATCCGGGGTGGCGGTGCACCCGGCCAGAATGGCAGCGAACAGCAGCAAGGCCGCCAATCGGGCGATTTTTGATACTTTTTTACGCTCCATGTCTAACCATCCTTTATCCGGTGAACCGGTGTTCTTGACAGTGTCTGCTGTCCAATCATAAAACGCTTCACAAGCGCGGTTTCATCCAATGACGCAAACCCTGAAATCCTTTGGTTTTACCCACATAACCTTATCATAAGCCCGCCCCTAAATCAACATAATTTTAACGGTGCTTCATATAATTGACATAAATATTCCGCTTTGCTACAATGCGTCGGAATGTAAAGGAGCGGATTGAACGTGACGCCAAGAGAGATGATTGCCCTGTCAATTGCCCTGGCCATGGACGCCTTCGCGGTCGCCCTGTGCAAGGGCGCCTGCCTGTCTGAACTCAAGGACAAGGGGGAGGGCGCGGCGGTTGGCGTGTCCTTCGGCTTTTTCCAGGCGCTGATGCCGCTTATCGGCTGGTTCTTAGGCAGCGCGTTCAGCCGTTATATTGAGCCGGTGGACCACTTTGTCGCCTTTGGCCTGCTGGGCTTTATCGGCGGTAAATTGATTTACGAGGCCTGGAAGAGCCGGGATGAGGAATTGGTCTGTACGCCCCTGCATCTGCCGGAACTGCTGATGCTGTCTATCGCCACCAGCATTGACGCCCTGGCCGCCGGTATTGCGATGGCGATGCTGAACATCAACATCTGGCTGGCCGTCACCTTAATTGGCGTTATCACGATGGTCTTGAGCTTCACCGGCTTTCACATCGGCAAGCGCTTTGGCGCGAAGCTGCAGTCCAAGGCC
This sequence comes from uncultured Christensenella sp., assembly GCA_964534515.1. Classification (GTDB taxonomy): domain Bacteria; phylum Bacillota; class Clostridia; order Christensenellales; family Aristaeellaceae; genus UBA6115. Next base: position 16,983 of record CAZHPW010000008.1, read on the forward strand.
CAGTTCGTGGGCGGCATCGCCTTAATCGCCATTGGCGTCAAGATTTTGGTGGAGCACCTCTCAGCCTAAGCCGTCTTGCATGGCGCTCTTTAAATACCCTGCCAGGACATCGACAATCCTGGCATTTTTTCCGCCGCGGGATACGATGATGTCCGCCTCGTGGATGTAGTTGCGGATGTATTTTTCATACATGGGTTTCACGGTCTTTAAATACTGGTCCGAGATGCTGTCAATGCTGCGCTCGCGCTCCTTTAGGTCGCGGTTGATGCGCCGCAGGAGGCAGATGTCCGGCTCCACGCTGATAAACAGCTTTAAAAACATCTTGTCCAGCAGCCTTTTGTCATAAAACGCGTGGATGCCTTCCATGATGAGCACGCGGCCGGGCTTGATGAGTTCATCGCTGTGCGCGCGGCGGTGGTCGGTAAAGTCGTATAGCTTTTTCTGTATGGACTGCCCGCTTAACAGCGCGTCAATGTCGCTGTTTAACAGGTCGTGGTCAAAGATGTGCGGCTCGTCGTAGTTGAGCGCCGCGCGCTCCTCAAAGCTCAAGTGCGGGTGGTCATAGTAATAGGCGTCCTGGTTGATGAGGGTGTTGTCAGGCCCAATCGCGCGCAGCAATTCCTCTGACAAGGTGGACTTCCCCGACCCGCTCGCGCCGCAGATTCCTATGAACAGCATGTTAAACCCTCCCGGATGCGTTTTCTGGCCGCCCGCCATGCTTGACGGAAATAAACCTGTCCACTATAATAACCGCAAGTGAATACACTTATCAAGAGCGGCGGAGGGACTGGCCCTGTGAAGCCCGGCAGCCTGCGAGAGCAAGGTGCTACATCCAGCGGCGAAAGCCGGAAGATAAGTTTGCTGAAGAAGGGCGCTTATCAGGCGCCTGTTTTTATGAGAAAGGAAGAACACCCCCCATGAAGAAACTCTTTACCTCGGAATCTGTTACCGCCGGACACCCGGACAAGCTGTGCGACCAAGTGTCCGACGCCGTCCTGGACGCGATTTTGGCAGAGGATCCCCAGGCGCGCGTCGCCTGTGAAACCTGCACCACCACCGGCCTCCTCCTGGTCATGGGCGAAATCACCACCAGCACTTATGTGCCCATCCAGGACATCGCCCGCGGCGTTGTCCATGACCTGGGCTATACCCGCGCCAAGTATGGCTTTGACGCCTCCACCTGCGCTGTCATCACCGCGGTCAATGAGCAGTCAAAAGACATCTCAAAGGGCGTCACTGAGGCGCTGGAAGGCCGCGGCAGCAAGGACAGCCACATGACAGGCGCGGGTGACCAGGGCATGATGTTTGGCTATGCCACCACCGAAACGCCCGAGATGATGCCCCTGCCCATCGCGGCCGCGCATCAATTGGTCAAGCGCATGGACACCGTCCGCCGCGACAAGACCTTCCCCTGGATGCGCCCGGACGGCAAGAGCCAGGTGAGCGTGGTCTATGAGGACGGCAAGCCCGTCGCCATCCACAACGTGGTCATCTCCACCCAGCATGACGAAAAAGTCAGCCAGGAGACCATCCGCGAGGCCATGCTTAAGGAGGTCATCAAAAAGACCCTGCCCGCGCACCTGCTCACCAAGGACACCGAGTTCCTGGTCAACCCCTCAGGCCGCTTTGTCATCGGCGGGCCCGCGGGCGACTCCGGGCTGACCGGGCGCAAGATTATCGTGGATACCTACGGCGGCTTTGTGCCCCACGGCGGCGGCTGCTTCTCCGGCAAGGACCCCACCAAGGTGGACCGCTCCGCCGCCTACATGGCGCGTTACGCCGCTGTCAACGTGGTCGCGGCCGGCCTGGCCGAGCGCTGCCAGATTGCCCTGGCCTACGCCATTGGCCGCGCCAAGCCCGTCAGCTTCACCGTTGAAACCTTTGGCACCGGCAAGGTACCGGACTCCGAGATTGAGCGCGCCCTCCTTGAAGTCATGGACTTCCGCCCCGACGGCATCATCAAAACCCTTAACCTCCGCCGGCCCATCTACCGAGACACCGCCGCCTACGGCCACTTCGGCCGCCTCGACCTTGACCTGCCCTGGGAGAAGGCCGACAAGAAGGACGAGTTGCTCAAGGCTGTTAGGTAATAACAAATGATAAACGGATAAAACTATAGATAACTGACCATCAACTCAAATCTTTACTTTTCGGATGGGATTCTATAGGATTAATAGTGAGGAGGTGCCTTGATGGCATATTAAGATTAATATGTTGTGCATATGGCGACGCATTACCGGACTATATTTTGGAAGCACCAATTTGCGAACGGTGTAATGTTGAGATGTGGTACAGCTACGCAATGACCGGATTCAAATGTCCCGTCTGCGGCGTGCTGATTGATGAGAACGACATGGACCTGGACCCAATCTATATTTCGGAAGACCCTGATGACCCACCGATTGGATGCAAGGCCTGCGGAGGACCCTACCCGCTGTGTATGGATGGATGCGGGATATTTGACGAGTAAAGGAGAAACACATGAAGAAGTTGTTAATAGTACTATTGGCGCTGGTCTTGATGCTACCTATATTTGGGCTGGCAGAGGAAAGCGCCATCAAGGATTTGAGCACTGAGAACCTCTTAGCCATCAAGCTTGAGGTGGAGCAGGAGCTTGCCAGAAGGGATGCAAGCAGCGACTCCTTGATTTACCCTGGCTCCTATGAAGTTGGAGAAGACATCGCCGAGGGCAACTACAAGTTTATATTTGTAAACACCAGCTCTACTGTATCGGAGATCGTGACCATTGACTACTTTAAAAACAGAGACGATTATAACGAAGCCAACAAGAGTGGTCTTAGTACAAAAGCTGTACGAGAAAACAACGGCGAATCCTATACGATTGAACCCGGCGTTCCCATACAACTAAAACTGGAACCGGGGAACGTGTTCTATATTTACTACGGAACAGCACTCGTAGAGAAAGTTAACAAACCAACCTGGGCGAACTGACGCTGACCAAAAGAGCCTCCGCGAAAAAATCAGAGGCTCTCTTTTTTATCCTTCGCGAAAAAAACACACCCTTTTATGAAGAGAGAAGCTAAAACCAGACCTCATTAGAGGTCAAGCTTCAGACAGAGAGTAGCTTAATTAGTATCCCATTCTGTTCTTTTGCTCCTTTTCTTTAAAGAAAAGGAGCGTCCCTTAACGCTCCTATAAAAGTCCATAACCACTTAATCCGGCTCCTAACCACCCAGGTAGGCCTTCCGGACATCCTCGTCCTGCATGAGCTCAGCGCCCTGGCCGGTCTTGATGACGCGGCCGGTTTCCAGTACATAGGCGCGGCGGGCGAGGGAGAGCGCCATCTGCGCGTTCTGTTCAACCAGGAGGATGGTGGTGCCTTCCTCGTTGACTTGCTTGATGATGTCAAAGATTTCCTGGACCAGGATGGGGGATAGACCCATGGAAGGCTCATCCATCATGAGCAGTTTGGGCTTGCTCATCAAGGCCCTGCCCATGGCGAGCATCTGCTGCTCACCGCCGGAGAGCGTGCCGGCCAGTTGCTTGCGGCGCTCCTTGAGGCGGGGGAAGTGGTGGTAGATGTTGTCCAGGTCAGAGGCGATGTTGGCGCTGTCCTTGCGGATGAAGGCGCCCATCTCCAGGTTTTCAAGCACGGTCATCTTAGAGAAGACGCGCCGGCCTTCGGGTACCTGGGCAATGCCCATGCCGATGAGTTTGTAGGGCGGCATTTTTTTGATGGATTGGCCCAGGAACTCAATGTCACCGGACGCGAAGGGCACCAGGCAGGAAATGGCGTTGAGGATGGAGCTTTTGCCCGCGCCGTTGGCGCCGATGAGGGAGACAATCTCGCCCTGGTGCACCTCAAAGCTGATGTCCTTGAGCGTGTGGATGGCGCCGTAGTAGAGGTTGAGGTCGGTTACCTTAAGCATGCTGGTTCACCTCCGTGTGCGCGGTCTGCTCCTGGCCCAGGTAGGCCGCGATGACCTCGGGGTTGGACCGGATTTCCTCGGGCTTGCCGTGCGCGATAATTTGGCCGTAGTTGAGCACGTAAATGCGCTCGCAGATGCCCATGACCAGCTTCATGTCGTGCTCAATGAGCAGGATGGCGACGGAGAACTGGTCGCGGATTAACTTTATGGTGTTCATCAGTTCAACGGTCTCGCTGGGGTTCATGCCGGCGGCCGGCTCATCCAGGAGGAGCACCTTGGGGTTGGAGGCCAGGGCGCGGCAGATTTCCAGCTTGCGCTGTTTGCCGTAGGGCAGGGAGCCGGCGATGGTCTCCGCGTCGTTTTCCATCTGGAAGACGCGCAGCAACTCCCGCGCGCGGATGTCAATGCCGCGCTCCTCAGACAGGCAGCGCGCGTTGCGGAGGACACCGCTTAGGGGGGAGTACTTCATGCGGGAATGGAAGGCCACCTTGATGTTGTCCAAGGCCGACATGGACTTGAACAGGCGGATGTTCTGGAAGGTACGTGAGATACCGTTCTGGGTAATTTCGTGGGTGACCTTGCCCTGAATGGGCTTGCCCAGCAGGATGACAGAGCCCTCAGTGGGAATGTAAACGCCGGTTAAGAGGTTAAACAGCGTGGTCTTTCCGGCACCGTTGGGTCCGATAAGGCCGACGATTTCATCGTTCATGAGCTGGATGTTGATGTTCTGCGCCGCTTTTAGGCCGCCAAAGGAGATGCCCAGTTTATCGGTTTCAAGAACCGGCTTGTCATCCCAGACGTCGTAGCGAGGCTGGAAGGGCATGCGGGTGACGGCTTCGCGCTTGAAAATGCGGATAAAGAAGCGCTCCATCGCTTCCCAGGTGGACAGCAGGGAGAACTCCGCCGTGCCCAAAAGGCCAGAGGGCCTAAAGAGCATCATGATGATGAGCAAAAGGGAATAGATGACCAGGCGGTACTCGGCCAGGCCGCGCAGCATTTCGGGCAGGGCGACCAGGACAAAGGACGCGATGATGGAGCCGGTGATGGAACCCATACCGCCCAAGACGACCATGACCAGGTACTCAATGGATTTGTTGAAGCCAAAGGCCTTGGCGTCCAAGATACTGGTCTGGTGGGCGAACAGGCCGCCCGCGATGCCGGCGAAGAAGGCCGCGATGGTAAAGGCCAGCAGTTTATAGCGCGTGGTGGGGATGCCGGTGGCCTCTGCCGCGATGGCGTTCTCACGGATGGAGATGATGGCGCGGCCATGGCGGGAGCGGCCCAGGGTAAAGATGCTGGCGATGATGACCACGGTAATCCAGAACACGATGGTGAACTGAACAATGCTGGACACCAGCCTGTCCTCTGAAAACGCGCGGGACATGCGGGTGATGCGGGTCAAGCCCGCGGCGCCGCCGGTGATTTCCATGTTCTCAATGATAACGCGGATGATTTCACCAAAGCCCAGGGTGATGATGGCTAGATAGTCGCCCTGAAGCCGGAGCGCCGGGATGCCGATGAGCATGCCAAACAAGGCCGCCATGACGCCGCCCATCAACAGCGAGATGGGCAGGGACAATCCAAAGGGGAAACCCATGTTGGCCAAAACAATCTTGGTCAGGATGGCGGAGGTATAGCCGCCAATGGCCATGAAGCCGGCGTGGCCCAGGGCCAACTGACCCAATAAGCCGGTAGTGACGTTTAGGCTGGCCGTCATGATGATGGTGATGAGCACGGTGATTAGGATGTTGGACAGGTAGTTGTTGAGCACGCCTGTCGCCATCAAAATAACCACCAGCAAAAAGAGCGCGGTGACCGCGATGAGGTTTAAGAGAATGGCTTTTGTCTTCTTATTCATGCGCTTACACCTTCTCTCTGGTCGCCTTGCCCAGAAGGCCGGCGGGCTTGAACAAGAGCACAACAATGAGGATGCCGTAGACCACGGCGTCGGAGAGCTGGGTGGAGATATAGGCCTTGGTCATGCTTTCCACCACGCCCATTAAGACGCCGCCCAGCATGGCGCCGGGGATGATGCCAATGCCGCCCAAAACCGCAGCGATAAAAGCCTTAAGGCCGGGCAGGGAGCCCATGGTGGGGGAGACGGCGGGGTAGGCCATGGAATACAAAAACGCGCCGATGCCGGCTAAAGCGCAGCCGATGGCAAAGGTGAGCGTGATGGTGTTGTTGACGTTGATGCCCATGAGCTGCGCTGTGTTGTAGTCCTCGCTTGCCGCGCGCATGACCTTGGCGGCCTTGCTGGGTTTGACGAAGGTCGGCAGCAGCGCCATTAAAATGATGGACACCACAATGGTGAGCACGGTCACAAAGCTGATTTGTATGCCGGCAAACCGCAGGGGGTCAATGTTGAAGATGGTCGGGAAGGGCTTGGAGGCCGCGCCGAAAATCAACAGGGCGGAGTTTTGCAGCAGCATGCTTACACCAATGGCGGTGATGAGGGAGGAAATGCGCGGCGAGGACCTGAGCGGTTTGTAGGCGATGCGCTCAATGGCGACGCCAAAGGCGACGCAGACCAGAATGGTGGCCACCAGCGCCAGGGGTGAGGACCAGCCCAGGCTGACCAGGGTGATGACGGCGGTATAAGCGCCCACCATGATGATGTCGCCGTGCGCGAAGTTAATCAGTTTGACAATGCCGTACACCATGGTATAGCCCAGCGCGATGAGGGCATAGATAAACCCCACGTGCAGGCCATTGATCAATTGGCTAAAGAATAAAGTCATGCGTTCACCTCAGTCTTTGGAGCATTCTCATGATTATACATGATTTCACCGGCGGATAAAATATGGTATTCGCCGATTTACGGCCCCGATTGCGAAAAAAATCATAAAATATGGGGAGGAAAGCTCCTCCCCATACATATGCGTCAGTTTGTTTACGGATCAACCTGGGTCAGGTACTGCTTGATGCCCTGGTCGTTGAAGGTCAGCACGAAGGCGGACTTGATGGGGTCGTTGTGGTCATCAAAGGTGATTTTGCCGGAAACGGCTTCCAGGTTGGTCGCCTTGATGGCTTCAACGATGGCTTCCTTTTCAGTGCTGCCGGCGTTCTCAATGGCGGTCAGGAGCACCAGGGCCGCGTCATAGCCGGTGGCGGAGAAGGAGATGGTGGGCAGCTTGCCGTATTCCGCTTCAAAGGCGGAGACAAAGCCCTTGGCCAGCTCGCTGTCAGCGTCGGTGGAGAAGTGGTCGGTGTAAACCAGTTTGGTCAGGAGGCTCTTGTCAGCCACGTAGTCCACGATGTCGGCAATGCCGTCCGCGCCGTAAAAGTTGACGTCCAGCCCGATTTCGTTGGCCTGGGTCAAAATCATCGCGGCGTCAGCGCCGTAGTAGGGCAGGAAGACGGCCTCGGGGGCGGCGGAAGCGATGGTGGTCAGCTGGGTTTTGTAGTCCTTGTCGCCGTAGGCGGCGGACTCGGCGGCCACGATTTCAACGCCCAGTTCTTCGCTGCGGGCTTTGAAGGAATCAAAGAGGCCCTTGGAATACTCAGTCGCGTTGTCATACAGGACGGCGGCTTTCTTGATGCCCAGGTCGGACATGTATTTGGCGATGGCATTGCCCTGGAAGGGATCCAGGAAGCAGGTGCGGAACACGTTGGGGCGGTCGGTGGTCACTTCATAGGCGGTGGAAGAGGGGGTAATCTGCGGGATGCCGTCATCCGCGGAGACCTCAGCCAGGGCCTTGGACTCGCCGGACAGCACGGCGCCGACGATGCCGACGATGCCTTCTTCAACCAGCTTGTTGTAGGCGTTAATCGCGTTGGGGGCAGTGCCCTGGGTGTCTTCCCAGAGGACTTCAACCTGACGGCCCAAAACGCCGCCCTTTTCATTCACCTGCTTGACATACAGGTCAACGCCTTCCTTCACGGCAAGGCCATACAGGGCATAGTCACCGGACAAGACGCCGATACCGGCAATCTTCAGGGTTTCCTGCTCAGCGACAACGGGCGCGAACGCGGACAGGACCAGCACAAAGGCTAGCAAGAATGACACGAGAGTGCGTTTTTTCATAGGGAAAACCTCCTTTTGTGTACGCGCCGCGCGCGAATATGCGAACAATATTACATTTCAATGTGAAAATATACAAGACGACGGATGTATTTCTCTTGTATTTGATGGGACAAACACCTGAATGGTTCGGGGCTTGCGCGTGTTGCATTTTATCCGGTCTTCTCTTACACTGGGTTCTGTTCATTAAAAGGAGGTTTGCCTTGTTCAAACACAGCCTGACCGCGGGGGAGGACGGCCTCCTGATGAATATCCTGTCAAGGGAACTGCCCCTTTTGTCTGCCCGTGCGGTGCGCGACGCCCTAAAGAAGAAGGACATCAAGGTCAACGGGGTCAGGGCTAGCGAGAATGTGGCCGTCCTTCAGGGTGATCAGATTGACCTGTTTACCCCGGTCGCGATGCGGGAAATTCCGGTTCTGTTTGAGGATGAGGACTGCCTGATTGTCAATAAGCCTTCGGGCTTGAACACGGACAACAACCTGCGGAGCTCTTTTTCCCTGCTGTCCTGGGCCAAGGCCCGCGCGGGGGAAGATGAGCGCATGGCCCTGGTGCACCGGTTGGATAACCAGACGGGCGGGCTGGTGGTGCTGGCCAAAAACCCGATGGCTGAGGAAGCGCTCAAAGACTTGTTCAAGGGCCGCCAGCTGCTCAAGCAATATGAGTGCCTGGTGATGGGCGAGATGCCAAAGAAAACCGCGGTGGAAGAAGCCTACCTCATCAAGGACAACGAAAAAGGCCGGGTGCGCGTTTATGCGGATGAAGTGCCTCAAAGTCGGGAGATTGTCACCGAATACACCGTCTTAAAGCCCGGCGCGGTCAGCCGCCTGAGTGTAACCCTGCACACGGGCAGAACCCACCAGATTCGCGCCCACCTGGCTTTTCTGGGTCATCCGGTCTTGGGGGATGAGGTCTATGGCCAGCGGGATTTTAACCGCAAGTACAAGGCGGGGGAATTAAAACTCTGCGCCACCACCCTGGCCTTTTATAAGGATTGCCCGGTTCCCGGCTTAAGGGGCAAGCGCTTTACAGTAGAACCATTATTTTAGGAGAGAGATCAATGAAGAACCACCCGGACATCCGTTTGATTGCCGCTGACATGGACGGCACCTTGCTCAACAGCGAAGGCAAGATTTCGGATTACACCCTCAAAATGATTAAAAAGGCCCAGGACAACGGCATCGTTTTCGCCATCTGCACCGGCCGTTTCCCTGAGAACGCGGCGCAAATCGCCCTGATGTACGGGCTTGATTGCCCGGTTATCAGCTTAAACGGCGCTGTAGTGGAATTGACCCCCAACGGCGAGCGCATCCATGAGGTCTTCCTCAAGAAGGAGACCGCGAAAACAGTCTTTGATTGTTTGGAGGGGATGAATGAAGGCTATTTCATCTTCGGGAAGGGCACGGTCAACACCAGGCGCGACTCGCCCCGGCATATTTCTGAGGAAGACCCGACCCTGCTCTTGGAACTCAAAAAGCGCGTCAAATATGATTATGGCTATGAAGCCTGCAAGGCCGCGCTGGAGCAGCCCCAGTTTAAGTACTTTGTATACTTCAGCAAGGACGGCCACACCCCCAAGGAGGTCTATGAGGCTTTAAACAGCCTGCCGGGCGTTGACATCACCGCCTCCTCTGACCGCAACCTGGAGGTCATGCCGCCGGAAGCCAACAAAGGCTTGGGCCTGGCTGTCCTGGCCAAGGCGCTCAACATCGATATGGCGCACACCATGGCCTTGGGCGACCAGCTCAACGACCTGCCCATGATACAGGAAGCCGGGCTGGGCGTCGCGATGGAAAACGCGACGGAGGAGGTCAAGGCGCACGCAGACGCGGTGACCGACCACCATGACCGGGACGGCGTGGGCAAGGCCATTGCCCGGTACTGCTTCCCGGACGAGGCGTAAACAAGACTTGTTGATACACAAAAGGCGCGGAGGTTTCCGCGCCTTTAATCTTCTTCCTCATCCGGGTTTTCATCCTCCAGGAAGTCCGCCTCCCATTGATAATAAAAGGGGTCGGACACCAGGATGTCGGCGGTCCCGTCTGTGATGGTCACCAGTTTTTCTTGTACCTCATTTAAGTCTTTTTCCCGCACATGGAAGTCCAGCAGCACCTTGTCGGAAAAGTCTTTTTCAATTTCACAGATGGGCAGGCTCTGCAGCAAGTGGTTCACCCTGTCCCAGTACACGTACTCAATCAAGGCCGTCAACTGGACGCTGGGTTCGGTGATGACAATCTTGGCCGCCTTAACCGCCTGCGCGGCGGAGCCGGAGTAGGCGCGGGTCAGGCCGCCGGCGCCCAATAGAACGCCGCCAAAGTATCGCGTGACCACGGCCACGCAGTTGACCAAGTTGTTGCGCATCAGCACGTCCAAAATGGGCTTGCCCGCCGTGCCCTGGGGCTCCCCGTCATCCTGGTAGCGCATGAGGCCGGCATTGCTGCCGATGATGTAGGCAAAGCAGTTGTGCGTGGCCGTCTTGTGCTTGTCTTTGATGGATTTGATAAAGCCCAGGGCTTCTTCCTCGCTTGTGACGGGGGAAGCCTGGGCGATAAAGCGGCTTTTTTTGATGATGGATTCGGCTGCCGCGGCCTCTTTCAGGGTATAAAAACTGCCCCGGACGCTCATTTTTTAAGGATGACGCGGCAGTAGTTCTTCTTGCCGCGGCGAAGCATCAAGCCCTCGGTGGGGAAGTCGTCCTCGGTCAATTTCATGTCGGTGTCGGTGGCCTTCTCTTCGCCCACCAGCACAGCGCCCTGGGCGACCATGGTGCGCGCCTGGCTGCGGCTCTGGCAAAGGCCTGAAAGGAAGAGCAGGGTGGTGAGCCTGTTGTCCTCGTTCATTTCGGCAAGCGTCCACTCAAAGGTGGGCACGTCCTCCATCATATTGCCGCCGGAGAAGAGGGCCGCGGAGGCCTGCTGCGCTTTTTGCGCCTCTTCCTCGCCGTGCACCATCTTGGTGGTCTCAAAGGCCAGGGTGGCCTTGGCTTCGTTGATGGCGCTGCCCTCAAGGCGGCTTAGGCGGCGCACCTCGTCCATGGGCAGGAAGGTGAGCATGGCCAGGCTCTTCTCCACATCGCTGTCGGCGATGTTGCGCCAATACTGATAAAACTCATAGGGGGAGCAGAGGTCGCGGTCCAGCCAGAGCGCGCCGTTGACGGTCTTGCCCATCTTCTGGCCTTCGGAGTTCATCAAAAGGTTAAAGGTGCAGGCGAAGGCCGCCTCGCGCTCCTTGCGCCTGATGAGGTCGGCGCCGGCCAAGATATTGCTCCACTGGTCATCCCCGCCCATCTGCAGCCTGCAGCCGTGGCGGCGGTAGAGCTCCAGGAAGTCATAGGCCTGCATAATCATGTAGTTGAATTCCAGGAAGGTCAGCCCCTTTTCCATGCGCAGGCGGTAGGCCTCGGCCGTCAGCATGCGGTTAACGGAGAACAGGGGGCCGATTTCGCGCAGGAAGGGCAGGTACTGAAGGGGCACCAGCCAATCGGCGTTGTTGACGCACAGGGCTTTGCCGTCCTCAAAACTGATGAAGCGGGACAGCTGCTCCTGGATTTTGGCGGCGTTTTTGGCGATGGTCTCAAGGGAGAGCATCTTGCGTAATTCCGTTTTGCCGGAAGGGTCAGCCACCTGCACGGTGCCGCCGCCGACCAAGGCAATGGGCTTGTGACCGGCCTGCTGCATGTGGCGCATGCCGATGACCGGGATGAAGTGCCCAAAATGCAGGCTGTCCGCAGTCGGGTCAAAGCCAACGTAAAAGGTGGTGGGTTCGCGTTCCAGCTGCTTGTACAATTCATCCTCATAGGTGATTTGAGCGATTAAGCCGCGTTCCTTGAGGGTATCCAGAATGTGCATGACAAGCCTCCGTTCCATTTTGCAAAGTGTGATGCATGATTATAGGGCCCGGGGGAAGACGATGTCAAGAAAACCGGCCGACAAAACTTATTCTTTTTGCTTGTTTCCGCTTGCGAAGCGGCGCTATTAATGGTATTATCATGGGGTACTTGCATTACAAGTAGGAAAGAAGGGCTTAACGAAGAAGTGGGATGTTGCGCAAAGCATGAAGCGAGGCTTTTTTGTTTTCGCTAAATGCAGTACGCGACGGCTCATTTTTTATTTTTTAAGGGGATAAGATGGCAAAGAAAATCCGCCCGATAGAGTGGGCAAACGGCGTCAGCGAGAAGCTGGCTCAAGAACTGGGCTTTGAGCACCTGGAGACCGCGTTTGAAAAGGAACCCGCCGGGGTCTACCTGAGGGTCTTCCTGGACAAGCCCGAGGGCATCACCCTCAATGACTGTGAGCGCTTTCACCGCGCCTTGCAGCCCATGGTTGAAGAAATCGAGTACGATTTTCTGGAGGTGTGCTCAGCGGGCCTGGACAGGCCGATCAAAAACGCCAAGGACGCCAAAAAGGCGATGGGGCAGGAGGTTGAGGTCAAACTCTTCAAGCCCAGGGACGGCAAGAAGGAGTTTACCGGCTTGCTCACGGGCTGTGAGGAGGACAAACTGACCCTCAAAACAGCGCAGGGGGACATCGAGTTTACCTTCAAGGAAATCGCCCTGGCCCGCCGCACCATTGATTTAAGTATTTTGGATGAAGACAATCCCAAGACGGAGGAGGAAGAAGCATGAACGCTCCCAAGGCAGACCTGATGGAAGCCATCTCGCTGTTGGCGAGAGAAAAGGACATCAACGAAGAGGTGCTGGTGGACACCATTGAGGAGGCCCTAAAGGCCGCCTACCGCCGCAACAACCGCCAGCAGGGCACGGCGATTGCCAACCTGGCCGTGCGCCTAAGCCGCAAGGAAGGCGCCCAGGTCTTCCTCCGCAAAACCGTCGCAGACGTGGTGGAAGAGCCCGAAATGCAGATTTCCCTTGAGGAAGCGCTGGCCATGAACCCCAATTACCATGTGGGGGACATCGTTGAAATCAACGTGACGCCGGACAATTTCGGCCGCGTCGCCGCGCAGACCGCCAAGCAGATGTTGGTCCAGAAAATCCGCGAATCCGAGCGCGGCAAGATTTATGACGAGTACATCGAGAAGGAAAACGAAATCCTGACCGGTATCGTCCAGCGCGTGGAGCCCAAGGCCGCCTACCTGGAACTGGGCCGCACCGAAGGCATCATGGAGACCAGCGAGTTCATCCCGGGCGAAAGCTACCGCGACGGCGACCACGTGAAGGTCTACGTCCTCAAGGTTCGCCGCTCCGGCAATGAGTTCCAGCGCAACCCCCAGGTGTACGTGTCCCGCATTCATCCGGGCCTGGTCAAGCGCCTGTTTGAAATGGAAGTGCCCGAAATCGCGACCGGCGTGGTGCAGATTCGCTCCATCTCCCGTGAGGCCGGCAGCCGCACCAAGATTGCCGTCTTCTCCATGGACCCGATGATTGACCCGGTCGGCGCCTGCGTCGGCCCCCGCGGTTCTCGCGTTGAGAAGGTGGTCAATGAGCTGCGCAACGAAAAAATTGACATCATCAAGTGGTCACCCGACCCGGCTGAATTTGTGGCCAACGCCCTCAACCCCGCCCACGTGGTCAGCGTGTTCATTTCCGAGGAAGAGAAAATCTGCCGCGTCATCGTGCCCGACCTGCAGCTGTCCCTGGCCATCGGCAAAGAGGGGCAAAACGCCCGACTGGCCGCCAAACTGACCGGCTGGAAGATTGACATCAAATCCCAGAGCCAGTTTGACGAATTGGTCGCACAGCAAAACTACATGGACACCGCCGTGCTTGACGAGGCGATGATGGACGAGGGCTATGAAGAGATGCCCTACGACATCAACGGCTAAGGAGTCAGGGGAATGGCGAAGAAAATCCCGATGCGCATGTGCGTGGGATGCAGGGAGATGAAACCCAAGAAAGACCTGCTGCGGGTGGTGCGCACGCCGGAGGACGAAATCCTCATTGATTTCACCGGCAAAAAGTCCGGCCGCGGCGCCTATGTGTGCCCGGAGGAGACCTGCCTGCAAAGGGCGGTCAAGCAGCGGCAGTTGGAGCGCGCCCTGGAGCGCAGCATCTCAAGCGAGGTCACCTTACAGTTGAGCCGGCAAATCGCCTTCTCAAAACCCAAGCAGGCCGAGCATGAGTAAAGCGCTGCAGGGCATGCTGGGCCTGGCTTTCCGCGCGGGGCAATTGGTGCCCGGGGCAGAGATGAGCTTAAAGCTCATCAAGGACGGCAAGGCCGGATTGGCCCTTTTGGAACCCGAGGCAAGCGAAAATACCCGCAAAAAAGTGCGTGATGCTTGCAATCACTACCAAGTACAGGTTATCCTGTTAGATGCGGGCATGTTGGGACTTGCCTGCGGCCGGCCGGGAATGGCCGTTGGAGCCGTGAAACCGGGCAATTTCGCCCAGATGATACTTAAAGAAACCAAGCAATGATTTTGGAGGACAAAGGCTGAATGTCGAAAGTCGGTCTCAAAGACACCATCAAGGAACTCAACCAGAAAACAGGCGTCATCCTGTCTGAAACCGAACGCGTCAAACGCAACGCGGACATCATGCTGCAAATGCTCAAGCAGCAGGAGTCCGTTTTCGTACGCCAGGAAGAGGAGGAGCGCCAGCGCATAAAGCATGAGCAGCAGCAGCAGATGCTGCAGTCTCAGACAAAAGCCTGGACGATGCCCGATGAGGATGAGAAGGCGATTTTGGACGCAGCCGAAGCCGCTGTTGAAGTAGCGCCAGCCCCCGTGGCCAAGGCACCCGAAGCGGAAGCGCCTGTGAAAGCGCTCGCTCCTGTTGAAGCAAAGGCGGAAGCGCCTGCGCCCGTTGCGGAAGAGCCCAAGGCGGAAGTCAAAGCCGAAGCCAAGGTTGAGCCCGCCGTGACGGCTGCTGCCGCTGAAAAAGCGGAAGCCCAGCCTGAAGTTGCGGCCGCTCCTGTGCAGGAAGCGGTTGTTGAAAAACCCAAAGTTGAAGAAAAGCCCGCTGAGGCGCCCAAAACGACGGAGCGGCCCATGCCGCGCGTTCACATTGTGACACCCGCGCCCAAGCCCCAGCCGCAGCAGCCCGTCCAGGGCCGCTTCGCGACCGGCCAGGCGCCTGTGACCCAGCAGTACGGCCGTCCAGCGCCCGGCGCCCAGCAGTACGGCCGTCCGGCTCCCGGCGCTCCGCAGTATGGCCGTCCGGCCCCCGGTACCCAGCAGTACGGCCGCCCGGCTCCCGGCGCTCAGCAGTATGGCCGCCCGGCTCCCGGCGCTCCGCAGTACGGCCGTCCAGCCCCCGGCGCCCAGCAGTATGGCCGCCCGGCTCCCGGTTCGCCCCAGTATGGCCGTCCCGCCCCCGCGGGCGGCGCGCCCCGTCCCGGTATGGGCGGCAGGCCTATGGGCAGACCCGGCGCTGCCAAGCCCCCGGTGGATGAACTCCTGGTTCCCATTGAGAAGGACAGGGTCTCCAATTACGACCCCAACAAGAAAAACTACACCCGCAAGCCCGACCCCGAGCATGTGAGCAAGCAGCGCAAGCAGACTGTTCGCAACAAGCCCGGTACCTTTGGCATGGAGGATGAGGTCATCCGCGGCGGCAGGCGTGCCCGCTCCAAGAAGCCCTCCGCCCAGCAGCTGATGGCGCCCATTAAGATTGAATCCGCCATCATGAACCAGGAGAAAATCACCGTTAAGGACTTGACCGAGCGCATCGGCAAGCCCGCAGGTGAAATCCTCAAAAAGCTGCTCCTTTTGGGCAACATGGCCACCATCAACAGCGAGCTGGACTACGACACCGCTTCCCTGGTCAGCCAGGAGTTTGGCGTTGATTTAATTTACAAACTTGACCGCACCGCGGAAGACCAGATGATTGAGACCGCCGATGAGATTGACAGCGAGGAAGAACTCCAGCCGCGTCCGCCGGTCATCACCATCATGGGCCACGTTGACCACGGCAAGACCTCCCTATTGGACTACATCCGTGACGCGCATGTCACCCGCGGCGAAGCGGGCGGCATCACCCAGCACATCGGTGCTTACACCGTCACCTTAAATGGCCAGGTCATCACCTTCCTGGACACCCCGGGCCATGAGGCGTTTACCGCCATGCGCGCCCGCGGCGCCCAGTCCACGGACATCGCCGTTCTGGTCGTGGCTGCCGATGACGGCGTCATGCCCCAGACCGTTGAAGCCATCAACCACGCCAAGGCCGCCGGGGTGCCGATTATTGTCGCTATCAACAAGATGGACAAGCCCGAAGCCAACCCTGAGCGCATCAAGCAGGATTTGACCAACTACAACATGGTCTCTGAGGATTGGGGCGGTGACACCATCATGGTGCCCGTGTCCGCCAAGACCGGCCAGGGCGTTGACAACCTGCTGGAGATGATTCTGCTGCAGTCTGAAATCCTGCAGCTGCGTGCCAACCCCAACCGTTTGGCCCGCGGCATCATCATCGAGGCCAAACTGGACAAGACCCGCGGCGCGCTGGCCACGGTGCTGTTAAAGAACGGTACCCTGCGCGTTGGCGACAACATCATCGCCGGAATGGCTTCCGGCCGTGTGCGCGCGCTGCTCAATGACAAGGGTGAAAACGTCCGCGAAGCCGGACCCGCAATGCCGGTTGAGATTTCCGGCTTTGACACCGTGCCCGCGGCGGGCGATGAGATGATTGCCGTCAAGGATGACAAGCTGGTCCGCCAGGTTGCCAAGGAGCGCGAGGACCGCCTGAAGGAACAGCGCGTTGCCTCCTCCTCTGTCACCCTGGACAATCTCTTCCAGAACATCAAGGAAGGCGAGCAATTGACCCTCAACGTCCTCATCAAGGCGGACGTTCAGGGCTCTACCGAGGCCGTGCGCCAGTCCCTGGAGAAGCTCAGCAACGAGCAGGTCAAAATCAACGTCCTGCATTCCGGTGTGGGCGCCATCACCAAGGACGACGTCAACCTGGCCTCCACCGCCAATGCCACCATCATCGGCTTTAACATCCGCCCGGACAACAACGCGCGTGAAGTGGCCGCCCGTGAAAACATTGACATCCGCCTCTACCGCGTCATCTACCAGGCGATTGAGGACCTCGAGAAGGCCATGAAGGGCATGCTGGCCCCCGAGTTCAAGGAAGTCATCCTTGGCCACGCCGAGGTCCGCAACGTGTTCAAAATCACGGGTTCCGGCACCATCGCAGGCTCCTATGTCACCGACGGCAAGATGCAGCGCAACCAGCCTGTGCGCCTGCTGCGCGACAACGTGGTCATCTTTGAGGGCAAACTGTCTTCCCTGCGCCGCTTCAAGGATGACGTGCGCGAGGTGGCCAGCGGCTATGAGTGCGGTATCGGGCTTGAAAACTACAACGATATCAAAGAAAAAGACGTGGTCGAGTGCTTCATGATGGAAGAAATCGAGCGCTAAGGAGACGCAGTGGCACAGTATCGCCAAAACCGTATCGCGGAAGAAATCAAGAAAAACCTGGACAAGATTATCCGGGAGGAGTTAAGGGACCCGCGCTTGAGCGGTACCTTCTCCATCACCCGGGTGGAGCCCACCCGGGATTTGCGCAGCGCGAAGGTCTATGTGAGCGTCCTGGAGGAAGACAAGATGGACGGCCTCATCAAGGCCTTGAAAGGCGCCGCCGGCCTGCTGCGGCATGAGCTTGGCAACACGCTGACCGTGCGCTACACCCCGGAATTATTCTTCCTCCCGGACAAGAACATCGCCTATGGCCTGCACATCGCCAAGGTGCTCAAAGAAGTCATGGCCAATGAAGGACAACAGCAACAAGATGAGCAAGACCAGCCTGAATAACATAAAAACCCTGATACAATCCGCTCAGCGGATTGTTTTATGTACGCATGTACAGCCGGACGGCGATGCCCTGGGCTCCCTTCTGGCCACCGGCATGCTGCTCAAAGCCCTGGGCAAGGACATTACCATGCTGTCCCATGACGCGGTGCCGGACAGCCTAAAAGCCCTGCCGGAATGGGAGGAAGTCAGGTTCCCGCACGAGGTGGAAGGGCAGGCCTTTGACCTGTTTATTTGCCTGGACGCCAGTGACCTGGCCCGCATCGGGGACAGCCGCTTACTGTTTGAAAAGACGGAGAACACCCTGGTCATTGACCACCACGCCTCCAACACCCGCTTTGGCAAGTACAATTATGTGGTAGAAACCGTCGCCGCAACCGGTAACCTGGTGTACAGGCTGTATGAGGCGTTTGAAGTGCCGCTCAACGCGGATGCCGCCGCCTGCCTCTACGCCGCCCTGTCCACCGACACCGGCAACTTCAGCTTCGGCCAGATGGATGAGGAGTTCTTCCTTCAAATGGCGGGGCTGATCAAGGCAGGCCTAGAAATCAACAAGTTTTCCAGGATTTTGCACCTGACAAAGGAATACAGCTTTATCAAGTTAAAATCCAAGGCCCTGGATTCCCTGACCCTGCTGTGCGAGGGCAGATTGAGCTACATGAAGCTTTACATGGCGGATTTTGAGGAGACCGGCACGGATTCGGACAAGACCGAGGGCCTAGTCAACCAGGCGCTCAACATCTCCGGCGTCAAGATGTGTTTCCTCGCCACCCAATTGGATGAGAACACCACCAAGTTCAGCCTGCGCGCGCTGTACCCCTATGATGTGGCGCAAATCGCGGTGGAATTTGGCGGCGGGGGTCATGTGCTGGCTTCCGGGTGCACGGTCAAACTGCCCCTTGATGAGGCGGTTGACACAATGCTCAACAGAATGCGCCAGGCGGTGTGCCCTTGAACGCTGTGATTAATTTTTATAAACCGCCTGGTATGTCATCTGCCCAGGCGGTTGGTTTCATTAAAGCCCTAACCGGGGACAAAGTGGGCCACGCCGGCACCCTGGACCCGGAGGCTGCAGGCGTTCTGCCCATCCTAATCGGCAAGGGCACCAAAATCTGCGATTATCTGATGGACTCAGACAAGCAGTACCTGGCTGAGGTCGCCTTTGGCCAGGCCACAGACACCCAGGACGCCCAGGGCCAGGTGATTGCGACCTCTGCCAATTATCCGGACATCAACGCGGTCAAATCCGCGGTTCAAAACTTTATTGGCGAAGTCATGCAGCTGCCGCCGCAGTACTCCGCGCTCAAGATACAGGGCAAATCCGCCTACCAATTGGCCCGGGAGGGCAAGGTCGCCAAGCTCAAGGAGCGGCCTGTGCGCTTTGACAGTATTCAGGTGTTGGGCGAGACAGCCAACCACGGCTTTCTGCTGCGGGTACGCTGCGGCAAAGGGGCCTACATCAGAACCTTGTGCCATGACCTGGGGCAAGTGCTTGGTTGTGCCAGCCACATGCGCTTTTTGCTGCGGGAGGAGAGCGCCGGGCTGGCCATCATGGATGCCGTTACGCCGCAGGACCTGCGCGACTGGAAAGAGGGGAAAGGAACAGACCAAAACCTGTTTATGGATTTGGCATCTCTGCTGCAGCATTTTCCCTTTTACGAAATCCCGGGAGCCCTGCGTTTTCAAGCGCTCAACGGCGTCGTGCTCCCGGCTGACAAACTTGAGGTGCTTGAGACAGAAGAAGATACCAAAGTCTGTTTAACGATGGACGGACAGCTGCACGGCATCTACGCGCTCAAGGACGGTTTGCTCCGCGTGCGCGTCATGCTCACGGAGCGGTAAAGGAAAACCTTCTTTCGTCTATTATCGCGGTAAAACACCGTTCTTGACACGATTGTATACAAATTGTACACTTAAATGCAGTATAGATTTGGGGGT
>CAZHPW010000009.1:0-35508 GCA_964534515.1 uncultured Christensenella sp.
ATGATGCGCAGCATGGACAGCATCACCGCCAGCGCCACGCCGATGGACAGGGTGACCTTGATGATTTTTCCGGGGATGCGTCCGCCGGTGGTCTCCTCAATCTGCTGGCCCAACACAATCACCGCGGGCTCCACCAATACGACAATCATGCCGATGAGGAAGCCGACAACGGGCAGGAGCCAGCTGTGGTTCTGCGCGATGGAGCGGCCGATAATCTGCCCCATGTCCAGAAAGCCTGAGTACACCCCGGTTAAAAACAGGGTGAGGCCCAGCAGGGTATAAATCAAACCCTTCACAATGCGCGCGATTTCACGCCTGGGCGCTTTAAAGTGAACGAAATTCAGCAGGAAGAAGAACGCGGTCAGCGGCAGCAGCGCGATGAGGGAACCCCAGAACTCCTTGGGCAGGAAGTTCATAATGGGGGCCAGGATGCCCTGCTGGGGGATAAACTCCGCGGCCTCGCCCTGGATGCTGCTCTGCCCGGTAAAAATGCTCATCAGCATCAGGGCGTACATGGGCCCGGCCGACATGACGCCGACCATACCAAAGGTGTCCTCCTCCGTGCTCCTGCCGCCCTTCACGCGGGAGAGACCGGCCGACAGCGCCAGGATAAAAGGGGTGGTGAGGGCGCCGGTGGTGGCCCCTGAGGAGTCAAAGGAGATGGCCAGGAATTCTTCCGACACAAACAAGCTCAGCACAAAGATGCCCAGGTAGGCCAGGGCCATGAAGACGGGGTAGGAGCGGCCGCGCAGCAGGCGGAAGGTGCCAAACAGGATGAGGACGCCCACGCCGGCTGAAACCATGTAGACCATGAGCTGGGCGCCGATTTTCCCGCCGGAGGCATCCTGCACCTGGTAGCCCAGGATGAGCAGGTCCGGCTCCGCCACCGTCACCAGAAAGCCCAACAAAAAGGCGATGAGGGCCACCTTGAAGGGCGATTTGGAGGTGGCCACCTCCACCGCCATGTGGTCGCCAATGGGGTTCATGCCCAGGTCCACGCCCAAGAGGAAAATGGCCAGGCCGACCAACAGCAGTACGGAGCCCAATAAAAAGCGCCAGATGACATCCATGTCCGGCCGTACCAGGGTGAAAGCCAACAGCAATACCAGCGCCATGACCGGCAATAGTGAGCGGCTGACCTCGGTGAACTTATGCTTTAAAAGGCTCATGTGTTCACCGTCCTCTCCTGCTGGCGCTCCTCATACAGCCCCAGGGTGCGGTTGACCGGCAGGGCAAAGACGATGCCGGCGCCCTTGCGCTCCAATTGCATGTTTTGGTAGATGGCGTCGCGGATTTGCAGCGCGGTTTCCCGAGGCGCGACAATCAATAAAATTTCTTTCTGCGGCTCAATGACGAGCGGAAAGTAAAAGTCCTGGGGCACGCCCGCGCCATGCGCGTGCAGGATGGTGCCGCCCCGGGCGCCGGCCGCACGGGCCACGCGCATGCACTCCTCAGCCAGGCCGCGCTCCAACACGGTCATCAGGCAGATGTGCGCCGCGTGGTAGTCCTTGGTCACTTCTTCGCGCTTCTTGGTGTCCTTGTTAATCGCCCGGTAGGGCACGGAGAAGGCGATGCCCTTGTAGCGGTGGTGGAAGTTGAACTCGGTGCGGAGCATGCCGTAAAAGCTTTCAGTCACCTCATCGGGCACGGCGATTAAGAGCACTTCCTTCTGGCTTTGGTTGATGCCAAAGAAGTCCAGGATGGGCGAAGCCATGGTGCCCTCGCCCAGCATCACGGTGCCCCTTTTTGCGCCGATTTCCTGGGCGCGGTGCAACAGGCTGTTGGCCTTGCCGCGGTTGACGATAATAAAATGAACGGAACCTGATGTCATGGTCGGTCCTTTCTGTGGGTCAGCCTGATGACGAAGGTTTGTATAAAAACAGCCGCCATGCGGTCCAAATATTGATTGCCCTTATTTTATCACAGCAAATCAAGCCTTACAATGCGAAACAGGCAAAGAAACAGCCCTGTCCGGGGTGGAAAGGGCCGCGTGTTTTTATAAGTTTTATCAGGGTTTGAGCGGCAATGTCATCAGAAAAACCGCGCCTTTACCGCTGTTTGCGGCGCTTAAACTGCCCCCGTGCAGGAGCACAATCTCCTGGGCGATGGACAGTCCCACCCCGCTTTGCCCCTTTTCGCCCGTGTAAAAACGCTCAAAGAGGTGGGGCAAATCTTTTTCTTCAATGCCCGGGCCGTCGTCTGACACCTCAATCCGCACACGCCCGGCGGCCTCAGTGAGGGTGATGCTGACATGCTCCTTGGCAAAGCGCAGCGCGTTTTGCAGCAGGTTTGACAGCGCCCGCTTCATCAGCGCTCTGTCCGCCGTGAGGTCGGGCAAGTCTTCCTCCCCGGCTATTTGTATAATAACCCCCGCCTTTTCGGCCTGCTCTCGTAAATCTTCCGAGCAATCCCGCGCCAAATCCAGGGTTGACAGGGTTTCATAGCGCGGTTTCATGGCGCCTGACTCCATTTTGGAGATGAGCAGCAATTCCTCCACCAGGCTTTCCATGCGCAGGGAGGCGGACAAAATGGCCCCGCCCGCCTGTGCGCTATCAGGCACAAGGCCAAGCTTTAAGCCCTCGGCATAGCCGCTGATGATGGTGAGCGGCGTTTTGAGCTCATGGGAGGCATTGGCGAAAAAGCGGCGCATGCGGCTTTGCGTGTCGTCAATCTTTCGCCCCAGGCGCAGGCCGATGAAGGCCGCCAGCGCGCCAAAGCCAAGCAACAGGATGAGAAAAATAACGTTGAGCAGGAGGAGGAATTGCTTCAGCGGCGACACATTGGCGTAGAGCACCACCGCCATCGCGCGGTCGCCCTCATCCCTGTCCAACAGAAAGGCTTTTAGGTACAATTCCTCGCCCAGCAGGCTCAGCCGCTGCACGCCCTCGGGCAGGCCAGACATTTGCAGGTGAGCAATCACAGCCCGCTCTAATCGCGTTAGGGAATAGGCGTAGTAAAAATCATCATCCGGCCGCAAATCCGGGTTGAGCAGGAGGGAGTTGACCGTCACGGGACTGCTTTTGTACACATCCTGCGCCAGCAGGTTGCCCGCCTCCTGAAGATAGTTGTCCGCCTCCCGGGCGATGGCGCGGTTAGCCTCGGTCTCAATAAAGCGGGTGAAGACCAGGTTGAGCGCCAGGATGGCAAAGGCCATAACGCAGGCCATCATCAGCCCGGTCAGCCGGCCCAGGCGCTGCTTGTTGCTGCGCGCCGGCTTCACTTGGTTCCCTCCTGATTAAAAAGGCGGTAGCCCAGGCCCCAGACCGCCTTGATAAGCGTCTTACTGCCCAGGGTTTTGAGCTTGCCGCGCACCCGGCGCACCGTCTCATCCACCACCCGGGTCTCAACCGGCGCATCAAAGCCCCAGACCACGGCCAGCACCTCATCCCGGCTCAAAATATCGCCGTTTTTAAGCATCAATTGCTCAAGCAGCTGGAACTCCGTGCCCGTCAGGGCGATGTCCCGTCCCCTGCAAAAAAGTAGCCTGCGCGCGCGGGACAGGCTCAGGTCAGCAAAGACCAGAGCCTTTTCTTTTTCTGCGGGCTCGTTGTCCATGGCCGCGCGGCGCAAAAGCGCCTTGATTTTCATGACCAGGATGCCGGGGCGGAAGGGCTTGGTCAGGTAGTCGTCAGACCCTGAATAATAGCCGGCGGCGTAGTCCAGTTCGCTGTCCCGGGCGGTTAAAACGATGACCGGCACGGTGGATTGTTTTCTGATTTCAGCGCAGATTTCAATGCCGTCCCTGCCCGGCATCATCACGTCTAAAATCACCAGGTCACAGGGCTGTTCCACAAAGGCGGACAGGAGCGCTTCCCCCGTCTCAAACAGGGTCACCTCAAACCCGGCGTCCTTTAAAAACAGGCCCAGCAGCTCCCTGATGTCCTTCTCGTCATCCGCGGCGTAAATGCGTTTTGTCATTCTCTCTCCCTTTCATTCCTCCCCCATTCAACGAATCAAAGCCGCCCTGTCATTCATTTCAAGCCAAAATGCCGCGGGCAAATGCCCGCGGCACAGGCAGTCAAAAAACCTTTTTTGACTGTTTGGGACGATGGGCCAAACGCCTCTCACTTCGTTCCCGGGCGGCGTTTGGCGTGGAAACCCTTGCTACGCAAGGCCTTCCGTCCCACCGCGCATGTCGCCGGGACGGATTACCATCAGAGGGCTTCGCCCTCCGATACCTCCCCGGATTTACTTCTTGACAGACTGGTGCCGCGGGTTTAGGCCCAAGCCCAAACATTCCGCGAGTTTCTGCCGGCCGTAAGCGAAGCGAACAGGCAGAAACTCCCGTTCCTCCAAAATCAAAGAAGTGTCCGCAGACACTTCTTTGATGAGCGAAGCGTTATTCGTATGAAGCGCCGAATTCCAGAGCTTCCAGGGTGGCGTTGAGTTCGTCAATCAGGGTATAAGCGCGAATCAGCAATTCCTGCTTGGAGGCGGAGTAGACGGGGCCGGTCTCGCCGGTTTCCTCACCCTGGCCAGCTTCACCCAGGTCTTCCTCGCCCCATGCCATCATGTCAGGGTCTTCGCCATAGAAGGACTCGTCTTCATAATCTGCCCAATTCTCGTTCTCAAAATCGTTCAGACCATATTCATCCCCCATGCCATACTCATCCTGATTCCAGGTATCGCCGCAGAGGGGGCAGGCGCCTTCCATCACGTAGTCCTCAGAATAATCTTCGGTTTCCTCGTCCAGGTTCCACTCGGATTCATCCTCCAGGTTCCACTCCGCCTCATCCTCAAAGCCTTCGCCCACGCCGCAGTTGTAGCAGGGGCTACCATCGTCATTGACCGGGTAGCCGACCGGCTCCTCGTAGTTCTCAATACCCTTTTGAATCGCTTCCTCGGTGACAACAGGCTCCTGGGAGGCGGTGGGCGCGGCCACGGTGTCTTCCATCAGCGCGGGGACAGCGAACAGGGACAGGCTCAACGCCAGGGCCAACATCAACAGTTTCTTTTTCATCGGTTTTTCTCCTTTTCCGGGCGGGTCGTCCCGCCGCACAGCCATCTTAGCCCGGCAAACGCGCGTAAATCCCCGAAGAAAAGGCAGAAAAATGTCAGAAAACTGTCACAAAGCGTTTGGGCACACAAAAACCGGCGGGCAAACGCCCGCCGGTAACTAAGTATTAACCTGTCAATCAGTGAATCTTGCTCTTGTCCAGGCTGTCCATGTACTTCTCAAGCTCCGGCGTGATGGAGGCGATGGTGCCGTCCACAAAGGGGCTCTTGAGGCCCGACTGCGGCGCCAATTGTTTAAAGGGCACGCGGCCGGATTCCAGGCACAGGGTCAGGTAGCTCTTCCAGGCGGCGTCCTTGTCCTTCAGGCTCCAGACAAAGTACTGCAGCGCGCAGACCTGGGCCAGGGTGTAATCCAGGTAATAGAAGGGGTAGAGGTAGATGTGCAGCTGCTTTTGCCAGCGGCCGCCGTTCTCCAGATACTCAAATCCATCATAATCCAGGTGCGGCAAGAAGACCTTTTCAATCTCCCGGTACTGGTTGAGGCGCTCCTGGGGCGTGGCGTTTGGATGCTCATACACCCATTCCTGGAAGGCATCAACGCTGGCGCCATAAGGCAGGAACTTGAGCGCGTCAGACACGTGGGAGTAGTAATACTTCTCAGTGTCCTTGCCAAAGAAGCCTTCCATCCAGGGGTGGGTGAAGAACTCCATGCTCATGGAGTGGATTTCAGCCACCTCGGAGGTGTAGTCGGCGATGGCCATCAGCTCCACATCCTTTTGCAGGTAGCCCTGGAAGGCGTGGCCGGCCTCGTGCGTGAGCACGTCCACGTCGCCCGAGGTGCCGTTGAAGTTGCTGAAGATGTAGGGCACCTTGTAGTCCGGGATGAAGGTCATGTAGCCGCCGTTGGCCTTGCCGGGCTTGGTGGTCAGGTCCATCAGTTCCTGGGACACCATGACCTTGAAGAACTCATCCGTTTCCGGGGACAGTTCCTTGTACATTTTGGAAGCGTGCTTGACCAGCACCTCTTCCCCGCCCACGGGCTTGGGGTTGCCGCTTAAAAACTCCAGCGTCGCGTCATAGTTTTTCATCTGCTCAATGCCGATGCGCTTGGCCTGCTCCTTGTAGAGCTTCTGGGCCAGGGGCACAACGGAATCAATGATTTGCTGGCGATAGACCTTGGCGTCCTGCTGGTTCCAGTCGGTGCGGCCCATGCGGGCGTAGGCCACGGGGATAAAGCTGTCATGGCCCAGTTTTTTGCCGATGTTGTGGCGGATTTTGACCAGTTTGTCATAGATTTCATCCAGTTGGTCCACGCGCTCGGCCAGCCAGCCCCACTGCGCGTCATTGGCTGCTTTGCGCACCTTGCGGTCGGTGGACTGCATATAGGGCACAAGGCCTGAGAGGTTGAGCGTTTTGCCGTCAAACTCAATCTGCGCGGAGGCCATCAGCTTTTCGTACTCGCTGGTCAACTTGTTCTCTTCCACCAGGTCTTCCACGATTTCGGGCTTGAAGGCCTTCAGCGCCACTTCCATTTTTTCCAGCAGGTGGGGGCCGTATTTCTCCGCCACCTTATCGCGGAACTTGGAGGCCAGAATCACTTCCACCTTGCGGGCGGACACTTCCTGGAGCCTGGGGCCCATCTCATCCCACACGTCGCGCTCTGTGGCGTAGAAAGTATCCCGGGTATCAATGGTGTGGCGGATGTTGGACAGGGTGGACAGGGTGGACAATTCACGCTCAACCTTTTCCATCTCCAGCAGCGCGTCAAAAAAAGCCTGCTCGTTCTCAGCCTGCTCCATCCGGTCAATCAAGGCCATGCCCCCGGCAATCGCCTTGTCAAAATCCGGGCGCTCGTACTTCATGTCAGAAAACTTTGTCATGTTCTTTCCCTTCTCTATGTCGATGGTTTGTTACAACAGGATAAGTATACCCCTTTTTCCGGGCTTTTGCTCATTTTTCTCAATAAATAACCGCCCTTTGGGGCGGTATAATTTTGGGGGTGTGACGGCGCTCATCCAAACACGGCCTTGGCATAGTTGACCGCGTCCATGGCGGTCTTGCCGTAAAAATCAGTTCCGATGGCACGGGCATACTCCGCGGTCAACACCGCGCCGCCCGCCATGACACGGGTGTCAGGGCAGCGCTCTTTCAGGAGCGCGATGGTGGTCTTCATGCTCTCCACCGTCGTGGTCATCAGCGCCGACAGGCCCACCAGGCGGCAATTTTCCCTCAGACAGGTTTCCACCACCGTTTCGTGGTCCACATCCTTGCCCAGGTCTATCACCCGGTAGCCGTGGTTTTCCAGCAGCGCGCGCATGATGTTCTTGCCGATGTCGTGGATATCGCCCTTAACGGTGGCGATGACAATTTTGTGTCCGGAGCGCGCGCTGTCCCCCGGCAGATGGCCGCGCACCACCTCAAAGCTGGCCGCGCAGGCGTCAGCTGACATCATGAGTTGCGGCAAGAACAGGGTGCCCGCGGCAAACTCATCCCCCACCCGGGTCAGGGCCGGTATCAGGGTGCCGTTGATGAGGGCCATCGCGTCCTCCTTTTCAAGCGCATCTTTGGTCAGCCGGGCGGCATCCTCCTTTAAGCCCTTTAAAATGGCGTGGGTCAGGCCTTCGCGGGGCTGAGCGGCAGGAGACACGCCCGCACCCTCCGTTTTCGCGGAGACGGCGATGTCCTTGCCCGCCTGGCGGGCGATGTAGCGTGCGGCGCCCTTATCCTGGCCTGAGAGCAATAAATGCGCGTCATAGGCCGCCATCATCAAGTCGCTCCCCGGGTTGATGATGGCAAAATCCAGCCCCGCCTCCAGCGCCAGGCTCAAAAAGCCGGCGTTCACCGCCTGGCGGTTGGGCAGGCCAAAGGAGATATTGGACACGCCCAGCATGGTTTTGACGCCCAGCTCTTCTTTAATCATTTTCAGCGCGGACAGCGTCACCCTGGCGGCCTCAGAGTCCGCCGAGATGGTCATGCACAAGGGGTCAATGACGATGTCTTTGCGCTTGATGCCCTGCTTTTCACAAGCGGCCACGATTTTGCGGGCGACCTGAAGGCGGCCCTCTGCCGTATCCGGAATCCCGTCCTCATCCAGCGTCAAGCCCGCGATAACGCCGCCGTACTTTTTAACCAGGGGCAACACGGCCAGAAGGCTGTCCTCCTTGCCGGTGACCGAGTTGATGAGCGCCTTGCCGTTGACCGCACGCAGGCCGCTTTCCAATACCTCAGGCTTGCCCGCGTCAATCTGAACGGGCAGCAGGCTGACCTCCTGCACCGCGCGGGTCACCTGCGCCATGGTCAGCGCCTCGTCAATCCCGGGCAGGCCCACGTTGATGTCCAGCATCTGGGCGCCCTGCTCCTCCTGGATGATGGCCTGACGGCGCATCCAGTTAAAATCCTTTTCACGCAGGGCGGCCTGCATGGCCTTTTTGCCGGTGGGATTGATGCGCTCGCCGATGAGCACCGGCCCCTCCGCCTTCAGCGTCCGGCCATAGGAGCACAGGATGGTGTCCGTCTTCTCAACAGGCTTTTTATAAGGCAGGCCGTGTAAAGCCTTGCTCAGCGCGGCCAGGTGGGCGGGCGTCGTGCCGCAGCAGCCGCCCAGCGCCTGAACGCCAAGTGCCGCGTAGTCCGCCATCATCTCGGCGAAAGCGTCCGGCTCCATGTCAAAAACCGTCTGCCCCTTGTCCTGGTGGGGCAAGCCGGCATTGAGTTTTAGCACCAGGGGGATGGAGATGGCGGATACCAATTCCTCAATGACGGGCTTTAACAGCCGGGGGTCCGCGCCGCAGTTGAGGCCCAGGGCGTTGACATTCAGGCCCTCCAGGAGGGCGACCAGGCCGGTTGCGTCCAAGCCGCTTAAGAGCTTGCCCTGCTCATTGACCGCCGCGGTGGCCAAAATGGGCAGTTCACAGTTTTCCTTCACGGCCAGGATGGCGGCCTTCATCTCGTAGGGGTCGGTCATGGTCTCCACCGCCACCAGGTCACAGTGCGGCGCGGCCGCGCGAACCACCTCAGCATAAGCCGTCACACAATCCTCAAAGCCCAAATCGCCCACCGGCTTTAACAGCCGCCCGGTCGGCCCCAAATCAAGCGCGACGTAGGCTTCCTTGCCGGGCTGTTCACTTTTGATTTGCTCACAGGCTGCCCTCGCGTTTTGCGCCGCCAAGACAGCCAATTCCGGCACCAATTGCTCCTGCCCCTTGAACTTGAAGCGGTTTAGGCCGAAGGTGTTGGTATAGACCACCTGGCTGCCGGCACGCAGGTATTGAAGGTGGATGTCCTTGAGAACTTCCGGGTGGGTTTTGTTCCAAACTTCGGGCAGCTCCCCGGCTGTTAAGCCCCGCTGCTGCAGCAAGGTGCCCATGCCGCCGTCCAGGATTAAAAACGTATCTCTTTCAAATGAAAAGGGCATCTTCACCCCTCGCTTTCGCTTTGTGTATGCTGAAACCCGCAGTCGGCCTTGCCGCAATTGGCGCAGCGGTTTTGCGGAGCCTTGCCCTCCCCCGCCCGGCAAATGCCGGTGATGGCGGTGACAGATTTTTGCGGCGTCAGCATCAGGCTGTCCGTCACCGATAGGCCAATCAGCTTGCCCGCGTTTAACAGGCGGATGAAATCCGGCTGCAAATCAAGTGGCAAATCCCCATAGCCCGGGGAATACCTTGGCCGCAGGCCCAGGCCGTCAAGCGCCAGCTCCGCCCTGATAACCTTTTCTTCCTCATCCAGCACCTCTTCAAGACAGGCCGCGGCCAGCGCCTGCAGCAGCACCATGTCAAAGGAGGAGGTTAAGGACAGCCTGGTCATCAAACGGTCCACCAGGGGCCCCAGGGTGGCCGCCGTCAAAAAAGCCTCCTCACAGGGCTTGAGGTTGATACGAAGAGACGCGCTTTTCATCATCAGGCCTTCAAGGCGGATGCCCTCCTGCGTCTTTTCAAGGGCAAAGCGCTGCCTGATCAGCAGCGGCGTCGCTGCCTCCTTTAGCAACTTGGTCACGGCAGCAATGCGCTCAAAAACCCGTTCCTCCGGCAGACTGCCCTTGTAGCCCAGGTAGCGCAGCACCTCTTTTTGGGGGATGTCAGGAAACAGCCTGGTAAAGCGCTCAACGGGCATGGACTTGCCCCGGGATGACGCGGCTTAAGTTGGCCATGATGCCCTCCACAATCTGCGGCTTGTTCATGGTATACAGGTGGATGGCCTTGATGCCGTTGGCCACCAGGTCAATGATTTGGTTGGCGGCAAAGACGATGCCCGCCTGCTCCATAGCGGCGGGGTCATCATGGAAATGGTCGGCGATGGCCAGCAGCTGCGCCGGCAGGTTGGTGCCGGAGATGCGCTTGATGTGCTTGATTTGCTTAAAATTGGTCAGCGGCATGATGCCGGGGATGACGGGCAGGCTGACCCCCGCGTCCCTTAAGCGGTACATAAAGTTATAAAACAGGTCATTGTCATAAAACATCTGGGAAATGAGGAAGTCTGCCCCCGCCTCCTGCTTGATTTTGAGCGTCTTGATGTCCTGGTGCTTGTCCGCGCTCTCCACGTGGCCTTCCGGGTAGCAGGCGCCGCCGATGCAAAAATCGCCATGGCTCTTGATTTCGGCCATGAGGTCAGACGCATGCGGAAAATCACGGGAGGGCACAAAGCCCTCCTCCTGGGGGATGTCCCCCCTGAGCGCCAGAATGTTCAGGATGCCCCGGGCCTTGAGTTCCTGACATTTTTCCTTCACGCTCTCCTTGGTTGAAGCGATGCCGGTGAAATGTGCCAGGGCCGTCAAGCCCAACTCGTTTTGCACCTGGTCGGCGATGGCGACGGAGTTATTGGACGCGCCCCCGCCCGCACCAAAGGTGACCGAGCAAAAGTCGGGCTTGAGCCCGGCGATGCGCCGGGTGCAGGCCATCACATCGTCCAGCGGCATCCCGGCCTTGGGCGGGAAGACCTCAAAGGAAATGGCAATCTTGTCCTGGTTTAAAATGTCACGGATTTTCATACAGCCTTGTCCTCCACTTGTTCAGAGCGGATTATAACAGATGCGCAGCCCTTTTCGCCAAAAACCACGATGGAAGGACAGCAAAAATCCAGCCCGGTCAATAAAGCCGGGAGATGACCTGGGCGCCTTGGTAAAGCGCGTCCTGCTCCGTGGCGTAGCGCAGGGCGTCCAGCAGGTGGTCCTCGCCCTGGGGCCTGTTAATATGACCGCCCTGGCCGTCCGGCGTCCAGGTGTAGTTCTGCGCCTCCTCCAAGAAATGCGGGCAGCACCCGGGGATAATCAAACGCTGCTGGTTGAGCCACTGCAGGCCGTGCAGCACGCTGTCGGGCCCCTTTTTGGCCGGCAAGGCCAGAACGCCATGCCGCCTGAGTTCGGCGATGGACTTGGGCTCGCTGGAGTCGCAGATGACGGGCAGCTTTCCAGCGATTTCCAATACCTCCCGGGCCAAGAGGTCATTGGTCAGTCCCGCCTTTTTGAACTCCTTGATGATATAAAGGCGCTTTTGCTTTTTGTCATACCGCGCAAGCACCAGGGCGGCCGGGTCGTGGGCAAAGCCAAAGTCCAGGCCGCAGCGCAGCTCATGTACGGGCAGCTCCAGGGGCGCCTCCCCGCACTCCCAGTTGGTCAGCACGCTCCCGCCCACAGCGCCCCACTCGCCCTTGGTGTATACCTGATGAAAATAGCCGTCCTTTTCGTTTTCAAGACCCCGCACGTCATCCGCGGTCAGAAAGCGGTTGTCGCGGTAGGTGGTGCGCAAAATGAGCAGGTCAGGCGCAAGCAGCAACCCCTTGTCCTCCGGGAAGCCGGCAAAATACTCCTTAAAGAGCCAGTGCCCGCGGGACACCGGGTTAAAGGACAGGGTCAGGCGCTTGGTATGCCGGCTTGGGCCGCGCAGGCGTTTTTCCAATTGCTTGATGTCTTCCCGCCTGGTTTCCGTCGTCTCCTCCACCCAGATATCGGTCAAAGCGCCCCTTTGCGGCGTGACCGACTTGATTTTCTCCACGTCATCCAGGCCCAGAAAGAGGATTTGCGCGCCGTTTGTTAGAGAGGTGACGCTCATGTCGCTCTTGCTGATTTGAAAAAAATGATTGAGGCCAAAGCGCGCCATGCACTTCTGGATTTCAGCAAAGCAGCTGCTCCTGAGCGTGCGGGCAATCTTGCGCACAATCAAGGCATTGCGCCCGGTCAAGGTATCCAACAGGCAGCGCGCGGCCAAAAAGACCGACTTGCCGGAGCCCGCCCCGCCATAAAAAATCTGGACGCGCTGGCGCGCTTCCAGATAAGGCAGGTATCAGGCGTTGAACGCCGATTCCGGCACGATGAGTTCAGGCTGTTTGTTCATGTGTCCTCCCGGCTTAGGCGGATGACAAAGTCCGGCGTCTCATGTCCCTCCCTGTCCCCTGTTTGGGCGCCCAGCAGCTTGATAAGGTCGCCCGCGCTTAATTTCCTGTCTAAAATCATTTCCCTCAGTGCCTCCTCCGCCAGCGCGGACAAACTGTCGTCTTTTTTCATCTCATCCCTCCAGCAGTGTTTGCATCGCTTCCACGCCTTTGACGTGCAGGCGGTAGATATGCCGCGGCGAAAAGCCCAGCGCCCTGCCGATTTGCTCGTAGCTCAACAGCCCCAGGTAGCGCAGCGTCAACACGCGGGCCAGCGTCTCATCATCCAGCTGGGACAAGAGGTGCTCCAATTGTTTTTGCCGGCTGTTCAGCTGTCTTTGGAGCCGCTTTTGCTCATTTAAAAGCCGTGTTAAGCGCAGACGCAAATGCGCCTCATTGGCGCTGTCCTTTTGCGCCTGGCGCTTGCACATCATGCCTTCCCTGGCCTTGATGTCGGCCTTCTGGCGCAGTTCCCCATAGTTTTCCAGCATTTCCCGTGCGTTCAAGGGCCTCTTTGCCCCCTTTTCTTGAGCAGCGCGCGCAGTTTCTCCGTCTCCTCCCGGCTCATGCTGATTTCCCCGCGCAGCTTGCGGTTCAAGGCGCTTAAGGATAAGTAGAGCCCCTGGGCGGCTTCCTTGCGGCTCACACCGCTCAAATTGATTTCGGCGCGAAGGGCCTGCAGCTTGTCTGTCATCTTCCCACACTCCTTAAATAAGAACATTTGTTCTCGTTTGCTGCCAGTA
Organism: uncultured Christensenella sp.; assembly: GCA_964534515.1. GTDB lineage: Bacteria > Bacillota > Clostridia > Christensenellales > Aristaeellaceae > UBA6115. Next base: position 13,062 of record CAZHPW010000009.1, read on the forward strand.
TAAAAACCGCGGGCAGGCCTGTCAATAAAGGACGGGCAAGTGTGCTCCAACTCCAAAAAAGAGCCCTAAAAACGAACATGAAAAAAGCCCCGGCAGTTCGTTGCCGGAGCCGCGACAAGGTGTTGTTTACGCTTGTTCTTTCAGGTATTTATCAAACAAAAAGCCGTCGCAGTTGTTGCGCGTGGTGACCGCCATGTGTTCAATGCCCAGCCTTCTCATCAATGTTGTCAAAATGACCAGGCCGGTTGGCAGGATGTGCTCCCTGGAGGGCGTCATGCCGGGTAGGGCGGCGCGCTCTGCCGGGGTTAACGAAGCCAGGCGGCGCAGCTGCATCTGCGCATCTTCAAGTGAAAACGCCTCATCCGCCGGGTGGTACTCGTTTACCAGTTCGCCCTTCATCAGGCCCATCAGCGCCACGCCGGTCCCGCCCACCAGCAGCCATTGCCGGGGCACAAAGGGCAGGGACAAACCCGCCCTGTCCATCTCGTTTTCCACCGCGCGGCCGGCCTTAAGCACATCCTGTTCCGCGTCAATCGCCTTTAAGTTGTACAGCCGGGACGCGCCCATCTGCAGGCTTTGTGCAAAGCGCACGCCGTCCTGAGCGCCGCCCAGCGCCACCTCGGTGGAGCCGCCGCCAATGTCAATCACCCCGACACTGACCGCCGCTTGGTAAGGATAAGCCGCGCCTAAGAAGGAATAGCGCGCTTCCATTTCCCCGCTCACAATCTGAAGCGCAAGCCCGGTCTTGTCCTTGAGCTCAACAATCAATTCATCAGAGTCCCGGCTGTCCCGCACGGCGCTGGTAGCGATGAGGCTGATGTCTAAAGCGCCTGATAATATCGCCTTCTCCTTGAGCGTGTTGACGGCATCCGCCAGGCGCTGCCTGGTTGCCGGGGCAAAGCGTTTTTCCTCGTCCAGGGACAGGAAAAGCCGCGTTTCCTCCCGCCCTCTGAAGGGGGATGAAAGCGCGGCGTCTAATTGGGCGGCCAGCATGCGGGTGGAGTTGGACCCAATGGCAATCACGGCCGCTCTTTTGGCGTCAGTCATGCTGCCCACTTATGGGTTATTCTGCTCGGGCGCCTTGGGCGGCAAGCCCAGCACCTCGGGGTTGGTGACCACAAAGCGGATTTCACCGGGGAAGAGGTAGCCGTACTTGGTGCGCGCCTCTGATGCGATAAACTGGTCGGTGGAAGCCAGGCGCACCTGCTCGCTTAAGCGCAGGATGTCCCGCTCCTGCTCAAAGACCATGTCATCGGCCTTGTCCAACTGGTCATAGAGGTATTCAATGTCCTGGTCAATGCGCCCGGCCACCGACACGCCCATGAGCAGGATGACAACGCAGATAACCCCAACAGACAAAACAGACAGGCGCGCGCGCTGAAACTTGTTTAAAAGCGTGCTATTCCTGCGCGGTTTTCTGGGTTTTTGCGGCTGGTAATCCATGGTTCTCCTTAGCGGATGGTCAGTTCAACCAGGCGGGGCTGCTGGGAGAGGTCCTCCCGGGTGACCCGGATGAGCGGCTGAACGGAGAAGGGCAGGGGCTGCATCTCCTTGGCGAAGGCGGTTAAGGTGTCAATGTTCTCAATGCCGCCCAGGTCGTTGCGGTAATGCATGGGGATGATGACGCGCGGCTGAAGCGCTTCCACCGTAGCCTTGGCGGCCGCGGCGTTTAGGGTATAAAAGCCGCCCACCGGCACAAAGAGGATGTCGGGCATGAACAGTTTTTCCCGCAGCGCCTTGTCCGGCACCACGCCCAAGTCGCCCAGGTGGGTGACCTTCAGCCCTTCGGCCTCCACCGTCGTGCACAGGATTTGCCCGCGCAGTTTGCCCTCTTCCTCGTCATGAAAGGCGGTCACGGCAGAAACCCGGATGCCGGGCAGGGGGGTAAAATGACCCTGTGTGTCAATCACAACCGGCTTGCCTTCCACCTTGTCCACATAGTCGTGGTCAAAATGGTGGTGGGACACGCAGACCACCTCCGCGCGTACGCGGCGGAAGGGGAAGCCCACCTGCGGGGGGAAGGGGTCAAACAAAATCCGGCGTCCATCGCTCAGCTCCACCAGAAACTCGGAATGCCCGTGGTAGGAAATCAGCAAATCTCTTCCTCCTTTGCGGCGTTTTTCAAACTGTTCAGTAATAAAGGATAGTACATCGGTACCGGCTGTTTCAGCCGAAGGGCAATGGCCAGGGCCTCGCCCGCCATTTTTTGAAGTTGCGCCACCCGCCCCTTATCCCAAAGCAGCAGCGCCTTTCTGGCGTCTGTCCGCATATCAGGCGCAAAAGCCAGGGGATGCTGGTCAAAAATGGCGGCCAGGCCAAAGTCGTTTGCCGGGGTTTTGTCCGCCAACTCCTCTAAGAACGCCCGGCAGGCCTCAAAGCCCAAATCAATCAGGGCCAGCCCACCCGCTCTTTCCACCTCAAAACCAGAGGTAATAAGGCGATGGTCCAATTCCGCCCCCGCGGCTTCATCAGCCCGCGCCGGGTAGTCGCTCACAAAGAGCGCGCGGGAGAACTTGTCCCGCCGGACAAAGAAATCAGGGCCCAGAAGGTCTTTCACCCTCCGGGCCAAACGGTCAAGCCTTGCCACCTTTTTTAAGGTTCTTGTTGGTCTCAAAGGCGATGTCCAGTTTGTGCACGCTGGTGTAGCGGCCCTGGATGTCCAATTGGTATTTCAGGGAGACGGAGCCGTCCCCCTCATCGCTCACGGTGTAGTCCACCTGGGTGGGGTAGATGCCCATGCTCAAATCGCCAAAGGGCGTGCGGTAGCTGCCCTCAAAGCGGTGGTCTTTGTGGAACACCATGTCAGACGCGAAAGCGCCCTTGCGGGTTACGGTCACCCGGCCCTCGCCCATGGTCATCTCAATGTCGTGTTTGTCATCCGTATCGCTGCGGCGCTCGGTGTAGCGCAGTTTCCACTGCTTTTCATCGCCGGACAGCGTGCCAAAGGTGGTCAGGTGCATGGCCTCGTCTTCCTCATTGCGGTTGTAGGCCATCCCGGTCACCGTTAATCTCACTGGTCTTGCTCTCATCTTGGTACCTCCCGGGGAGGTGGATAACTCCCCATTTGATTATACCATACTAAAGGGCGCACGCAAGCGCTCAGGCAGGGCCGGGGGGCCCTTTTCCTTGCGCCCCAATGGGGCTTATGGTATGATATTTTAGCAAATTTATTGTCAAGGGAGCCTTTGATGGACATTCGTCTGGCAGTCACAGACCTGCTGAGGGAAGCGATTCAAACCGCCTTTCCGGATCTGAAACAAGAGGACCTGCCCGGTCCTGAAACCCTGGAAATCCCCCCCGACAGCAAGCTGGGTGACTTTGCCTTCCCCTGCTTCCGTCTGGCCAAACCCCTGCGCATGGCGCCGCCCAAAATCGCGGAAAACATTGTGGCAAACGCCAATCAACCCCAGGTGGCCACGGCGGTTCAGGTCTCAGGCTATGTCAACTTCTTCTTTAACCGCGTCAACTTCGCGGAAAATACCTTAAATAGCGCCCTTTCAAAGGGCGAGCGCTACGGCGCTGAAGACGAAAACGGCAAGACCGTGGTGCTGGACTATTCCTCCATCAACATCGCCAAGCGTTTTCACATCGGCCACCTGTCCACCACCGTGATTGGCAACAGCCTAAAGCGCATCTACACCCACCTGGGCTGGAAGGCCATTGGCATCAACCACCTGGGCGACTGGGGCACCCAGTTTGGCACCATGATTGCGGCCTTTAAGCGCTGGGGCGACTGGGAGAGCGTGGAAAAAGGCGGCATTGACGCCTTGACCGCCCTGTATGTGCGCTTCCACGAGGAAGAGCAGAACAACCCCGAGATGGCGGACGAGGCCCGCGCCTGGTTTAAAAAGATTGAGGACGGTGACCCCGAGGCCACCGCCATCTTTAACCGCTTCAAGGACCTGACCCTCAGGTACGCCAAGGGCGTTTATGACCTGATGGGCATCACCTTTGATTCCTACAACGGCGAGGCCTTCTACAACGATAAGATGGGCCGGGTGGTGGATGAGCTCAAGGCCAAGAACCTGCTGGTGGAGTCAGAAGGCGCCAGCGTTGTTGACCTGAGCGATTACAAGATGCCGCCCTGCCTGATACTAAAGTCTGACGGCGCGACGCTGTACGCCACGCGCGACCTGGCTGCGGCCTTATGGCGCAAGGACAACTACCATTTTGACAAGAGCCTGTACGTGGTCGCCTACCAGCAAAACCTGCACTTTAAGCAGGTGTTCAAAGTGCTGGAACTGATGGGCTATGACTGGGCGAAGGATGAGATGGAGCACGTCGCCTTTGGCATGGTGTCCTATGAGGGGCGCGCCATGTCCACCCGCGGCGGCCACGTGGTCTACCTGGATGAATTGCTCAAGCGCGCCCAGGAAAAGGCGCTGGTCATCATGCAGGAAAAAAGCCCGGACATGGAAGACATGGAAACCGCCGCGCGCAGCGTGGGCATTGGCGCCGTGGTCTTCACAACCCTGTTTAACAGCCGGATTAAGGACATTGACTTCTGGTGGGAGCGCGCGCTCAATTTTGACGGGGAGACCGGGCCTTATGTCCAGTACACCCACGCGCGCTGCTGCTCGGTGTTAAAAAAAGCGCCGGAGAACACCGCCGAGCCGGATTATGAGGCGCTCTCAAATGACGAAGCCCAGGCCGTCTTAAAGCAGATTTCCCTCTTCCCCGAGGCCATCAGGAAGGCGCAGACGGACAACGAGCCGTCCACCGTCACCCGCGCCACGGTTGAGGTGGCAAAAGCCTTCAACAAGTATTATTATGAGCACAGGATTTTGGAAGGCGAGCCCGCGCAAATCGCGGCACGGCTGCAGTTGGTCAAGGCCACGGCCGGGGTCATCCGCCTGGGCTTGTACCTCATCGGGGTGGACGCCCCGGAAGCGATGTAAGCCGGACAACCCGGCAAAGGAGAAACTATGCGGTTTACCAAAATGCACGGCATCGGCAACGACTATATTTTTGTCAATTGCTTTGAGGAGGTTGTGCAGGATCCCGAGCGCCTGGCCCTGGTGATGAGCCAATCCCACTTTGGCGTGGGCTCTGACGGCCTGGTATTGATTGAGTCTTCCGAGACCGCGGACTTTGGCATGCGCATCTTCAACGCCGATGGCTCCGAAGCCGAGATGTGCGGCAACGCCGCCCGCTGCATCGGCAAATATGTCTATGAGCGCGGCATGACCCAGAAGACCGAACTGACGCTTGAAACCAAGGCCGGCATCCGCCAGTTGAGCCTGACCGCCGACAAGGGCAAGGTCACCCGCATCAAGGTGGACATGGGCTCCCCCGAACTCAATCCCAAGAACATCCCGGTGGACCTGCCCGGTGAAATCGTACTACGCCACAGACTGCAAATCCTGGGCCAGAACTGGTACATCACCTGTGTGAACATGGGCAACCCCCACTGCGTCATCTTTGTCAAGGACCCGGAGACCGTGGACGTGCATACCTTAGGCCCCATCTTTGAAAACCACCCCCTCTTCCCCCGGCGCACCAATGTGGAGTTTGTCCGGGTCATCAGGCGTGATGTGCTGCAGATGCGCGTCTGGGAGCGCGGCGCCGGGGAAACCCTGGCCTGCGGCACCGGCGCCGCCGCCGCCCTGGTGGCGGCCGTGCTGGGCGGGCTGTCTGACCGCACGGTGCAGATGAAATTAATCGGCGGCAACCTGGAATTATCCTGGAACGCGGAAGACAACCATGTCTACCAGTCCGGGCCCGCGGAATATGTCTTTGACGGGGAGTGGCTGGACTAAAGCCCGCCCCTGTCCTGTCTCGTTGTTGCTTTGGACGCCTTCAAAAAATAGACCACAGAAGGCGTGATTGTATTGGAGGGCAAGATGCAGGTCAATCCGTTTATCGCGCAGATGCCGGCAGGCTATCTGTTCTCAGAAATCGCCACCCGGGTCGCCAACTATGAAAACAAGAACCCGGGCAGCACGCTCATCCGCATGGGTATCGGCGATGTCACAAAGCCCCTGTCCCCCGCCATCACGAAGGCTTTTTCGCAGGCCGCCCTCCAAATGGGCACGCCCGAAGGCTTCCACGGCTATGGCCCGGACGGCGGCTACCTTTTTTTAAGGGAAGCCATTTTGCGCCACGACTATGAGCCCCTGGGCGTTCATTTTGACAATGACGAGGTCTTTGTCTCAGACGGCGCGAAGTCGGATTCCTCCTCCATTCAGGAGTTGTTTTCAAAGGATGCCCTCATCGCGGTGACAGACCCCGTCTACCCGGTGTATGTGGATTCCAACGCCATGGCCGGCCGCCTGGGCGTTTATGAAAACGGTCGCTGGAGCAAATTGGTGACACTGCCTGTCACGCATGAGAACGGCTTTGTCCCGGAATTGCCCAAAAAGCGGGTGGACGTGCTCTACCTGTGTTTGCCCAACAACCCCACGGGCACCGTGCTCAACCGCGAGCAGCTCAAGAAAATTGTGGACTGGGCGCGGGAGAACGAGACGCTCATCATCTATGACGCGGCCTACAAGGCCTTTATCTCCTCCCCCGACATCCCCTCCTCCATTTATGAGATTGAAGGCGCCAAAGAAGTGGCCATTGAGTGCTGCTCCTTCTCAAAGACGGCGGGCTTTACCGGCACGCGCTGCGCCTATACCATCATCCCGCGGGAATTAAAGGGGCAGATGCCAGATGGCAACGAGGTCTCTCTCAACACCCTATGGAAGCGCCGCACGGGCAGCAAGTTTAACGGGGTCAGCTACCCCGTTCAGGTGGCCGCGGCCGCCAGCTATACCCCCGAAGGTCAGAGGGAGACCCGGGACATCATCAACTACTATCGGGAGAACGCCAGGGTGCTCCTGAGCGCCTTTGCCGGCACGCCCTGTGACCCGGTGGGCGGCGTTCACGCGCCCTATGTGTGGCTGAAGACCCCCGGCGGCATGAGCGGCTGGGACTTCTTTGACTTCTTGTTAAACACCGTCCAGGTGGTCGGCACCCCCGGTGAAGGCTTTGGCGAGGGCGGCAAGGGCTGCTTCCGCTTAACCGCGTTTTCCACACTTGAAAAAACAAAAGAAGCGGCGCAGCGCGTCAAAGACGCGATGAGCCGCCTGTAAAGGAGCAAACCATGATTCGCGCAATTGTCGGGGCCAACTGGGGCGATGAGGGCAAAGGCAAACTGACCGATGTCCTGGCTGAAAATTCTGACCTGGTGGTCCGCTTTCAGGGCGGGGCCAATGCAGGCCATACCATCATCAACGAGCACGGCAAGTTCGCCCTTCACCTCCTGCCCAGCGGCATTTTCCACACCAGGGTCTTAAACATCATCGGCCCCGGCGTGGCGCTGGACCCGGACGCCTTTTTCTCCGAGCTGGACAGCATCCTGGGCCGCGGCATTGTCCACCCCAACCTGGCCATCTCCGACCGCGCCCAGATACTGATGGATTTCCATATCCTCCTGGACACGCTGGAGGAGGAGCGCCTGGGCAAGAACAAGTTTGGTTCCACCAAGTCCGGCATCGCGCCGTTTTATTCGGACAAGTTCGCCAAGACCGGCATCCAGGTCTGCCAATTGATGGACAAGGATTTGCTGCACGAGCGGCTGACCCGCTCCCTGGTTAAGAAAAACGTGCTGATGGAGCACCTTTACCATCACGCGCCGCTTGACGTGGACGAACTGACCGAAAAATACTACGCCTACGGCCAGCGGCTCAAGCCCTGGGTGAAGGACACCACCATCCTGCTGGACAAGGCTTTAAAAGAAAAGAAAGACATCCTGCTGGAAGGCCAGCTGGGCGCGCTGCGCGACCCGGACCATGGCATCTTCCCCTTCACCACCTCTTCCTCCCCCCTGGCCGGCAACGCAGCCATCGGCGCAGGCCTGCCACCCTGGGCGATTACCGAGGTTATCGCGGTCACCAAGGCCTATTCCTCCAGCGTAGGCGCGGGCGTCTTCCCCAGCTGCATCACGGGGGATGAGGCGGAGGAGCTCAGGAAGCGCGGCGGCGACGCCGGGGAATACGGCGCCAAGACCGGACGCCCCAGAGATGTGGGCTGGTTTGACGCGGTAGCCACCAAGTACGGCTGCCTCACCCAGGGCGCGACCCAGGTGGCGATGACCAACCTGGATGTCCTGTCCTACCTGGATGAGATTCCCGTCTGCGTCGCCTATGAATTGGACGGCGAAACCATCACCCACTTCCCGGCCACCCCCACCCTGCAAAAGGTCAAGCCGGTATATGAGGTCTTCCCGGGCTGGAAAACGGACATCAAGGGCGAGACCCACTACAACAAACTGCCCCTCAACTGCCGCAAGTATGTGGAGCGCATTGAGAAGCTGATTGAAAAGCCCATCACCCTGCTGTCCACCGGCCCGCACCGGGACGAAATTTGCGAGAGAAAAGTGTAAAGCCAATAAAGCCAGGGGAAGCCCTGGCTTTGTTTTTTAGTACTTTAGAAAGGCTGTTCAAGTAGGAAAATACGATCAATTAAACACATATCTAAGCACCCAAGACAAAGAACAGATCGGTATTTCATTCTCTGAGCTTGAAACCATCTTAGGCTTTCAGTTACCCAACAGCGCTTATCTATACCCAGCTTGGTGGAGCAATGGAAGCCATTCTTACGCAAGCGCCTGGCTTAGTGCTGGTTATAAAGCAAAAGTTAACCTCGCAAACCGCACTGTTATATTCTACAGATTTTCGTCAATACCAACGGAAGAGATTATTGAACTGAAAGAAGTAAAACCAGTGGTGTTAGAAAATAACAACACTGAACCTGATACTATTGTAGTGCTTAATTACGAATTCCGATTTATTCAAACTCTACAACCTAAGTGTGATACCGAGGGACGAGTCATTAAATATAGGCCTCAGGAGAGATTTCTAAATCCAAAGAATTTACCCCTCTCAATCCATGGGAAAGGGGAATTTTGCAAATTTACTATCAAAGCGGAAGAAAAACCTGGTGTGTATTTATGGCTGATTGATGGCAAGATAATCTACATCGGAGAAACTTTCAATTTTAAGCGACGTTTCAATATGGGTTATGGCCTCATCTCTCCAAGAAAATGTTACAAGAATGGCCAATCAACAAACTGTAAGATGAACAAAGTAGTGCTTGAAAGTTACGAGCAAGAAAAGTCAATCAGTCTATATTTTTTAGAAACGCCCGACTATAAGGCAATTGAACGAGAACTACTTGCAACATACAAAACCAAATACAACGGTAGAAGATAGTAGATATATAAGGTTTAATGCCAAAATTTTAGAATGATGACTAAAAGCCTTATACCACGACCTCCACCTTGCTGCCGTTCACCTTGTCCTTCTTGACCAGCACCTGTTTTTCAATCCGCTCTTTGAGCTCCGCCACGTGGGAGATGATGCCCACCAGCACCTTGGCGCTGGCCAGGCTCTGCAGGGCCTTCATGGCCTGGGACAGCGATCTGTCATCCAGGGAGCCAAAGCCCTCATCCACAAACATGGTATCCAGCTGGATGCCGCCGGCCTGAGACTGGATTTCATCCGACAGGCCCAGGGCCAGGGAGAGGGAGGCCATGAAGGACTCACCGCCTGACAGGCTGCCCACTTCGCGCACACTGCCGTTGTAATGGTCTACCACGCTCAGGTCAAGGCCGGCGCGGCTCCTGAGGTTGCCGGCCTCGGGCGTGCGCATCAACTCATACTGATTGTCTGACATCATCATAAATCGCACGTTGGCTTTGGCGATGACACGCTCAAAGTAAATGCCCTGGGCATAGGACTCCAAGAGCACCCTGTCCTTGCCGGAGACCGCGCCATTGGCGGTGTCCGACAGGTTTTTGACAAAGGCATAGCGCTTCTCCGCCGTCTCCAGGCGGGCGGATTTGGCCTTGATGTTGGTTTGGGCGGCCAGGTTGGCGTCATATCGGGAGCGGGCGGACAATTGGGCCGATGACAGGCTTTCCTTGTCCCGCTGGCGCTGGTTGATGTCCGCCTGCAGGGCCTGCGCGTCAATCTCCCGCGCGTCCTTGAGTTGCTCTTTTAAGGTGTCCACCCTGGACTTCCTGGCGGCCTGCGTCTGGGTTCCCGTGTCCAGCGCCTTGCGCGTCTCGGTCAGGTCATTCACAATCTTAGCCCGCGTGTTTTTGTTGGCCTGAAGCTCCTGCAAAAAGGCTTGCTTGTCTTCCTTGACCAGGCTTAAGCGGGTTTGCGCGATTTGCTCATTCAGATGCGCGATGTCACTGTCCAAACCCACCAATTCAGCTTTCGTTTTGTTCTTCTTTTCTTCCTCGCTTTTTAAGCTCTTGTCAAGCTCCGGTAGGAGGGTGTCCAGCTCCTCGCGGCGCGCCGCTTTCTTTTCCGCGTCGCGGTATTGCCCGGCAATCGCCGACAGGCGCTCTTCCGTTTCCTTCAGCAAGCTTTCCAACCTGTCCTGCGCGTCCGCCAGGATAAAATCATCCAGCTCCAGCTGCGTAGCCTGGCTTTGTGCCAGGCTGAGGCCGTTCTCCCACTGCTTCTTGGCCGCCACCGCTTCCTCATTGGCGGTATTTTGTGAAGTTCGGGCGGTCTCCGCCTTCTTTTTGGCCTGCTCCACCTGGTTTTCCGTGGGCGTCTGATGGGGCATTGCGGCGGGGGCGGGGTGCTCCAATGCGCCGCAGACCGGGCAGGGCTGCCCCGATTGAAGGCCGGTCGCCAGAATGCCCGCCTGCGCGTCTAAAAAGCGGCGGGTCAGGCTCTCATGCTGATGAATGGATGCCTGGGCGGCGTCCGCGGCCTTGGTGTAGAGCTTCACTGCGTCCTGATACTTGGTTTCCAGCTTCAGGGTGTTCTCAACCTGTTCGCTCAGGCTGTTCAGCGCCGTGCGCCTGTCTTTTTGCGCCTTGCCCTGCTGGCGCAATTGCTCCAGCAGCACGCCGATGTTCTCAAGCGCCTTGTGTTCCGCCTTGCTCTCCTCCGCTTTTTGCGTCAGCGCGCGGATGCTGTCCTCGGTTTGTGCTTGCGCGTCCTGCTTTGTTTTCCGCTCCTTTTCCTTGGCGTCCAGGTCGGTCTTTTGCTGCTCCAATCGCTCATATAGGGGCAGCTTCTCCTCCATAGAGCCAATGAGGGTCAGCAAGCGCTCGCCTTCCGGCTCCTTGCCCCGCGCGGTTTCATAGGCCATGGTCAATTGGGGCAGTTGGGCTTCCGACTCCGCCAGTTCTGCGGACGCGGCGGCAAGCTGCGCCCTGGCATCCTCCTGGTTTTGGTGAAGGGTCAAGAGCCCATTGAGCCGGGTCAGCTCAGCCTCCGTTTTTTGTAGTTCTTCCGCGAGGAATTTCCGATTGCTCTCATCCCCCGCGAGCAATTGGGCGAACAAATCCATCACTTCATTGAGGGGCAAAAGCCCTTCTTTGGCGGACTGCGCCTGGGCAAACAGCGGGTTGTCCTCCGCGCAGCGCAAGGTCTGCACCTGGGAAGCAATCTCCAGGTTCAAGCGGTCCAGGTTCAGCTTGATGTCAGACGCGTCTTTTTTTAAGCTCTCCTGCAGCATGTCATAAGGCCAGGTCTGGAACAGCTGCCGGAACAGCCTCATCCGCTCATCCGTGGTGGCGTTGAGCAGCTTTAAAAAGTCACCCTGGGCTATCATGGCGACCCGTCGGAACTGATTGCGGTCAATGCCTAAAAGAGCCCTCACCGCCTCCTCCGTCGCCCTGACGCCCGAAATCACGCTACCATCCGGCCGGGTTAAGGCAGCATCCGGGCCTTTTACCACAAAGCCGCCACCGCGCCGGGAAGGGCGGGCCTGCTCCGGGCTGCGGCGAATCAGATAGGGCTGCCCGGCGTAGAGAAAAGACATCTCCACGTAGGTTTCCCGCTCCTCCTCCGCGTATTTGCTGCGCAGCATGCCCACCTTGCGGGTGTCGCCGCTGGGCTCGCCGTACAGGGCGTAGGTGATGGCATCAAACAAGGTGGTTTTCCCGCTGCCGGTGTCCCCGGCAATCAGGTAGAGCCCGCTGTCGCCCAACTGGCCCAAATCCACGGAAACATGGCCCGCGTAGGGGCCAAAGGCGCTGATATCCAACTTCAAAGGCCTCATGCTTCCGCCTCCCAAATCGCCTCAATTTTTTCAGCCAGGTAGTCTCGCTGCTCCTGGGACAATGCCTGGCCGTTTTGCTCCTTGTACAGCTTGTCAAACAGGTCCATCGGCGACAAATCCCGCGTGTCCCCGGCCGGGCTTAAAAAGCCCTGGCTGCGGGTGCGCAGGTTGTCATATTCCAGGCGCATCAAGCGCGGGTAAATCAGGCGCAGCTTGCGCAGGGCATCGGGCTGATCCTCTTCATCGGTGAGCACAATTTTGTAGTAGTGCTCCCGGTTGACGGTGTCGTAATAAGGCTTGCCGCTGACCTCCATGTAGGCGCCCTTGATAATCTGCAGGTCCCGAAGCGGTGTTAGCGGCAGGGTTTCAAGTGTGACGCCGCCCTGCCTGTCCAGCGTGACCTCCGTGACGCTTTTCACATGACCGGCTTCAGAGAAAGAGTATTTCAGCGGCGTGCCGCAATAGCGCAGCTTGCCCGCGCCCAGTTGCTGGGCCTTGTGCAAATGACCCAGCGCCACATAATCAAAACCGGAGAATGCGGAAGCATCCACATTGTCAGCCCCGCCCACCGCAAATTCCTCAGAATCGCTGATTTCACCCCCGGTGACAAACTGGTGGGCTAACAGGATGTTGCGCCGGCCCGGGGTGAAGTCCGCCTCTGACAGCGCGGCGCGCACTGCGTCCGTCCAGGTGTCAATCTTTTGGTCCGGGAAGAAGCGGCGCACCATGTTGGGCCGGATGAAGGGCAGCAGATGGACATCCACCTCGCCAAATTCATCCCGCAGGCTTACCTTGCCCACCTTGCCGTCATAGGCCGGGGCAATGTACACCCCGCTACCCGCCAGCAGCCGCGCGGCAAAAGCCAGGCGCTCCGCCGAGTCGTGGTTGCCGCTGATGACGCAGACCTTGACGCCCCGGTATACCAATTCCACCAGGAAATTGTCAAACAGGCCCAAAGCGTCAGACGGCGCGACGGAGCGGTCATACACGTCGCCTGAAATCAAGACGGCATCCGGGTGCCGTTCATCCACTAGGTCAATGATGGCGCGCAGGATAAAGGCCTGGTCCTCCAGCAGGGAGTACTCATGCACCGTTTTGCCCAGGTGCAGGTCGGACAGATGAAAAAACTTCAATGCTCTACCTCAATAAACCTTTGATTTTTCACAAGTCCATTATACAACAGATTATCAGGCAAACAAAAACAGCCCGCACGGGGCTGTCGGTCATTTCGGCTTTAAATCAATATTTGCGTTCAGACATAACCATACTTTTTGAGCGCCTTGTGATAGCCGATGGTGAAAAAGTCCAGGTACTCTGCGATGCTGTCCTCCGGCAGCGCGTTGAGCGCGCGGAGCACTTCCGCGGCGAAGGCCGCCGGCGCGTTGCCGTTGGCCGTGACCACATTCCCATCCCGCACCGCTTCCTGTTCCAGGTAACCTTCCTGATTGGTATAAGCAGATTCATCCTTCAACTCAGTTGGGGAATTGAGTGTATGCTGTCTGTCATTTAGCAAACCAATGCTGCCCAGCCAACGAGCCGCGTCACAGATGCCGGCCACCACCTTGCCCTGCTCATAAAAGGCTCGGGCCAGCTTCGCCGCCTCCGCCTGCTCCTGCCGCCAGGACCCGTCCGCGCCGATAAAGATGAGGGCCTCAGCGTCAAAAGGCACTTCATTAAGGCTGATGTCCGGCAGAACAGTCAATCCACCGATAGAGCGCTTTATGTCCTTGTCATTTGAGGCGTACAGGCTCTGCCAGCCTTTCACCCAGTCTCCTGACAGCGCATTGGCCAGAAAAGCCGGCTCCCAGTCCGCGAAATGGTCCAGAATGACAAACACCGCTTTCTTCATGCTTTTCTCCGAATCATATTCTCTTAGAGCAAAATAGTACTCTTAATTATCCAAACAAACCATAATTTCAAGGCAACTATTGATAGCAATTGCCCCGGCAAATTGGCCGGGGCAATGCAGCATTACAAAGGTATCAGGGCGCCCACTGAGAGACGATGAGGGCGGATGGCCAATCGGTGTGGTTGCCGGGCTTGTAGCCGGTCAGATGGGGGTCAAAGGCGTCAAAGTAGTTGTTGGTGTACAGGGGCACCATGGGCTGTACTTCCGCGAAGTACTTCTGGAAGTCCAGCCAGGCCTGGTAGTAGGCCGCCTGCTCGCCGGAGGGCACCTCGCGCATCTTCATCGCCAATTCCAGCAGTTTTTCATCCCTGATGCCGGTGGTATTAAAGGAACCCTGGTAGATGTCCGCGGTATGGAACATCATGTAGGGGTCAAAGACAGCGGAGAAATTGGTGCCCAGGAAGAACATGTCATAGCCGCGCTCCATCTGGCGGAAATAGCGGGAAACCACCTCGCGCATCTCCATGCGGTCTATGGTGATGCCCATACCGACCTCGGCAAAACCTTTTTGCATGAGCTCAAAGGTGTATTCCGCCGCCTCGTTGTCAAGCGGAACCGCCAATTTGAGTGTCAGGGGGGTCAAAACGCCATCCACCATTTTATGGCGGATTTTGCCTTCCCCGGCCACGTAGGCTTCGCCGTTTTCGTTGAGCGTCCAGCCTTCGGTGTCCAGTTTTGCGTTGGCGGCTAAAACATCATGGGGGTAGAGGTTCAAATCGGTTTTCAACTGTTCTTTGTTGCGCTGCGCCATCCACTGGCCCAAGCCGTACAGGCCGTAGGCCGGCTCGCCGTTGCCTTTTAAGAACTCGGCCACCAGCGTGTCCTTGTCAATCGCGCCGGCGACTACGCCGCGGATGACCTGGGACTGAACCAAACCTTGCTCTGTCGCGAAGGAGATGAACCCCAAGCCGATGCGGGGATAGGTCTCTAAATTGGCCACGCCTTCGGCCCTCAAGCCTTCCAGCTGTTCAATGACGCTGCCTGCGGTAATCTTGTTAACCAGGTTTACCGTGCCGGCGCGCAGCTCCTCAACGACAGTGGCGTTCTTGACTTCCTTGTAGACAATTTTTTCAATCGTCGGTTTCTGTCCGGTCCTGTTGCCGGTAAAGTGGGGGTTGAGGCTGAAGGTAGCCGTCTTGATACCCGCGTCATAGCTATCCAGGATATAGGGGCCGGTCACCACCTTGGGGTGGGACATGTAGCCGTCTGTCGGATCCAGGATAGTCTTTGACAGCAGTTCCGCGTCAAAGGGGCCGTCAATGTAAGCGCCTTCACCATCATCCTTGACCTCAGTTCCCGGCGCGATAACAGCGATAGGGTAAGGCTTGACCAGGGCATAAGCCAACTCATAGAAGTTTGGTAAAAACTCCGGCGCGATAGAGATTGAGAAAGTTGTCTCGTCAATGAGCCGCAGGCCTTTGATGGTCTTAGCCGTTCCCTGCGTATAGGCGTTCGCGCCGACAATGTGGTCCTTGGCCGCGGGCGTCCCGCCAATCTGCGCGATGACAGGGGAGGCTTCCAGGAGGACAGAGAAGACAAAGTCCTTGGCAGTCACCGGCGAGCCGTCGCTGAACTTCAGATCCTTGCGCAGATGGATTTCATAGGATTTGGAGCCGTCCGCCGTTGTCCTTGCGGACAAGGCTAAAACAACCTGAGGGTTGGCGGACAGGGTGCCCCTGTAATCCCAAATCATGGTCGGATAGCTGTGCAGCAATTCACGGACGTCCAGGTCAGCCGAGTTGTTGCCCCAGGCTTCCAGGAAGAAGTTGCCGCTCATCTGGGTGGTGTTGCCGACAATAAAGGGGGCCGTTTCTTCCGCGGCAATGGCCGCCGTTCCCCCGAAAAGCCCTGCCAAAAGGCAAAGCAGAAGAGCCAAACTCAAGATTTTTTTCATACCGCCAGTCTCCTCGCTGTCGCAGTTTCAGTTCAGCCCGGGCCGGTTGTTGGGCCAGCCCGGGCTTTTGGGTTGCTTACTCGAAGGTTACACCGATGTTTCCGCCGATACCTGCGCCAGGCGCGGTCGGGGGCGGAGGCACCGCACCGGTACCCCGGTAGGTGTTGTTGAAGATGATGTCAAGCGGCTTGGTCAAGGCCAGGTTGAGCCTGCCGTTGCCCGCGTCCGTGACGGTAATTCTGAAGGTCAGCACCATCCGGTCATAGGTCATGCCAGCGGCGGTGCCGGTGGTCTCACGAATCTGGTAGGTAAAGGTCTTGCCGATGTCGGCCTGAGTGAACCTTAAGGCACTGAAGGGGATGTTGCCGTTGGCGGTGTTGCGGACCGACTGAACCTTGTAGGTGCCATAGTACAGGCTGAAGATGAACTCATTGTCCCTGAGGATTCGGCCAGCCAGGCGCTTGGTCGGGTTCAGCTGAGTATCCACATTGAACACGCCGCTTGCGGTGTAAGTGTTGTTGAAGGTGACGTCAACGGGCTTGGTGACGCTCAGGTTGAGCTTGCCTTCGCCCGCGTCTTCCACTGTGACAGAGAAGGTAATGACCATCGGGTCATACTTCATCCCGGTTTCACGGCCCGCGACTTCAACGATGGTGTAGGTCAGGGTCTGTCCAATGTGCTCCTGGGTGAAGTTGAGCGGTCTGAAGGGGATGTTTCCATCGGCGGTGTTTCTGACCGACTGGACCTGGTAGGTGCCATAGCGCAGGGAGAAGACAAACTCATTGGCCTTCAGCGCGCGCCCGGTCAAACTCTTGCGCGGGTTGATGATGGTATCCACATTCAGGGAGCCGCTCGCTGTGTAGCTGTTGTTGAAGACGACGTCTTCAGACTTCTCAATGTTGAGGTTCAGTTTGCCATTGCCAGCGTCCGTGACGGACACGGTGAAGGTAATGACCATCGGGTCGTAGGTTATCGCGGTCATGCCCTCGTTGGTTTCAACGATGGTGTAGGAGTAGGCCTGGCCGATATCGTCCTGGGTGTAGTTCAGCTTGGTGAAGGGGATGTTGCCATCAGCGGTGTTGCGGACCGTTTCAATGAGCTCATCACCCTTGAAGAGTTTGAACTCAAACTCCTGATCCAGCAGCTCGCGTCCGGACATCTCCTTTTCGGGGTTGAGTTCCAGGTCGATGTCGTAAGCGCCTTGGGCCTTGTAGGTGTTTTTGAAGGTCACGCCATCAGGCTTGGGCACGATGGTCTTGAGCTTGCCGTTGCCCTCGTCTTCAACCGTCACGATGAAGGTCAAAATCATTGGGTCATACTCCATGCCGATTTCGCCACCCGGAACCTCGGCAATGGTGTAGATGTAGGTCTTGCCGATGTCTTCCTCGGTGTACTTGAGCGGCTCAAACGGAATCGTGCCGTCCAGCAGGTTCCACTTGGTCTGCAGCAAGTTACCATCTTCTCTGAGTTCAAAGGTGAACTCGTTCAGTTTCAGCTTTCTGCCTGTCAGTTCCTTCTTCGGGTTCAGGCTCGCTTCCCCTGTGCCGGTAATCGGGTACTCACCATCGGCTTCGTACTTGTTGTTGAAGGTCACATCGGCGGGCTTGGTCACCGTGGTCTTGAGCTTGCCGTTGCCCTCGTCCTCAACCTTGACCGTGAAGGTCAGGGTCATCGGGTCGTAGGTCATGCCGGTCTCGCTGCCCGCAACCTCGGTAATCGTGTAGGTGTAGGTCTTGCCGATGTCTTCCTCGGTGTACTTGAGCGGCTCAAACGGAATCGCGCCGTTTGCCAGGTTCTGCTTGCTCTGCAGCACCTTGCCGTCCTGCTTGAGTTCAAACGTGAACTCATTGAGTTTCAGCGTTCTGCCTGCCAGTTCCTTCTTCGGGTTCAGGCTCGCTTCCCCTGTGCCGGTAATCGGGTACTCACCATCGGCTTCGTACTTGTTGTTGAACTCTTTGTCTGCGACCGGTGCCTTGAGCGTCGCGCTCAGCTTGCCGCCGCCAAGGTCCGCCACCACCACCGTGAAGGTGATGACCATCTCGTCGTACGTCATCCCGGCTTCCTTGGGCGCCGGAATCACTTCATTAATCGTGTAGGTGTGCTCACCCACGTCGTCCTGCGTGTACTCACGCTTGGCAAACGGGATGTTGCCGTCAGCCGCGTTCTTCACCGTCTCAAGGACTGTCGCGCCCTGCTTGAGCTGGAAGCTGAACTCTTCAGCCTTCAGCGTACGGCCCGTGAGGTCCTTTGTCGGGTTCAGCCCCAGGTCGATGTCAAACTCGCCGCCGGCCTTGTAGATGTTGTTGAACTCCTTGTCGGTTACCGGTGCCTTGAGCGTCGCGCTCAGCTTGCCGCCGCCAAGGTCCGCCACCACCACCGTGAAGGTGATGACCATCTCGTCGTACGTCATCCCGGCTTCCTTGGGCGCCGGAATCACTTCATTAATCGTGTAGGTGTGCTCACCCACGTCGTCCTGCGTGTACTCACGCTTGGCAAACGGGATGTTGCCGTCAGCCGCGTTCTTCACCGTCTCAAGGACTGTCGCGCCCTGCTTGAGCTGGAAGCTGAACTCTTCAGCCTTCAGCGTACGGCCCGTGAGGTCCTTTGTCGGGTTCAGCCCCAGGTCGATGTCAAACTCGCCGCCGGCCTTGTAGATGTTGTTGAACGTCACATCAGTCGGCTTGGTTACGACCAGGTTCAATTTTCCTGCCTCGCCCGCCTCAACCTTGATGCTGAACTTCAACTCCATCTCGTCATATACCATGCCGCCTTCAACGGGGCTGGGGATGACTTCTTTGATGATGTAGTTGTAGGTCTTGCCAATGTCGGTATGGTCAAAGTCCAGTTTACCGAACTTGATTTGCCCGTTTTCCAGGTTGCTCACGGGGCCGGCAACCTGAACACCGTCACGGCTTAAAGTGAATTTGAACTCGCCCGCTTTCAAGGCTCGCCCTTCAAGATGCTTTAAGGGGCTGATTTCTGTGTCAATGTCCACAGAGCCTTCGGCCGCGTAGATGTTCTTAAAGAGCATTGCATTCTGCGGTGCAGTCCCAATGGCGTAGGTGACACTTGAAACTACCAGCGCACCTGTCTTGTTGTCCTCCACCGTGACCTTGACGGTGTATTCCCTGTCGTCATAGAGAATACCATCCAGGTTGGGGTTGGGGATGATTTCCTTGACAGTATAGGTAAAGGTCTTGCTGCTCGCTCCTTCAAGGGAAGCGAAGGTATAGCTGGGCGCAAAAGAGAATTTGCCGGCCAGGTCATTTGTGGTTGTCAGGGGTGTGGTCAAGCCGTCACCGCTCATGGTGAAGCCAAAGGCGCCCTCTGTCAGCGGCTTGCCGGTAAACTGCTTTGTGCCCTCAACATTCGCGCTGACGCCCTGAGTGGTATAGCTGTTGGTGACCTTGAAGACCGATTTCGCGTTGCCGCTCTCCGGCTCCTCAACCGAGCTCACCAGTTGCACAACCGGCGTGCCGTACCCGGTGCCCGGGTGGTCTTCAGTCACGGTATAGGTGTGCAAAGTCGTGTTGTTGAGGTAGTTGGGCAGGCCGGTCCAGGTGGCTGTCCAGTTGTTCTCAGCGTTCAACACCTTGGGTTGGCCTGTGATCTCATACAGGCTGCCATTCTGATACAGCTTAACGGTCACTTCTTTTTGCAGATAGGCGGGAACGGTGCCCCAATCCTTGGTGATGGTGACATCCCTGAGCATCGCGCCTTTATA
Source organism: uncultured Christensenella sp. (assembly GCA_964534515.1). Lineage (GTDB taxonomy): Bacteria > Bacillota > Clostridia > Christensenellales > Aristaeellaceae > UBA6115. The sequence goes on from CAZHPW010000009.1 coordinate 32,604, forward strand.
GTTGTAGACATTCAGCGCGTCAACGCCTGTCTTGGGATCGGTCTTCTGCCATCCATCAGGCACCCAGTTATTGTTGATGACGGTGTTGCCCTGGGCATAGACTTCCTGGACAAAGAACTTGTAGTCAATGCCGTTGGGGTCTGAGGGAATCACATTGGTCCAGGTGTGGGAAGTGTTACCTTTATTCCAGGAGGTAAAGTTGACCAATTCCGCCTGGCTGATGTCATCTGTGTAACGGTACAGGGCAAACCAGATTCTTGGATACTCATTGGGCTCCAAGGTGCCCGGATGGTACCAATACTTGTGGCTGGTCAGCGACTTGTAATTGTCGTAGGTGTTTGTAATTGTGAAGGAATAGGGGCCATCGGTCGTTTTAACCGAATTGTATGTGTTAGGCACAGTGGGCTCTGTCACATCATAGACATAGGCCACCTGGTTCTCGTTGTAGATTTCCAGGTTCTTCCACACATAGTCAAAGCGTGCGCTGGTTCCGCCCAAGGGGTTGGTTGTCGGTGTCGGGCTGACAAAACCGGTATCCGGCTGCCCGTTGATGGTGCGGGTCAGCACCAGGTTGACCAGGACATGGTTGGCCGCGTGGCCGCCATCCCAGATTTTGCTGGCTTTCACGTCCACCTGGTTGTTGATCCACTGGGCGACAAAGACATTTTCAGTGTCCTGGTTCTGTGTATCCAACATCACTTTAGTGCCAGGTTGGAACGTCTGCCCGCCAGCCAACCAACCGGTGAACAGGTAACCGGGCTTGGTAAAATTGGGCTGCCCGGGCTGGGTTCCGATGCCCAGGATGGTGTGAGTGGTGTTGTTGTCCAGGTTGTTTAAAGTAAAGTCAGTCCCGGTGCCGGTGCCCGGCTTGTAGGTCACCTTGGTCAACTGGGTGATCGGACCAAAAGCCGCGACAAAGGTCTTGTCGGAATTGATGAGGATGTTGTCATTGGGGGCGTACACCTTGTTGGTGGTATCCCCCTGCAGCGTCCAGCCCAGGAAGACCTGGTTGGCGGGTGCTGTTAAGCCGCCCTTGCCAAGGACACTGGCCCTCGCACCAAACACATACAAGCCGTTGTCCACCGGAACCGTGCCGGAACCGGAGCCGGCCTCATAGGTCACACGGTAAGGCTGCCCCAGGTAAACGGGGTAAAGGGTGACAGGCACCCGGATGGGGTCATTCAGATTAAAGGCAATCAGGCGGCCATTGGCATCCTTGCGGTACCAGCCCTGGAAGTTGCTTTCGCCCATGCCGGCAGGGGCCTGGCGGAAAGCGTCCATCGCCGGTTCATGCCCGGCCTGGATGATGGATTGCCCGTAAGGCACATTGGCGGTCTGCGAGGAGCCACCTTCCAAAGCGGAGTAGTAGGTTACCTGAATGGGACCCCGTTCCCACTTGGGATAGAGCACCAGGCCGCCAAAGGGCATGGTGGCATTGGCCCAAGTGAAAAGGGTTTCCGCGGCCAGGCTTTCAGAGGTGTACCAGCCCATAAACTGGTATTCTGTGCTTAAGCCGGTGGGGCGGGCAGGCGTCTCGTTCTTGCCGCTGATGTCCGCCTCAAACACAAACTGCTGGGTCTTGTTGGTGCCATTGGCGTTGAACTGGACAAAGGTCAGCGGGTAGTTGAGGCGGTTATAGTAGAAGTAAATAGTGCGTCCATTGTTTTGGGTTTGCTGATAGTTAAAAGTATAGCCATCAATGTCTTTGGGGTTCCAGCTGGTATTGGATGACGCGTAGAAATCCTGTCGGTACAATGTGCTGTCATTATAACCGTTCTGTGTGATATTCTGGAGCATGTAATGCAGTTCAAATTTTACAACATCGTTGTACCATACGGTGGTATATGTCGTTGTACTCCCGTTGGTAGGGTCGCCAATCAAATCCTTTGTTAAAACTAATCGTTTAGACGCTTTATTTGATCCGTTACCGGCGAACCAGGTGAATTGGTATGTGCTATTGCCAATTTTTGGATTCTGTGTGATGTTGCCGGTTGTCGGCCATTTTGCGCTGATATCAGATTCGAATTTTGCCGTGAATGAGTAGCTTGTCTGGTAATTTGTATTGTCTATACGGAATGTAGGTGCGGTCGAATTGGCCCAATAAGTGCTAGTTTCTCCGTTCCAAGCAATATAGTATACATTGATCTGCCTGTTACCATTTTCGACCCTTGAGAAAATCATTTCTATTTCATAAGAATTCCTCAGGAAGTAGACATTAACCACCGTGGAACCATCGCCCTTGATGGTGATGCCGGTGTCATAGGAGCCGAACCGGAAGTAATTACGGTAATCAGCCTTGATATTGCTGGTGGAATACCCGGAATCGGTGTTGTACAAAACCACGGTGCTGTCCGTGGTGCCGGTCCGGGTGCGCGCGCTTTCAAAGGTGTAGTTGGTATCGTTCGCGTTTTCAATGTGATACACGATGGTGTAGGGCGTGTTGGTGTTGGCCGTCCAGACCGCGTAAAGGGTCATGGGTGTGGTCACGGGTGTCGCGAAATTATAAGCCGCTCCATTAGGCGTCAAAGACCAATGCGCTAAAGTATATCCCGCTTTCTGAGGGTCTGGGTTGGGCTTGGCGACGCTCATGTTGTTGCTGACATACAAAGGCAGCAGACCGCTACCGCCCTGGGTATCAAAGGTGACCCTGTGGGCTGCCTTGGTCACCAGGTACAGGGTGGTGTCCGCGGTGATGAGCGTATTGAAGTTGTAAGCGCTGCCACCGGGCGTTAAGGACCAGTGGCCAAAAGTGCTACCCGATTCGGTAATCAGGTAGTTGACATTGTCGTCATTAACCTGAGCGTTCGGGGCGACCTCCTTGGTGGCGATGGTTTCACCGTTGAAGTTAAAATAGTGTCCCCTGAATAACAGCCCTTTACGCTGCCAAGCAATCAAGCAACACGCT
>CAZHPW010000010.1:0-12763 GCA_964534515.1 uncultured Christensenella sp.
GACAGGTCCTCCGGCCGCAAGGCCTTTTGGGACAAGTCAAAATCCGACCGGATACAGATGACCCCGGTCGTTTTTCTGCGTTGTCATCTATTTTTGTCCAATCAGGAAACAAGCTGCTTTCATTGGCAGTATCGCAGGTTTCCGTTCGCTCCGGTTTCGTTTACCTAAACCTGGGGGAAGACAAAACAGTTGAAGAAGCGGAAAAAAGACGCAACCTGATGCTGTATGTAAAGCGTGAGGACGCGGTGGAACTTGGTGAGTTTGAAAACTTCATCACGGACATCATCGGCTGTGAGCTTAAGACCACAGGTGGCAAACTTATCGGCACTGTCAAGGATGTTTTGCAGCCCGGCGCCAATGATGTCTATGTTGTTCAAACGCCCAAGGGCAGGCTTTTGGTACCTGCGCTGAAGCACGTCGTCCTGTCTGTTGACGTTGACAACAAGGTCATTCTGGCTGAGGAAGACAGGCTGTGGGAGGTTTCGGTCTTTGAAGATTGAAATCCTGACCATTTTTCCCGAGATGTTTCAAGCCCTGGATTACAGCATGATTTCCCGCGCAGTCAAAGCCGGGCTGCTGGACATAAGGGTTTCTGATATCCGGGAATTCTCCGCTTCAAAGCACAGGAACACGGATGATTACCCCTACGGCGGCGGCGCCGGCATGCTCATGACCGCCCAGCCTATCGCGGACGCCATCAAGGCTGTCGCGCCAGACCCCTACCAAGGTTTGCGCATCCTCTTAAGCCCAAGAGGAGTGCCATTGACCCAACAGTTGGCCAATGATTTAGCGCAGCAGGACAACCTGATGCTGCTCTGCGGTCATTACGAAGGGGTAGACGAGCGTGTCATTGAGCGATACATTGACCTTGAGGTTTCCATCGGTGACTATGTCTTAACCGGCGGTGAGCTGCCGGCGATGGTACTTTTAGACTGTGTTGCCCGCCTTAAAGAGGGTGTCCTTGGCGACAGCGACAGCGCAGAGGAAGAGAGCTTCACGGATGACTATTTGCTGGAATACCCTCACTACACCCGGCCGAGGGAGTTTGAGGGCATGGTGGTGCCTGAAGTCTTGCTTAATGGCAACCACGCGGAAATTGAGAAATGGCGTCGGGAGCAGCGTCTGTTGGTTACCGCACAGCGCCGACCTGATTTGCTCAAAAAAGCCCGCCTGAGTGACAAGGAAAAGGCATGGCTGAAAGCGCAGACAGGCATTGACCTGGATGATTGATTCATTTCCGGTTTGTACGAAAACTAATTAATTATAATTGAAATACTTTTTGAAGCAGACAAATGGGTATCATTTAAGCAGATGGTACCTATGTTTTTGTGAGCGTTGTGTTTGTGTTGTATGAAACTGGGTATGATTAACGTATCTTGATAGGTGGAGGAAAACTGCGTGACAATCAAGGAAGTGCTTGAAAAGGCGGAGTTTGATAACCTATCCCAATACGCTGCCAAAAGCGCCCAAACCAGAGGCCGGCAGCGCCCCATCAGCCCGGATGACATGCGCACGGAGTTCCAGCGTGACCGTGACAGAATCATTCATTCCAAGGGCTTTAGAAGGTTGCAGTTCAAGACCCAGGTTTTCCTGGCGCCTGAAGGCGACCACTACAGGACACGCCTGACCCACACCTTGGAAGTCGCTCAGGTTGCCAGGACCATCGCGCGGGGATTGCGGTTAAACGAAGATCTCACGGAAGCCATCGCGCTGGCGCATGACCTGGGACACACCCCCTTTGGTCATATCGGTGAGCGCACCCTCAATGAGCTGCATGAAGGCGGGTTTAAGCATTACATGCAGAGTTTGCGCATGGTGGACAAACTGGAGGGCAAGCAGGGCTTGAACCTGACCTGGGAGGTCAGAAACGGTATCATCAACCACTCCGGCAACTTGAAAGCCGCCTCCCTGGAGGGCATGGTGGTTGCCAAATCCGACCGCATCGCCTACATCAACCACGATATTGACGACGCCATCAGGGCCGGCATCATCAATCAGGATCAATTGCCCAAGGATGCCCTGGAAGTGCTTGGCTTCTCCCATGGCGAGCGCATTCACACCATGATTGCCGACCTGATTAAGAACAGCACGGACAAGGACACGCTGACCAGCAGCGAGACTGTCCAGCAGGCGACAGATACTCTGCGCACCTTCCTGTTCAAGAATGTATATCAGGATTCCTGGCGCAGCGATGAAGAAGAAAAATGCGATTTTATCCTAAAGCGCATTTTTGAGTATTTTGCCGCCTCTCCTGACAAGATGCCGCAGGAATTCCGCCAGATTGCCGAGGAAGAAGGCGTTTCCCGGGCGGTGACGGACTTTATCGCGTCCATGACCGACCGCTACGCCATTCGTCTTTTCCGCCAACTGTTTATGCCGGAGGCTTTCTCGATTCTCTAATATAGAAAGGTGGTGTTCAAACTTGGCTCCCCGTTTTCCCGCGTCCTGGGTTGACCAGGTTTATGCCGCCTCCAACATCGTTGATGTCGTAACCGGCTATGTTCCCTTGCAGAAAAAGGGGAGAAGGCACTGGGGGCTTTGCCCTTTCCACAATGAAAAAACCGCTTCCTTCTCCGTCAACCCAGAATTAAACCTGTACTACTGCTTTGGCTGCAAAGCCAGCGGCAACATCGCCCAGTTTGTCATGGAGATGGAAAAGCTGTCCTACCCTGAAGCCCTGCTTCACCTGGCCAAGCAATTCAATGTCCCGCCGCCTCCGGTGATGGAGGAAGACCCCCTGGAAGAGCAGCGCAGAAACCTACGCGAGAGATTGTATGACGCCAACCGTGAAGCCGCCATCTTTTATCATGAGCAGCTGTGGCTTCCGGAAAACAGCAAAGCGCTGGATTATCTGCACAAGCGTGGTCTGGATGACGCGGTCATCAGGCGTTTTGGCCTGGGCGTGAGCCCGGATGAATGGGACAGCCTGCTCAACCACTTAACCGCAAAGGGCTTTACTCTGGAGGAAATGCAGCAGGCGGCCTTGATTACAGTCAAGGAAAACACCAAGTACGATGTCTTCCGCGACCGTGTCATGTTTCCTATCATCAACCGCTATGGCCAGACCATAGGCTTTGGCGCGAGGGCCATGGGCTCAGCCCAGCCCAAGTACCTGAACACGTCAGACAGCCTGGTTTTCAACAAGCGCTACAATGTCTATGGCATCAATTTGCTCAAGAAATTAAGGAATCTCAGGCAGCTCTTCCTGGTTGAAGGTTACCTGGATGTCATCACCCTGTCCCAACACGGCTTTGGCAACGCGATTGCCACCCTTGGCACAGCCTTGACCAATGAGCAAGCGCGGCTCATCAAGAACTATGCCCCTGAAATCTGGATTGCCTATGACGGGGATGAAGCGGGCCAAATGGCCAGCCTGCGCGCGCTGGACATTCTCCAGCAGGAAGGCATCCCGTCCCAGGTGGTGCGTTTTCCGGATGGGCTAGACCCGGATGATTATCTGCACAGGGATGGCGCTGAGGGATTTAAGAACTTAAAACCCATGCAGGGTATGGCCTTTAAGCTCTACCGGCTGGAATTGCAGTATGACTTTGCCATGGATGACCAAAAGCGTGAGTACGCCAAAGAAGCCTGCAAACTGCTTCAAATCATCAAGGAGCCGGTTGAACTTGATTACTATCTGGGTAAGATAGCATTGAAAACCGGGATTGAGAAAGACGTGCTTCTCCAGCAGATGCGGAGCGGGAAAACCGGACAGGATGTCCTTTTGCCGGAGCAACCGGTTTTAAGAAAACAAGCCCGCCAGGCAGCGCGGTTTGACCCATCGGAGTTTACCCTGGCAGCCCTCCTGGCGACCGGCAAACTGCCCCCGGACCTGGTCAAGGCGGATGACTTTGAGGATGAGCAATTAAGAGCCATTGCCAAAGCCCTGATATCCGGCCAAAAGCCGGCAGTCATTATGGAAGCGCTGCCGGATGAGCAAAGCAGGGCTATGGCCGGCGAGTTGTTCAACCGTTTCCCTGACCTGGATAGAGATGGGACGCTGAGCGCGGCAGAGGACTGCTTAAAGAAAATCCGTCACCTGAAGCTTGAAAACCGTATCAAACAATTGATTGAGGATATCAAGCATCAGGAAGGCGAACAAAAAGCGATGACCCTGCAGTTGATTACCACCTTGCAGGCGGAACTTAAAAAATGACCCGTAATTGGCCTTAAGAAAGGAAGTGCACCCTTGGACTTCAAGTTAGACGCAAAGCAGCAGGCAAAACTCGCCGAGTTTTTTGAGACTGCGAAATTGAAAGGGGTTATCAGCTCAGAAGAGATTGTTAACTCCTTGTCGATGATTGACATCGACCCGGAGCAGTTTGAATCGGTGCTTGACAGGCTGGAAACCATGGGTGTGACTGTTACCAAGGACGGTGAAACAGACAACGACACCCCCAAGGACGAGGAGGAAGAGGAAGAAATTGACCTCTCCATTCCAGAAGCGGTCAACATTGATGACCCTGTCCGCATGTATCTCAAAGAAATCGGCAAGGTGCCGCTTTTGACAGCTGAGGAAGAGGTTGAGCTCGCAAAACGAATGGAAGCGGGCGATGAAACAGCCAAGCATCAGCTGGCCGAAGCCAACCTTCGCCTGGTGGTCTCCATTGCCAAGCGCTACGTCGGCCGCGGCATGCTCTTCTTGGACCTGATTCAGGAAGGCAATCTGGGCCTGATTAAAGCGGTTGAGAAGTTTGATTTTAGAAAAGGCTTCAAGTTCTCCACCTATGCCACCTGGTGGATTCGCCAGGCCATTACCCGCGCGATTGCGGACCAGGCACGTACCATCCGCATCCCCGTGCACATGGTGGAAACCATCAACAAGCTGATTCGTATTTCCAGGCAGTTGCTCCAGGAGTTGGGCCGTGAGCCCACGCCGGAAGAAATCGCGAAGTCCATGGGCATCACCGAGAGCAAGGTTCGTGAAATCATCAAAATCGCGCAGGAGCCTGTTTCCCTTGAAACGCCTATCGGCGAAGAGGAAGACAGCCACCTGGGCGACTTCATCCAGGATGAGGACGCGCCGGCGCCCGCTGACGCCGCTTCCAACGCCCTGATGAAGGAATTGCTCTGGGATGTACTGGATTCACTGACTGCCAGGGAAGCGAAGGTTTTGCGCCTCAGGTTTGGCCTTGATGACGGCAACCCGCGTACCCTGGAGGAAGTCGGCAAAGAGTTCATGGTGACCCGTGAGCGCATCCGTCAGATTGAAGCCAAGGCCCTCAGAAAGCTTCGCCATCCCAGCCGCAGCAAAAAACTAAAGGATTTTCTGGACTGATGGCAGATTCATTTACCTGGCTGCCGCGTCTGGATGAACGGCTCAGCGTCATCGCTGATGAGGTTCCATCCTGCAGGCTTGCGGCTGACATCGGCGCTGACCACGGCAAGCTGTCCTGTTGGCTTCTGGCCAAAGGTCAGGTTGAGAACATGATAGTCAGTGACATCAGCAAACAATCCCGCGACAAAGCGCGGGATTTGTTCATCCAGTACGATGTGCTGGATAAGGCTCATATCAGGGGAGAGGATGGCCTTTACGCCATTGAAGGCGAGCAGCCAGAGGTCATTATCATCGCCGGTATGGGCGGCGGTCTGGTGTCAGAAATTCTGAACCAACCAGTGGAACTAAACGGCGCGAAACTAATCCTTAGCGCGCACACCGAATTGCCCTTGGTCAGGGACGCGCTGCAGGCCCGCGGGTATCGGATTGAGCAGGAGCAATTGGTCAAAGCCTCAGGACGCTTTTACCGGGTCATCACGGCTGTGCCCGGTGAACAAGAGCTGACGCCGCGCCAGCGCGAACTGGGTTTTAACTTGAAGGACACAAAAACCGCGAAAGTAAAAGACTATCTAACCTGGCAAATGTCGATTTCACAGAACTGGCAAGGGGACAGGGGAGAGAACTATCGCAGAATGCTCAAGGAGGAACTGGATGAACAATCACCTGACAGCGCAAGCCATCTACCAATGGATTGACAGCGTCGCCCCTTTTGACAGCCAGGAGGAATTTGATAATTCCGGCTTTCAGGTAGGTGAACCAGAGCAGAAGGTTACTTCTGTCTTACTGGCTTTGGATGTGACTGAGGAAGTCATCAGGGAAGCGGTTGAATTAAAGGCTGAAGCGATTGTTTCCCATCATCCCTTGATTTTCTCACCGCTTAAAAACCTTGTTCTGACCGCGCACGTTCCAAAGCTTGTCGCTGGGCTATTGAAGCATCGCATCTCCCTGATTTCCGCGCACACCAATCTGGACCAATCTCCGCTCTATTCCGGAAGCGCGGCCGCGGCGAGACTGATGAAGCTGAAAAATATCCGCCAAGCTTCACCCTATCTGTTCCTGGGCGAATTGGAGAATGAGATGACAGACCGGGAATTGAACACCCTGATTGCGACGCATCTCTCGGTACCGGCCAGGCAATACGGAAGGACGGACAAGCCGATTACAACGCTGGGTATCGTCGGAGGCTCTTACAGCGAAGGCTATTTGGAGGCGAAAAAAGCAGGCGCCCAGGCCTTCCTGACAGGGGAAGTCCGTCACCACCACGCAGTGGAGGCCAATGAAGCCGGTATCCTCTTATATGACGGCGGTCATTTTGCGACGGAAGCGCCGATGCTCAAGCCCCTGGCGCTTGGTTTACAAAACATGGCAGATGGGTTAAAATATAATTTACAGGTTCATGTGAGCAGGAGTGTACCCTACCGGCTTCAGTAGACCTGTGGGGAGGTAAGAATGACACAATTAGACATGCTTTGGGAGTATCAATTGGCTGATACCGAAGCGGATGCCCTCGCTCATGCCATCAAGCAGTCGCCCAAAAGGCAAAAACTGCTGAAATTGCGCGATTACATCCGCGACCAGCAGGAAAGCCTGAAAACCCTTGAGGGCGAAATCGCCGCGATGACAGATCGCATGGACGCGCTCAAGGAGGCCATCGCGCTGGCTGATGAGCAATTGAAATCCCTTCAAAAAAGAATCCAGGATGAACCGGCGACCAACAGCCAGGAAATGGGTGTTTTTATCGCCGAGGCTGAGCAATTGTTCACAACCCTGAATGATTTTGACTCGGAAGTCCGCCGCGTCCGTAAGAACGCGTCAGACCGTGACCGCCGTCAGCGCGACATCAAGCTGCGCGCAATCAAATCCAAGGAAGAGTTTGACCAATTGCGTGTGGAGTATGACCAGGAATACAAGGAAAAATCCGAGGTTTTAGACCAGATGCGTGCGGTGGCCGAAGAAAAGAAGAAGGGTATTGAGCCTGCCTATCTGGCTCGCTACAACACCATCAAGCAGCATTGCACCCCGCCCATGGCAAAGCTTATCAACGGTCAGTGCGGCGGCTGCAACATGGGTTTCCCTTCCTCAGTGCTGGCTTCCATCCGCTCCGGTAAGCAAGTGGAATGCGAAACCTGCGGGAGGCTCATTATCGGTTAAGTTGATTGGTGAGGCAGATGGATGGTCGCGTGCCGCAAGGCATGAGGAAAGTCCGAGCACCACAGGGCAGGGTGCCAGCTAACGGCTGGTGGAGGCGACTCCAAGGCAAGTGCAACAGAGAGATACCGCCGAGCAATCGGTAAGGGTGGAAAGGTGCGGTAAGAGCGCACCGGCGGGCTGGCGACTGACCCGTCATGTAAACCCCACCTGGTGCAAGATAACCGGAGGCATATGAATGGCCCGTTCCGCTTCCGACCATCGCTCAAGCAGTCTGGTGACTGGCTGCGTAGATAGATGACCATTCAAGACAGAACTCGGCTTACAGTCTGCGCTCACTTTCAATAAGAAAACACCGCTCATGGCGGTGTTTTCTGCATCTATCAGCTTCCTATCTGGAGTTGCTTTTGAAAGCCTGTCTGCGTTTCCATTGCCTGATTCCGCCAGAAATCTGGTTATAAATATCCCCGCCAAAGAACAGGAAAAGGTTGACCAGGCTAAAGAGCAGGGCAATGCGCTCGGGCCAGCCGCCGGTAACAAAGGAATAGAGGTACAAAAGCGCGTTGAGCAAAGCCAGCCACTTGACCTTGATGGGCAAAATAAAGAAGAGAAGCAGCTGAAAGTCAGGATACTGAATAGCAAAGGCGAAGAAGAGGGACAGGTTGATGTAAACATTGGTGCTGTACCCGGTGATGAGGCCTGAAAGAATGGCGCACAGTGCGCCAATCGCATAGTATACCAGGAATCTTCTGGGCCCCCAGCGCCCTTCCAGCGCGGTGCCGACAAAGTAGTAAAAGTATAAGGTCAACGCTGCCTGAAGGATGTTGCCGGAAGGCGGCAGCAACAAAAAGGTAAATAGCCGCCATACTTCACCCCGGAAGATGGCGTCCCTGATGAAAGCCATCCGATAGAAGAGGTAAAACGCCGGGAAAAACAGGTCCAACAGGTAAACACCGGCCATCGCGAAAACGAGATATTGAAAAAAAGGCGGGATGCGATATTGGTGCAGCCACCGCTCCATCATCTTAATCATGGCTCATTCCTCCTTTTGGGTTATGTTCATTTTATGGGTCGTCAACCATTGCGTCAAGCCATGATGGGTAAATCAAAAAACAGACCTTTCGGTCCGTCCTGTAAAAGTAACAGGTATTATTCCTCGATCTTGTTGCTTTCGCTTAGAATCGGAATCCTGCGAACTGTTTTCTCCTCAGCTTTCGCCTTGGGAAGGTTCACGTACAAAAGACCGTTCTTGTAATTGGCGGAAATGTCGTTCTGCTCAATGCCATCCAGGTTAAAGCTGCGTTCCATGTGACCGCTGCGGCGCTCGGAATAAGTCATCCCATTTTCTTCCTGGTTGTTTTCAGACTCATAGTCCGCGCTGATGGTCAAGACGTCGTTGTCAACCTCAAGCTTGATTTGCTCTTCGTTCAATCCGGGCATCTCGGCTTCAATGGTGTAAGCGCTTTCCGTTTCACGAATATCCACCCTGAAGGAGCTTTCCAGCATTCTGTCGGAGCCGTTGAAGAAGGGGCGGAAAAAAGGATCCTTGAGCATGGCTTCAAAAGGACTTGAAGGCCTCTGCAAGTAGCGGCGATAAGGTACCATTGTAAACATATCTTTTCCTCCTAAAATTGATAAATCTTGGCGTCATCTTTCTGACAGACTTATCTTAACATAAAGGTCAAAGAAGGTCAAACATTTGATGTAAACAAATTGTGAATGCTTGGGGAAGGGGGCGGTTTGCCTTGCCACCCAGGTGGTTTTCACATAATATATTGTGCATGGACAAGATGATGGAACCGCTGAACCAAGTTCGCAGGGCGCTTGAAACGCTCCCTGCAAAAAAGCATCTACTTGTCGCGTTTTCCGCCGGGGCTGATTCCTGTGCTTTGCTCCATATCCTGAATGACTTGAAAGATGAATATGGCTATTCACTCTCCGCCGTACACATCAACCATGGCTTGAGGAGCGCTTCTGAGCAGGAAGAGAAGTATGCTCAGAATATCGCAGATTCTTTGGCTGTTCCATTAATCATTAGAAAAGTTGATGTTCCATGTACCGGCAATCTTGAGGCTGCGGCCCGGGCAGCCCGCTATGCCGCTTTGTATGACACGATGAATGAAATCAATGCCGATGTCATCGCGCTTGCCCACCACGCCGGTGACCAGGCTGAAACCTTGCTCATGCATTTGATGAGCGGCTGTGGCCTTCAAGGTTTGTCCGGGATGGCTGAATACGCGCCGCCCTTGTGGCGCCCTTTATTGAAGGTCGCCAAATCATCATTGATTGGCTATTTAAAGGCAAGAAACCTATCCTGGGTTGAGGACGAGAGCAACAGGGACACAAGGTTCACAAGAAACCTATTGCGCCATGAAGTGCTTCCTGTTCTTGAGAGAATACAAAGCGGTGTTGAACTGCGCCTGACGCAGACTGCGGACATTGCTGAAAAAGATAATGATTATCTTCAATCGTTGGAAACTGATTGGCTGTCAAAATACGGGAAGTTTAACAAGCCTTTTTGCTTTATCGATTTGCTGGCCTTCAACAACTTGCACCTGGCCATGAAGCGCCGCATCGCGCGACGTTTGGGCTTACAACATGGAATCACTTTCAATTTTGAACAAACCGGGCAACTGCAGAACTTTATCCAAGATAAAAAGCAAAGTAAAATCGCGCTCAGCGATACCATCTATGCCATAAAATCAAACCGGCGCTTGCATATTTGGGCTGATGATGTAAAATTAATGACTGTTCCCTGGTCACAGCCGGCTCATATCCAGGGCGGCTCAGGGTATGGTGATGGCCGGCATGAGCAGGTGCTGCTTGAAGATGCCATTGCGGGAGCGCTGATACGCATGCCGCGGAAGGACGATGTCATCAACCCCAAAGGCATGAACGGTTCACAAAGCATTGGCAAGTACTTTAGTTCCCGTGGGATTGATGTTCCTTTCAGGCCCTTCTGGCCGGTTTTCGCTAAAGATAACCAGGTGCTGTGGGTGCCGGGACATGGCATTTCAAGGGAAGCGGTGGTTCATGATACCCTGGATAAAGTGGTCAGACTGCAGTTTAGGGATAGACTGCCTGATGAAATAGATGTGATGGAGGCGGGGGAGTACCATGTTTGAAGAGACATTTAACAAGGATTTGGATCATGTCTTGATTACCCAGGAGCAAATCCAGGAAGCGGTCGCAAAACTGGGGGCTCAATTGACTGAGGAATTCAGGGACAAAAGCCCCGTTTTTGTATGCATCCTAAAAGGCGCGGCTCTTTTCTTTTCCGATTTGCTGCGCCAGGTGGATTTGCCGCTGACGATTGATTTTATGGCCATCTCCAGCTACGGAAACAGCACCAAGACCTCCGGCGTCGTCCGCATTTTAAAAGACCTTGACCATGACGTGCTCAACAAGGATGTCCTGGTCATTGAGGATATTGTGGACAGCGGTTTGACGCTTTCCTATATAAAAAAGGTACTGCATGAGCGAGGCGCACGCTCTGTGCGCCTGGCAACCCTGCTTGATAAACCCGAGCGCAGGAAGACCAACCTGGAGGTCGATTACGCCTGCTTCCTGATTCCCAATGAGTTTGTTGTGGGTTACGGGCTGGACTATCAGGAAAAATACCGCAATCTGCCCTTTGTAGCCGTTCTTCATCCCCGGGTATATAGTGAAGAAGCCTGATTTGGGCAAACATACTGAATTGCGTGGTATAATCTATACCGACTGAGCAAAGAGGAGGACACACTTTTGCGAAAATCCCGTGGCCCGTTTGGCTACATTATCATGGTTGCGGCCTTCATGCTGCTGGCGTTCCTGATTTCGGACAGCTTGAAAATGCCCGTCAACCGCATTACCTACCCCGAATTATTGCAGAAAATTGAGCAAAACACGGTGGACCGTGTTTCCATCAGAGGCATATCGCTCATAGGCTTAAACAAGAGTTCCGCCATCGCGCGCGCTGATTATCCCGCCCGGTTTGATTTTGAAACCACCATCGGGCCTGATTTTATTGACACAGTTCGTACCATGCACGCGAGCAAGAACAATGTTCCATTGGAGCAGGTCAGCGTCAATGACCTGAGTTTTACCATTGATTACCTGCCGCCCATTGTGACCCCCTGGTACATGGAAATGCTGCCTTATCTGCTGACCATGGGCCTGGTCATGCTCTTCTGGGTCTTTATCATGCGACAGCAGACCGGCGGCAGCGGCAAGGTATTAAACTTTGGCAAGAGTTCCGCCAACATGGTGGACCCGACCAAGAACAGAATTACTTTCGCTGACGTCGCAGGCGCTGATGAGGAGAAGGACGAACTCAAGGAGATCGTGGACTTCCTCAAAAACCCCAAGAACTATTTGGAACTAGGCGCGCGCATTCCCAAGGGTGTTCTGCTTGTCGGACCTCCCGGTACCGGTAAGACCCTGCTCGCCAAAGCCGTGGCCGGCGAAGCGAAGGTGCCGTTCTTCTCCATCAGCGGTTCCAACTTTGTGGAAATGTTTGTCGGCGTCGGTGCCAGCCGCGTGCGTGACCTGTTTGAGCAGGCCAAACGCATGGCGCCCAGCATCGTCTTCATCGACGAGATTGACGCCGTTGGCCGTCACCGCGGCGCAGGCCTTGGTGGTGGGCACGACGAGCGCGAGCAAACCCTGAACCAGTTGCTGGTTGAGATGGATGGCTTTACGACCAATGAAGGCGTGATCGTCATGGCCGCGACCAACCGCCGCGACATTTTGGACCCTGCCCTGCTAAGGCCGGGCCGTTTTGACCGCCAGGTCACTGTCAGCTACCCTGACATCGCCGGCCGGGTTGCCATCCTGAAAGTCCACGCGCGTGGCAAGCCCCTGGCCGAGGATGTCAATCTGGAGAACATCGCCAAACGCACGCCCTTTGCCACGGGCGCTGACCTTGAAAACATCATGAACGAGGGCGCCATTGTCGCGGCGCGGTATCGCTCCAAGCAAATCACCCAGGCGCATCTGATTGAAGCGGTGGAACGCGTGCAGATGGGCCCTGAAAAGAAGAGCCACAAGGTGCTTGAGGAAGACAAGCGCATTGTCGCTTATCACGAAGCCGGGCACGCCGTTGTCGGCCATTTCCTGCCGCTATGTGATGATGTGCATACGGTAACCATTGTCCCGCGCGGTGACGCAGGCGGCTTTACCTTGTCTTTGCCTGAAAAAGAATATGACATGCAGAGCCGTGAGCGGATGCTCCAGATGATTTCAATGATGCTGGGCGGACACGCCTCCATTAAAATCATTGAGAATGATGTTTACACTGGCGCCCAGTCCGACCTCAAGCGCTCTACTGAGCTCATCCGCACCATGATTACCAAGCTG
>CAZHPW010000010.1:12773-34024 GCA_964534515.1 uncultured Christensenella sp.
ATGTCCGACAAGATTGGCACTGTTTATTTGGGCAGTGACCAGGAAATCTTTGTCGGCATGGAATTTGGCCATTCCCGTGACTTCAGCGAGGAAACAGCCACCAGGATTGACCATGAGGTATCTGACCTCTTGGCGCAATGCTATCAGGTGGCCTTAGATACCTTAAACACCAACATTGACAAGCTGCATGGCTTGGCAAAGCTGCTCATGGAAAAGGAAACCATCAACCGCGAGGAGTTCCTGGCTTTCATGAATGAGAGCCCGGAGCAGCCCGTTCTAAGCGAGGTCTGATGAGCCTTTCTCACGCTTCCAATGCTCTTTACAGGCCGGATTTGCACATGCACAGCACGGCCTCAGATGGGCTGTACCAACCGGCGGAATTGGCGCTTCAGGTTAAAGAGGCTGGCATTAACCTCTTTGCCCTGACCGACCATGAAACCATGCTTGGTTTATCAGAAGCGCGGAAGGCCAGCCAGGAACTAGGGCTTACCTTCATCCCCGGTGTTGAAATGAACACTGCCGGTCATGACGAGGTTCATGTGCTTTTGTACTTTGTTGATGAGAGCATGCATGAATTGACTGAGCTGATTCGTCTCATGAATGAGGGGCGCAGGAACCGCGGCATCCGAATCATTGAGCGGCTGAATGAACTGGGCATACCAATCCTGATGGAAGACCTGGAAATACCCGAAGGCGTCTTCTGCAACCGGCCGCACATCGCCAATGCCCTCATCAGACTGGGTCACGTTTCCTCCTATCAGGAGGCGTTTAACCGCTTTCTGGGCGTTGGGAAACCTGCGTACATTGAGCGCACCCGTGCTGAAACCCTGGATGTCATTGCCTTGGCCCGAAGAATCGGCGCGGTGCCCGTGTTGGCGCATCCGGAGCTGATTCGCAGGCAGGAACTCAGGTCTGATGAGGCCATCCGTCAAATGGTAGACGCGGGGCTGATGGGGATAGAGGCCTACCACTCAAAGCATTCACCCGCGGCTTCCAAAAAGTGGGAGCAAACAGCGAGAGAACTTGACTTACTGGTAACCGGTGGCAGTGATTTCCACCGACCCGCGGATGAGCATGGCCCTCTGGGCTGCATCCTCAATCGGTGGACAAGCGCGCACGACGATGTTTCGATTCTTCTGAAGCGGCATCGGGAACAAATAAAGGGAGCCACATGAATCAAGGACCTTACTACAATGTAAACAATCAGGCTTATAACGGGGGTACGCAACCGCAGCAACAACCGCCGGTTCATTCTTTGCCCCCGCAGATGGCCTATTCCAATAATACTCCTCCCGGTTTAAACGCTGTGCCAAGACCTGGCAATCAACCACCCAGAAACCAAAACCGCAAGCCGCAGCGCAAAGGCTCATCCGGCAAAAAAGCCGCGATTGCCATCGTAGCACTCGGTCTGCTCGCGGGCGGCGGGTATTTGGGTGTCAAGTCCCTCAGGGACAACCAAATCAAGGCCAGTATCGCGCCCTACCAGAATATCTTTGGGCCGAATATTTTTATCAATGATGTGCCGCTGGGCGGGCTTGGAGCGCAGGAGGCTGACAGCAAGCTGCGCCAGGTCATGCAGGAGCGCGTCAACAGCTGGAATTTGAACATCACTTACCGCGGTTTTGACTTCATCACGCTCAATTATGGCATGCTGGGCATGGAGGTTTCGGAGGATGAGCTGTACAGCCTGCTCAATGAAGCCTGGGCGTTAACCCGCACCGGCGATATCCACGCACAGAAAGCGGCGATTGACGCCTTGTCCATGAACCCGCACAAGACCTACACAACCCAGGCTGAGCTAAAGGATAACCAACTCCAGCAGATTTTTGCCCAGATTACACCCTATGTAAACAGCGCGCCGATGAACGCCGCCATTTTAGAATTCCGTCCGGATGAGGATGAGCCTTTTGTCATTCAAGCTGAGCAAATGGGCGCGAACCTGAATGTGGAAGCGGCAATAGCTGAAATCATGGCCTTTGCCGCGAGCGGTCAATCCGGCCAGTATGAGCTCAAGCCCGAGATACTCCAGCCCCAAATCACAAAAGCGCAGCTGGAAGAATCGGTCAAACTCAGGGCCAGCATCAGCACAGCCATTGACAGTTCCTCCACGGCAAACAGAAACCACAACATCCGCCTGTCCCTATCCAGGTTCAACGGCAAAATCTTAAAGCCCGGCGAAGTGTTCAGCTTCAACGACATCGTTGGTCCGCGTACCCTGTCGGCAGGCTTCGCTGAAGCCCTTGAATACGCTTACGGAGACCTGGTCACCGGTGTGGGCGGCGGTGTGTGCCAGGCCAGCACCACGCTGTACCAGGCCGCGGTGACGGCGGGGCTGTCCATCGTCAAGCGTTATCCGCACTCCGGCAAAGTGGACTACACCGAAATGGGTCAGGATGCCACCGTTTACCTGACCCGGGACAGAAACATTGACTTCCAATTCAAAAACAACACACCGGGGGACATCTACCTGTCTGCCCGTGTCCGTCCCTCCCGGAATAATTCCAGGAAGATGGTCACAGAAATCCGTGTCTTTGGTCAGTCGCTGGGGGATAATGTCACCTATCGCCTGCGTTCTGAAATCGTACAGACCATTCCGCCGCCTGAGCAGAAGAAGTACGAAACTGACAACACCGGGCTGATTGTAACGTACAAGGATGAGGAGAAGCTTAAAAACAAGGCCATTGAAGGCAAGGTCATTGAGACCTACCTTGAGAAATACATGAATGGCGTTCTCGTGGAACAACCAAAGCTGATTACCAGCGACACCTTCAACGCCAAGCCGGCAGTCTATTGGCGGGGAAGCAGTGACCGATAGTCCTTATCATTGGCTAGTGCAACCTTACACAGGCTCACCGCCTGTGTTTTTTTGCGCAGTTTGTACAATTTGGCTGAAAAACACCCACCAGTATATCTGTGCATAATTTATGCATGCATACTGTTGCATGAATGGCTTGTATAATGTATACTCTATCAAACGGAGGCTTTGAAGAACTTGCGCAATTTTTTTCTATTTGCCAACCCCGGCAAACCGGAAACCATCCCTGTTGTAAAACAATTCGCCCTTGAATGCGAAAACAGAGGATGCAAGGTCTTCATGGAAGACTGGCTTCATACTTTGGTCGGAATCGGCAAGGCAATGGATTTGCCCGGTATAGCTGACCAGGCTGATGCGGTTGTCAGCTTTGGCGGAGACGGAACCCTCCTGCGTGTGCTGCCGGAAGCCGCTAAGGGAAGCATACCGGTCTTGGGCGTCAACATGGGGCATACCGGCTTCCTGCTTGAGATTTCGCCTGATGAGTTGGTATTTGCCCTGGAAGAGATGATGGCCTCACGCCACCGGGTTTATGAGCGTGCTATGCTCTCCTGCCAGCTTAACGGACTAAACCGCCTTGTGATGAATGAGGTCGCGCTGACCCGGGGGCAAAGCCCTGCCAGTTTGGTTGTGGGGGTCTGGTACCAGGATGAATTGGTGTATACCATTCATGGGGATGGCGTATTGGTGTCTACCCCAACAGGAACCACCGGTTACACCCTTTCCGCGGGCGGGCCGATTGTAGCCCCCTTTGTGCCCTGCCAGGTCATTACGCCCATCTGCTCGCATATTATGCACCAGCGCCCCGTGGTGCTGCCCGCGCAGGGCACTGTCAGACTGGTCGTTAGAGAGAATCGAGGCGCCAAGTACCAGCTCAGCCTGGATGGTCAAAAGGTCTTCGAACTGGACTCCAGCCAGGAGATACTGATTAGCCCCGCCCCGGTCAATGCCAGGTTCATCTATTTTAAACCCCAGCGTTTTTTAGAACGGCTTCATATCAAACAGATGGAATGGAGCAATCATGTATACGGAGGTAACCCCAAATGAAAAGCACGAGACAGGCAGCCATCCTCAACCTGATTGATAAGCAGGACATCAAGACCCAGAAAGAGCTTGCTGAAAAACTGAGGGTGCAGGGGTTTGATGTCACCCAGGCTACTGTTTCCCGTGACATCAAGGAAATGCGCCTGTTAAAGGTGCTCAACGGCCTTGGGGATTATAAATACGCGACAGCTGACCAGGCTGAGCATTCGGTGTCTGACCGCTTTGTGAGGATGTTCGTGGATTCGGTCATTTCCATTGTGCCTGCCGGCAACATCATTGTGGTCAAAACCCTGTCCGGTTCCGCGAATGTGGCCGGTGAAGCCATTGACAGCATGCGCTGGCCCGAGATAGTCGGGACCCTGTCCGGTGACAACACCATTTTTGTCGTGGTACACAACGAAGAGGATACCGACGTCGTCGTTCGGAAATTTAACGAGATACTTCGCTAACAAATGCTTGAACAACTCCTGATTCGAAACATCGCCCTGTTTGAAGAGGCCGGTATCCAATTTGGCACCGGTCTTCATGTATTGACCGGAGAAACAGGCGCCGGCAAATCGCTGGTTGTCGACGCGGTCAATTTTTTATGCGGCGCGAAGACAGATAAGGACATCATCAGGGTTGGCAGTGACAAAGCCTATGTGGAAGGCATCTTCCGGGTAGACGGGCTTTCAGGCGTTTTAAACTTGCTTCAGGAGATGGATGTAACCCCGGATGAGGAGCAACTGATTCTATCCAGGGAGCTGTCTTCAAAAGGCCGAAGTGTCTTTCGTGTCAATGGGATGGCTGTATCCAATTCTGTTTACCAGGAGTTAACCTCCAAGCTCATCGATATTCACGGCCAGCACGAGCATCAATCGCTTCTGCATGAGCAGGCCCATTTGAATTTTCTGGATATGCTGGGTGACGCTGAGCATGAAAAACTGCTCAATGTTACCAGGGAAGCTTATCAAACCTATGCCAATCACAAAAAAATGCTGTCTTCAGCGCAAAAGAGCAGCCTGGAGCGCAATGAGCGCATGGACCTGTTGGAGATGCGGCGAAAGGAGTTGGCTTCAGCCAAACTGGTGCCAGGCGAGGAGGAGGAGCTTCAGAAGGAAAAGCTCATGCTCCGCAACGCGGACAAGATGATTTCAACCATCGAAGGCGTCAACCGTGCCTTGATTGAGTCCTCAGGCGAGGAAACAGCCGGTTCATTGATTCGGTCGTCCAGTTTGCTTCTTGAGAAAATCAAGGACTATCATCCCGATTTTCCGGCCATTCAATCCCGTTTGGATTCTCTGTACTACGAAATTGAAGAAATCAGCCATGATTTGATGACACAGCTTCGCGGCATCAGCATGGATGACAGCCGTTTGGAAGAGGTGGAATTACGGCTGGACCTGCTTCGCAAACTCCAGCGCAAGTATGGCCCGGACAGCGAGGCCATGCTGAAGGTTCTAAAAGAAGTTGAAGATGAACTGTCCAAATATGAGACCCTTGAAGAGGACATGGACAAGCTTCAAAAATTGGTTAGTGACAGTGAAAAACAATACAAGACCGCGGCGTTTGCCCTGAGCAAGTCCCGATATGACTTGGCCAGAGAATATGAAAAAAAGATTGAGGGCGTCTTGCACGAACTCAACATGAACGGCACCCGCTTTTATATTCAGGTTGATACCGATAACAAGCAGTTGGCCCAGGATGGTATCGACAAGGTCAGCATGCTGATTTCGGCCAATGTGGGGGAAGAACTCAGGCCCCTGTCCAAGATTGCCAGCGGCGGTGAATTATCACGCATCATGCTGGCGATGAAAACGATGACAGCCCAGAAAAATGAAATCCCTACCATGGTGTTTGACGAGATTGATACCGGTGTGTCCGGGAAAACCGCCCAGGTCATCGCGCAAAAGCTCTGGGACATTGCCCGCTTCCGCCAGGTCATCTGCGTTACGCACCTGCATCAGTTGGCTTCCATGGCCAACAACCAGTTCCTGGTGAGCAAGGAAGAGCAGGATATGCGCACCAAAGCCAGCGTTCACTTGCTTAATGAGGATGAACGCGTCAAAGAAATCGCCAAGATGCTGGGAGACCTGGATACCCAGGGCGCTAGCAGCTTAAGTCACGCCAAAGTGCTGCTTACAGACGGAGCCAAATATCGCTCCGAAAGCAAGAAGTAGTGAGTAATTAGCCAATACTAAATTTCTACCCGGGAGATGGTGAGGCGCTTGAGGCAGGAGCCGTCCTCCTCACCGCCTGAGCAATACCCGAGTATCATATGGTTCTTATCAACAAAATGGATGGCTGGATAACAAAAGCCTCTTTTTTTATCGCCTTCTATGACCACAGGTTCGCTCCAGGTCTTTCCTTCATCTTTTGATTGCGCCATTACAAAGGGGTTGCGTCCGCCAATCCAGGCCTTGCCGACAAACAAGGCGTTCCGCCCATTGTAGTTTGGTATCGGGTTCCAGACTGCCACCAAATCGCCATTGAAGGGGTTTCGTTTGACCTGCATGGGGGATAGCGGCGAAGAGAAAAAAGAAGGCTGGGGAGTCGTCCAATTTTCACCGGTGTCCAGGGAGAAACTCTCATATTGGCAGAACTTGTCCGTCCGGTGATAAGCCCACAAGACCCCGTTTTTTAGTTCAACAATGCCCGGTTCCTGAAGGCCGGACATGCTGCCGGCGAAGGGCGCTTGGATGGTTTGCGGCATAGCCTGCCAGTTTGTACCGTCATCATCTGAGAAATAAAGAACCGTCAAACCGCGTGAGTCATAAGTGGGCTTGTTATCATGAATGACACGCCTGTGAAAAGCCAGGGGAACAAGGATGCGCCCACATGACAGACGGATGACCCGGTCATTGTTCAGCACCAGATTGTTGGGGGCTTCCCTGGTCGAGCAAACTGTGTGTGAAACCAGCTCCAAGTCGCTTTCCCGATATCGGGACAGCATAATCTGGCAATGGCTGGGTTCAATCTTCGCGATGTAGAATATGCCGATGTCTCCGCTTTTCATGGGCAACATGGAGACGCTCATCACATTCCTCGCTCCGACGCTCTCAGCGCGCAGCAAGGTCTTTATCTCGCTCCAATTTAGTCCCTTGTCCTCTGAGAGTGTGTAAACCAATTCAGAGGCGCCGTCATCATCCGGGTCAGCGTAAAACCTCGTAAACACAAAGAGCAGGCGGCCATCGCTCATTTGATAAAAGGCGCCTTCACTGTGCCTGGAAAAACACTCATCCGGCCTGATATCCAATACGACTTCAGTCATTTTTACATTGCTCCTTGCTTCTATTCATGCTTGCGCAATCATCCGATTATGGATAATATAGCACTTAAGGACTTTGTTTGAAAGAACGGTCAAGAAAAATGAAATGTTTTGCGGAAATTCTTGACCTTTTCAAAGATTCTGTGTTATATTAACCTTCGGCCGCTCGGGTGAGGCTTCTAAAGCCATTTGGCTGCCTCTTGGTTGAAAGATACCTAAAGACCCGGCGAGTAAATTATTGGAGGTGCTGCATAGTGTACGCAATTATTGCGACTGGCGGCAAACAGTACCGCGTGTCCGAGGGGGACACTATCTACATCGAGAAACTGGACCTTGAAGAGAACAGCGAAGTAACCTTTCCTGTCCTGATGCTCTCCGGTGACGAGGTTGTCATGGGAACGCCCGAAGTGGCAGGCGCCAGCGTGACCGGCAAAGTGGTCCGCCATGGCAAAGGCAAGAAAATCGTCGTCTTCAAGTACAAGAGCAAGAAAAACTACCGTCGCAAACAGGGACATCGCCAACCGTTTACCCAGGTTGAAATCACTGCCGTCAAAGGCTGAGATGACTGTCATCCGCATGCTCAAAGAGCATGGAACCATCACAGGGTTTGAAGTAGAAGGACACGCCGGCGCCGGTACCTATGGAAACGACATCGTGTGTGCCGCAATCTCCTTCCTGGCGACAACTTGCGCCAACGCGCTTGAAGAGGTCGCCGCAATCAAGGTCAAAGCGGAACAGGCAGACGCCTATCTCATCGCCCAAGCAGACAAGAAGGATTTAAACCCTGCCGCTGAAGTTATTCTTCAAACCTTCCTCAGGGGAGCCAAAGATTTGCTGGAAGCTTACCCCGAACACGTCAGCCTGATTGACAAAAAGATTTGAAATTTGGAGGAATCCACATGTTAAAACTTAACCTGCAGTTGTTCGCTCACAAAAAAGGTATGGGTTCAACTCGTAACGGCCGTGACAGCGAAAGCAAACGCTTAGGGCCCAAGCGCGCCGATGGTCAGTTTGTTCTGGCCGGCAATATCTTAGTCCGCCAGCGCGGCACCAAGATTCACCCCGGCACCAACGTCGGAATTGGCAAGGATGATACCCTGTTCGCCCTGACGGATGGCCTTGTGCGCTTTGAGCACTATGGCAAACTCCGCAAGAAGGTCAGCATCTATCCTGTTGAAGAAGCCGTTGCCCAGTAAGCAAACGCACCAAAAGCCACCCGAATGGGTGGCTTTTTGTATGGCGGTGATGCACTGAGTGATATGCCTGCTACGCTTTTATTGGTTAAGTACGTAATCAATCTTATGCTTCGTTTATTTATCTGTGATTGTTTTACAATTATCAATAAACTGTAACAAAACCGTAAAAGAGACTACCTAAGTCAAGCATTTTATTGTATAATCCCAATAACGAATCAGAAAGGAAGAAGGCCGATGAACCAACTCTCAGTCAGCATCGAGACCTTTTTCTGGAATATAACAAACCGTATTCAATTCAAGGATCTCCTGGATATCCTGATTATCGCCTTTTTGCTGTACAAGGTGTTCCAAATCACGCAGCAAACCCGCGCAGGTCAGGTATTCAAGGGCTTTTTATTGTTGATTCTAATCGGCTGGGTATCCAATCTTCTGGGTTTCCAGGCTTTGAAATGGCTCATTGACAGCATTATCAACAATGGTGCTATCGTCCTTTTGATTCTGTTCCAGCCTGAGTTAAGAAACGCTCTTGAGCAGTTTGGCCGCAGAACCAAGGTTGGCCATCTTGCTTCCAACATGGACGAAGCCAGCCGCATTGTCTTTGAAATTACGCAAAGCGTCATCAGCCTGGCACGCCGCAGGGTTGGCGCCCTCATTGTGTTTGAGCAAAAGTCGGGTCTTAAAGACTTTATCGACACCGGCACGACCATTGATTCCAGAATTTCAGGGCCTCTGCTGGCCAACATCTTTGAGCCCAACACCCCCTTGCATGACGGCGCAGTCATTATCCGTGATGAGCGCATCGTCGCCGCGGGTTGTGTATTGACCTTGAGTGAAAACAGCAGCCTGGGCCGTGAGCTTGGAACGCGCCACCGCGCAGGCCTTGGCGTTACGGAAGGCACAGACGCGATTGTTCTGATTGTTTCAGAGGAAACGGGCATCATCTCCATGGCGCAGGCAGGCAAATTGACCCGTCATATGGACGCGGAAAGCCTGACCAAGATTTTGTCCACAATGTATCAGCATGACAAGAAATCCATCAAGGACATCCTGATTGAACAGGCTAAAAAATTCTATGGAAAGGTGCAGCGCAAAGATGAGCAATGAACAGCCAAAGCCCGCCGCCAACCCTGGCGCTGAAGCCTTGTTTTCTCGCGTTGTCAAAGCGGTTAAGCACAACTGGAAGATTAAGTTGCTTTCCCTGGTCATTGCCTTGACCATCTGGGGCGCGCTCATCAGCGAAGACGCAACCCTGACCCGCGAGAAAACTTTTGACAACGTCCCCATTTCTATCACCGGTACGGATACCTTGCAGAGGAACGGCTTGGTTGTTGTTGAGGGCTTGGATCATCTGGAGCCCATCAAAATGAAGGTGGATGTTCCCCAAAAGGCCTATGATTCAGTTGCCGCGTCCAATTATTCAGTCCGTGTGGATGTCAGCCGCATCAATTCGACCGGTGTGCAAAAAATCCCGGTCTTGACCCTTTCTACCAACACCTACGGCTCGGTTAACTGGCTGTCAGCCAACGAGTTGACAGTCAAGGTAGAGGAATACATCACCAGACGCCGTGTTCCGGTTAAGGTGATTCAATCAGGCGTTGTTCCTGATGGCTTTTACTCGGCCTCCTTGAGTGTTGACCCCAGCAACGTCATTATTTCAGGGCCGCGCTCATTAGTTGAGAAAATTGACACGGTGACAACGAAGATTGACCTGTCCGTCATTGATTCAAGTGCCGGGGTTCAGTATACGGCGGTGCCCTTCCAGCTCATGGACGCTAACGGGAATGAAATTAAGAGCAATCAGATTTCTGTCACCAGCGAGAATGTCCTTCTGGACACCATTTTGATTGAGCAATCCATCTATCCCACCAAGCTGGTGGATGTCAATCTGACCGGCAGCACCAAGGGACGGGTCAGGGATGGCTATCAGATTACCGCCATCAAGGCCGACCCGGACAAAATACAAATCGCCGGCAATCTGCAGGACATTGACAGCATTCGTCTGCTTGACCTGACAAGCGCGATTGATGTCAATGACATGACGGAGACCGTGATTCGCGCCCTGCGCGTTGAGAAGCCCGTCGGTGTTGTGTACATGAGTGAAAGCGCGGTGTATGTAACTGTGGAGATTGCGCCCGTGCAAACGGCTGACTGATGAATCTGATTGCGGATAATTTATTCTCGCTATTGCTGGGTTGGACACGCAGCTTGTTTAACAACCTGTGGAATCTGATTACCAACAATGGCGGCGGTTTCATGGGCTTTTTGCAGCGCTTCTGGCTGCCTATCCTGATTCTATTGGTTTTGGCAGGAACATTTTTTGATTTCTTCGTTTGGCTGATACGCTGGCGCCCCTACTATGTGTGGAGCACCCGGCTTCGCATGCGCGCAAACCGCAGGCACTTAAGCAAAACCAGCAGTTACATGGAGGACTTGGATCATTCGCCGCTGGATCTGCCTGAGTACCAGCACGATGAAAACATGCTTCGCCAGGAGTTGGTGGATGAGCCGGTTTACTTTGAGCCGGTTGCGCCCTACGAGCCCGCTTATTATCCGCCTGTTGAGGAAATGCCTGAACCATACTACCAGCAGGAGCCAATGCCCCCACCGGTAGAGGAGCCGGCTTTCGTTCCCAACTTGCCCTGGCAGCCAATCATCAATGAGATGCCGGTGGTTCAAGACAGCGTGCCTGAGTTCCAATATCAGGATCTTGTCCAGGAGCCGGTCAACGAGGACCCGACCTATACAACCAATGAGACCTATCTTCAAAATCAAGATATCTACAACGCGCCTTTGTTTGATGTTGACAACAAAGATAATTGGACAGCGCAAAACGCGGAGGAATTACAGTCTGCCACCGGGCTGAGGCGAAGAAGAACCGAAGCCCGCAGGCAAAGGGGCAATGTCTTAAAATCCTTGAAGGATACCTTCTTTACCTCAGAAGAAGACCAAAGCCCGATTGACAGCATCCAGCCCCCTGTCAACCAACAGGACGCCTTTCACAAGCCGTATTACCCGCAAGGTTACAACTACAAAGAGCAGTCAAACCAAACGCCGCCCCAGGACCAGGGCAATCCATGACGAGAATTCCACTGCCGGAAGCGTTTATTAGGAACATGAAATCCCTCCTGAAGGGGGATTTTCTTGACTTTATGGCATCATATGAACAACCACCCCATCGTGGCGCGCATTTATCTGGCAGACGCGGCAGCATTGCTGCTCCTGACTGGGCTGTCAAATCGGTGCCCTGGTCCAGGAACGCCTGGTACCTAGACGCCCAAAGCCAGCCGGGTGCTTATCCGCTGCATTGGGCCGGGCAGTATTATCTGCAGGAACCCAGTGCCATGGCTGCTGTCAGCGTGCTGAATGTTCAACCGGGAGAGATTATTCTGGATTTGTGCGCCGCGCCAGGCGGCAAATCCAGCCAGATTGCGAGCCTGCTTGAAGGCAAGGGGATGATTGTTTCAAATGACCCTTATACCAATAGGGCCAGGGAACTCAGCAGAAACATGGAAAGAATGGGGGTTATCAACAGCGTAGTAACCTCCAATCAACCGGAGAAGCTGGTGATTTCATTTCCTGATTTCTTTGATAAGATTTTGGTTGATGCGCCTTGCTCAGGCGAGGGCATGTTCAGGAAGGAGCCCGAAGTCATCAGCCATTGGCATGATGATTTACCGACCAAAAACGCCACGCGCCAGCTTGCGATATTAAAAGCGGCATCAGTCATGTTGAAGCCGGGTGGTCACCTGGTTTACAGCACCTGCACCTTCAATCAGATTGAGAATGAAGGCGTGATTGAGGCGTTTTTGGATGAGCATTCTGATTGGTTACTGCAAGGCTTTCATTTACCAGGACTGCCTGAAGCCGAAAGTGGAATCCTGCGTCTATGGCCGCAAAAAATCGAAGGTGAAGGGCATTTTGTCGCCCTGTTAAGAAAACCAGAGAATAGTCCTTTGTCAAAAAAGAAACACTTGAATTTCTCGTGGAAAAATGGGGCAGAGAAAACACTCCGGGAAGTCAATCAAAACCTGAGGGAGTGGGTGAAGGAAGATGTGTCTGCCAATGGGATGGTTGGCGAGACATTTGTCCATTTGCCTTCGCAGTGCCCAAGCCTTGATGTCTTATCAGTTTTGCGTTTTGGCCTTCATCTTGCAAGCCGTGTCGGTAAAACCATCCTACCCGACCACGCGCTCGCGCTCGCCATGACGCCAAGGCAGATGATTGATTTAGATGTCTGTGAGATTGATAAATACCGTTTGGGACAGACGCTAACAGTCTATGAGAATGTAAAGGGCTTTGCTGCGCCAGCCCTTAAAGGCTGGCCCATTGGGTGGGGGAAGGCCAGCAACGGCGTTCTAAAGAACCATTATCCCAAAGGCTTAAGAAAACCCGGCTGATGCCGGGTTATTTTATAACTTGATTTTTCTGAAGATTGGCCGGATGCTACCATCACTTGAGAGTGTCAAAAGAGCATACTCGCCGTTTTTCAACGCGCCTGGGTTGACACAATATACGTTATTGACCAAATCCAAGCCCTGCCTGTGGGTGTGCCCATAGACGGCGATTTTGGCGTCTCTTGAACGAGCGGCGGACGCAAGCAGGTCCAGGGTTTGCTTGACCCGCAAGAGATGCCCGTGTGCCAAATAAATCTGATGGGGTCCAAACGGAATCAGTTCTTCATCATCCGCTGTGGAGATATAGTCACAGTTTCCGCGCACTGTGTACTGCGGCACATTCAAAAAGATCTGGTTTTGTGAAAAGCCCGCGTCTCCGGCAAACAAAACGGCATCCGGCAAGCCTTCATCTAATACTTCTTTAGACATGGCTTCCCTGAACGCGTGATGGCCATGGGAATCGCTGAACAAGAGGTATTTCAACCCAGTTCCTCCAGCAGTTTTTCCATAGCCCGCGCGCGATGGCTGATGGCGTTCTTTTCGGATTCATTCATTTCAGCGAAGGTCTTTCCGCCGTCAGTTTCAAACAGCGGGTCATAACCAAAGCCGCCATTCCCGCGCGGCACATGAATGATGACGCCTTCACAGGTGCCTTTGAAAGTTCTGGTCTTGCCAAAGGGGGAAGCCAGCGCAAGAACGCTGACAAAACGAGCGCTTCGGTTAGTAACGCCGGTCATATTCTTCAGCAACAGGTCGTTGTTGGCCTTGTCATCTCCATGCAATCCCGCGTACCTGGCGCTGTGTACCCCGGGCTCCCCGGAAAGGGCATCCACTTCAAGACCGGAATCATCCGCCAGCGTCAGGTACCCGGTCGCGCGGCAAACGGCTTCCGCTTTCAAAATAGCGTTCCCTTCAAAGGTGCTTTCGGTTTCTTCCACTTCGCCTTCAAATCCCGCTTCTTTCATGCCGATGACCCGGTAGCGGTCCTGGAGCATGGACTGCAGTTCTTTGATTTTATGGGCGTTCCCACTGGATAAGACCAAAGTCTGTTTTTGTTTGATGACATAAGCCCGCTCGCCCAAGGCGGCTTTTTGCATCGCCATCAGTTCTACAATGCCGTTCTGTGCAAGGTCCAGCATTTCAAGCAAGGCGCTTTTGGGGAAGGAGCTGCCTTCGCCGGTGCCCTGCACTTCCACCAAGGCAAACTGGTCGTCCATCACAAAGTTCATGTCCGCGTCAGCCTGGCTGTCTTCCTCATAGCACAAATCCAACAGGGGCTGCTTGTTGACCACGCCGCAGCTGATGGCGGCAATCTGCTTGTGAATGGGGGACTCCTTCAGCTTCCCTTCCTTTATCAGCTTATCAACGGCCAGGCACAGCGCCACAAAGCCGCCGGTGATAGAAGCGGTTCTGGTGCCGCCATCAGCCTCCAACACATCGCAGTCAATGGTGATGCTGCGCTCACCCAGCCTATTTAAGTCAATCGCCTGGCGAAGCGCGCGGCCAATCAGGCGGCTGATTTCAACACCTCGGCCGTCTTTCTTCAGCCCATCCCTGTTTTTTCTTCTTCCGGTGGATGCCGGAAGCATGGCGTATTCTGCGGTCAACCAGCCCTGTTGCTTGCCCCTCAAGAACGGAGGGACGCTGTCTTCAACAGAGGCAGTGACGATCACCCGTGTGCCGCCAAAGGAAATGAGGCAGCTGCCATCGGCGGTAGAAACAAAATCGGGCAGGATGTTTACCTTTCGCATCTGCTCAGGCAGCCTTTGATCAATTCTTTCCATAAGCCTTCCTATCAAAAAGCGTCCGGATTCATCAGGACGCTTTGGTTTGTTATTTTATTCCGACCATCAGGTCAGCAGTTCGCCTTCGTTTTCAACGGTCACTTCTTCGACGTTGCGAATGGCCCAGCGGGCCAAAATCATTTCGGTGTCCTGTTTGCCGACGCTTAAGATAACGGTGTCTTCGCGCAGGCCCTTGATGGTGCCATAGATGCCGCCGATGGTGCAGATGCGGTCACCGGGCTTGAGGTTGGCCAGCATTTCCTTGACCTTCTTGTCCTTTTTGCGCTGGGGACGAATCATCAGGAAATAGAAAACGCCGACAATCAAAATCATCGGGAGGAACATGGAAATCAAGCTTGCGGGGCTTGCGGGATCCATGGCCGTGACGCCGGCGGCGGGGGCGGCTTCTGCCAGGGCGGTGGGGAACAACCAATCAAACATTGTGTCTTTCTTCCTTTCGAGTCTCAATACAGTGGAAACAGTATACCAAGTGAGCCGCTTAATCGCAAGTGTGAATCTGAATATACACTCTTGTATACATGGTGTGTTTTGTTGTATTCTGTTCAAAGATAGGGTATAGTTTGTAAAGAACATACCAAAGGCGAGGTAGAAATGGCAAATACTGTATTGAATGATATTTTAGTTGAAGAGAAAAAGGCTGCGGAACTGCTCAAGGAAGCGCATCAAAGCGCCAATGAGCTGGTGAAAAACGCCGAATCCCAGGCGACTGAGGCTGAAAGAAAAGCCGCTGTTGAGAACCGCGCCTTGTATCAAAAACTGCTAGAAGACCGCCGCAATCAAGTCAATGCCAGCCTGCAAAAAGATGAAGGCAGGCAGTCTGATATGGACACTGTTTCTTTAAATATGTCCCGGGAAAAACTGCAGACTGCCGTTGACGCCATTGTTGAGGGAGTGTTAAATGGCCATCGTTGAGATGCAAAAACTGAATGTTCTCGTCATGAAAAAAGACGAGGACAATTTGCTGAAGCTTCTTCAAAAAGCGGGCTGCATGCAGTTTACTGAGGTGGACGAGCAAGCGCCTGACTCCAGGCACCAGCGCCGTACCGGTCGCAATGAGGACAGGTTAAACCGTGTCAAATGGGCCATCAGCCGTCTGTCAAAATTTGATACTCAAAAACAATCCATGATAGCCCCTCTGCCCGCTGTCAGCCTTGATGCCCTGGATGAAACCAAGGTTGAAGAGAGCATGGCTGTTGTCACCGAACTTGAACAAATTGAAAAAGAAAATGGCGAAATCAGGGGCTCTCAGACCCGGTTGATTCAACAGTTGGAACAAATAAAGCCCTGGCAGAACCTGGATTTGAGGCTGGATGAACTCAAGGACACCACCTCAACCAGAGTACTTACTGGTCATCTCCCCAGGAAATCTCTGCCGCTGGTGACGGAGAACTGGTCTGGGCGCGCTGTTGTTATTACACAGTTGGGCAGCGACCGGGACAGCGTTTACATTCTGGCCATCGTGCACCGCCAAATCGCGGAGGATTTCCTGAGTGATTTGCGAGCGAATGGCTACCAGTATGCTGCTCCGCCGCAGACCAGCGGTACTGTCCTTGAGAAAGAGCAGCATTATAATCAGGAACTGCTCAAGCTGAAAGAAAACGAAGAAAGTCTGCGGGAGAGGACTGCGGGCCTCGCGGTTCACTTGCCGCAGCTTCGCGTTGTGTTTGAAACGCTGAACGCAAAGAAACAACGGCTGAAATCCCTTGAAAAATTTGCGCACACAGACACTGTCACCTATCTGTCCGGTTGGGTGCCCAAGCCTGCCGCTCCCGCTTTGGCTGATATGATTCAAAAAGAGTTCCCCGGTTCTCAGACGCTGATTGCGGATCCCGAGGAGGGGGAAGAGCCGCCTGTTCTTTTGCAAAACAATGCGCTCGTCAGGCCGTATGAAGCGGTGGTGACAGGCTTTGCTTTGCCCACCCCCGGTTCCATTGACCCCACTGCAGTCATGATGCCCTTCTTTGCCTGCTTCTTTGGCATGATGGTCTCTGACGCCGGCTATGGCTTGATGATGGCCTTGATTATCCCGATTCTGGTCAAAATTATGCAGCCCAATGAAGGCTTGAAGAAAATCTTCTGGATTTTGGCCGGCGGCGGCATCGCTACCGTTTTCTGGGGCGCTTTGTACAATACCTGGTTTGGTTTTGGCCCCTGGCCCACGGTGTTTGACCCTGTCAATGACTCTTTGCCGGTCATGGCTTTGTGCATTGGCGTTGGTGCCATTCATCTTTTTGCGGGCCTTGGTTTGGGCGCAGCCCAAAACATTAAAAAAGGTGATTGGGCAAGCGCCATTTATGACCAGGTCAGCTGGTTCATCCTTGTCGTCGGTCTGGGGTTACTGGTTTTGCCGCAGACAGCGGCCATTGGTAAATGGATGGCCATTGCCGGCGCCGGTATCATTCTTTTAACCGCCGGAAGAGATAAGTCCAAGAACCCCATCAAGCGTCTGGTTTCCGGCCTTGGCGCGCTTTATGGTGTGACCAGCTGGATTTCGGACTTGCTGTCCTATATGCGCCTGTTTGGTATGGGTCTGGCAACCGGCGTCATCGGTATGGTTATCAACCAGCTGGTCGGCATGATTATGGGCGGTGGTATCATTGGCATTGTGATTGGAGCGGTCGTTTTTGTCGGCGCTCACCTTTTCAATGCCGCCATCAACATCCTGGGTGCTTATGTCCACGCCTGCCGCCTGCAGTACATCGAGTTTTTCGGCAAATTCTACGAAGAAGGGGGAAAGCCCTTCAACCCACTCCGTTTCGCACCGCGCTATGTGCGGATTCACGAATAAATTATACCAAGAACGATTTTTCTTAGGAGGACACCCCATGATTACCATCGGTCAAATTCTGGCATTCTTCGCAGCAGCCTTCTCCACCCTTCTTGCCGGTTACGCTTCCGCCAAGGGCGTTGGCATGGCTGGACAAACCTCCGGCGGCGTTTCTTCGGAAAATCCTGAAGTCAGCTCCAAGCTGATGGTTCTTCAGATTCTTCCGGGCACTCAGGGTATTTATGGCTTCCTGATTGGCGTTATAATCCTGGTAAACACTGGCGCGCTGAGCGGGGATCTTAAACCTGTTGATCTGATGCAGGGAATTATGCTGATTGTTGCGGTTTTGCCGGTTGCCGTTGTAGGCTGGCTGTCCGCCATTCACCAGGCAAAGGTTGCTTCCGCCGGCATGCTCATGGTTGGTCAGCACCCGGAAATGTCCGGTAAAGCCATCACGATGACCGTTATGGTTGAAACCTACGCCGTTTTGGCGCTGCTGGCTTCCTTCCTGATGGTCAACGCTGTCAAACTGTAAAATGAGCAACATCAATACACAGCCAATCATTGATTTGATTCGGGCGGAGGCCAAGGAATCCGCTCGGAAAATCATGCAGGAAGCGCAGGACAGGGCAACAACCATCAAGGAGCGCTCTTCTGAACGCCTGGAGCAGATGCTTGAAAAAACCAGGCAGGATGCTCAGAGCGAAGGGGATTTGCTTCAAGACAGGATGCTTCGAATGGCATCCCTGGAGCAGCGCAAGAGCCTGGTTTCCAAGAAGCGTGAGTTGATTGACGACGCCTTCACAAAGGCGATTGAGCAATTGAACAATCTTCCTTCTAAGCAGGTTGCTAAGCGGATGAAAGACATGCTGCTCGCTTACGCCAAGGGTGATGAGACCCTGGCTGTTGGCGCTGTGAATGACGGCTTTTTTACTGAGCAGTTCCTAAAAGAGGTTAACGACAGCCTAAAAGCCAAAAACAAACCCGGTACGCTCACAGCGGATAATGACCGTGTGCCCGGTGTTTGCGGGCTCATCCTGAAGGACAACAAGAGTGAGATTTACTGCACTTTTGAAGCGCTTCTGGAAACCCAGCGCGAAGAACTGGAATCTGTGGTCGCGGACATTTTGTTCCCCGCGGAACAAGCATAAGGAGAAGATTCATGCCGCAGTCAAGTGTTGCCTATGCGGTCGGACGTATCAGGGCAGCCAGTCACAAACCCCTGGGAGATGCTCAGCTTGAGCGGCTTCTTTCCGCGTCTTCCTATCAAGAGGCGGTTTCCTTGCTTGCTGAAATGGGGTGGCAGGATACCGAACAGGTCGGTATTGAGCGCCTGAGCATTTCCCGGATGGAAAGAATCTGCGATGTGTTAAGGGACATCACGCCCGACCAAAATCTGACAGACCTTTTCTTGTTACGGTATGACATTCAAAACCTGAAGGCGCTGTTAAAGGCCAGGGTATTGGGCGACAAACACGAAGCCCTGTCCGGCTGCGGTACCCTGTCAATCGATATGCTCTCACATGCCGTGACCGAGCACAGCTACGGCAAGCTGCCGGAGACCTTTAGGAACGCCTTGACCCTCCTTGAGCGCAGACTGGCCTTGGACGTGGACCCAATGGAAATTGATGTCAGGCTGGACCAGGCTTTGTATGCCGAGATTGCATTGCAGCTCAAAACAGTCAAGTCCGACGCGGTCAGGCGTTATTTCATGTCGCAGGTTGACTTTAAAAACGCGGTTGCCTATTTACGGCTTCATGCCATGGGCAAGGCGCAGAGCGATTTTCTGGACATCATTTTGCCCGGCGGCACAGTCAGCAAGGCTAAATGGTCGGCCATTCTGAAGAAGCCGGAAACCATCGGTATGGCGTTTCGCGGGTATGGCGCCACCTATTCATTAGCGTTGCTAAAAGCCCAATCTGACGCGTCTTTGATTCCGATGCTTGAAAAATTGGCGGATGATTACCTCCTGTCCATTTTCAGGCCATACCGGAATGACCCCTATGCCATTGAAGTGCTTGCTGGTTGGCTGCTTGCGCATGAGCGCGAAGCCGGTGCGGTCCGCCTCATTATGGCCGGTAAGCTGAATGATTTCCCGGAAGAAGCCATCCGAGAGAGGCTGCGTGAAGCTTATGGCAGATAAGAAACTAAAGATGGGCGCTGTGGGGGAAGAGGATGCCATCCTGGCTTTTAAGGCCATTGGCGCTGTCACCATCGCAGCCACCACAACAGAAGAGGTCACCCAGGCCCTTCATCGCTTAAGCCGCGAAGGAACGCCGGTCATCTTTATCACAGAGGCCGCCGCGCGCCTGGCGCCTGAAGCAATTTCCCGATATGAGCAAACCATGTCTACCGCTGTCATCCCGATTCCGGGCATCAAGGGCAGCGATGGCTATGGTGAACAAAAAGTCCGCGAGAATGTCATCAAGGCAATCGGCGCGGATATCTTAACCCAGAACAATCACTGACAGAAACGAGGAAGCAAACATGGCCCAGGGCAAGATAGTAAAAGTCGCAGGCAGTCTGATTGTCGCGGAAGGGATGTCCTCTGCGAGGATGTTTGACGTTGTCCGCGTCAGCAAACACCGCCTCATCGGTGAAATCCTGGAGTTGCGCGGGGACCGCGCGTCCATCCAGGTATATGAGGAAACCAGCGGCCTTGGACCGGGTGAACCGGTTGAGTCCACCGGCGCGCCTTTGTCCCTGGAGCTTGGGCCTGGCTTGATTGAGTCCATATTTGACGGCATTCAGCGCCCCTTGGTGGACATTCGTGAGAAAGCCGGTGACCGCATTACCCGCGGCATTGAGCTCCCTTCCTTAAACCGGGAAAGGCTTTGGGATTTTGTTCCGGTCGCCAAGCCCGGGGATAAGGTGTCCTCCGGTGATGTGCTGGGTACGGTGCAGGAAACCGCGGTTGTTAACCATAAAATCATGGTGCCCTATGGTATTTCAGGTACCGTTGTCTCCATTGAGCAAGGCCAGTTCAAGGTGGAAGACGTGGTCGTGGTTCTTGAAGGCGATGACGGCCAGAAGCACAATTTAAGCATGCTGCAGCGCTGGCCGGTCCGTAAAGGCCGCCCTTACGCAGAAAAATTGTCCCCGCAAATGCCTATGGTAACCGGGCAGCGAGTCATTGACACCCTGTTCCCAATCGCTTCCGGCGGCGTCGCAGCGATTCCGGGACCCTTTGGCTCCGGCAAGACCGTTGTCCAGCATCAGTTGGCCAAGTGGGCAGATGCCGACATTATTGTCTATGTTGGCTGCGGTGAGCGCGGCAACGAAATGACGGACGTTTTGAAGGAATTCCCGGAACTGCATGACCCCAAGACCGGGGAATCACTGATGAAGCGCACTGTGCTCATTGCCAATACCTCTGACATGCCTGTCGCGGCCCGCGAGGCTTCCATCTATACCGGCATCACAATCGCTGAATATTTCCGCGACATGGGTTACCGGGTCGCCATTATGGCTGACTCAACCAGCCGCTGGGCGGAAGCCCTCCGCGAGATGAGCGGCCGCCTGGAAGAGATGCCGGGCGAGGAAGGCTACCCCGCCTACCTGTCCAGCCGCATCGCGGAGTTCTACGAGCGCGCGGGCCAAGTTATCTGCCTGGGCAATGACGGTAGGCAGGGTTCTGTGTCCGCCATCGGCGCTGTTTCCCCTCCCGGAGGTGATATCTCAGAACCCGTTTCCCAGGCCACCTTGCGCATTGTCAAAGTGTTCTGGGGCTTGAGCGCCCAGTTGGCGTATAAGCGCCACTTCCCGGCGATTGACTGGCTCTTGTCCTATTCCTTGTATATGGACAACCTGTCTGAATGGTTCACCGACCACGTCTCCCCGGAATGGGGCAATCTGCGCCAGCGCACCCTGCAGATTCTCCAGGAAGAGAGCGAACTGGAGGAAATCGTCCGCCTGGTCGGCATGGATGCCCTGGGCTGGAAGGACAGGCTGACCATGGAGGTCGCCCGCTCCATCCGCGAGGACTA
>CAZHPW010000011.1:0-31587 GCA_964534515.1 uncultured Christensenella sp.
TTTGTGGCATGGCCGGATTGAGACCAGCCTCGCCCGCGCCAAGGAAGTCCGCCGCGTGGCCGAGAAAATGGTCACCCTGGCCGTGCGCGAGCATGATCAGACCGTCAACGCCAGCAAAGAATACCACAACGAAAAAGGCCAGATCGTCAAGATTGATGTGGTCAACGACGCCGCGAGCAAACTGCACGCCCGCCGCTTGATGATGGCCTACCTGTATGATGTCAAGGAACTGCGCAAGGACGACGAGTCCCGCAGCGAATACCGCGAGCGCACCAAGGACAACAAGCATCCTGTGGTGGAGAAGCTCTTCCGCGAGTACGGCCCCAAATACCGTAAGCGCAACGAAGAAAAGAACGCCGCCGGTGGTTACACCCGCATCTACAAACTGGGGCCCCGCCGCGGCGACGCCTCAGAGCGCGTGCTCATCGAAATGGTCTAATTCACCATTACCACAAGCACCAAAAGGCCTTCGGGCCTTTTTTTGTTGCGTACAGGCAGGGGGTGGACGAAGATAGGGGAGAAGACGGAGAGGCCCTCCTTTTCTTTGAAAAGAAAAGGAGCAAAAGAAACTTTAATCGGCATTTAACATAATATAGGATAGATTTTAAAGTTTTTTGGTCCTTTTTTTCAAAAAAGGACCGTTTCTCCCCGTTCCCTGTATTTTTGTTTCTTCGTCCTTGATTCTTTACAATTCTATTACAAAACGACCACAAAACGACCACATAAACTGTTGGTTCTGTGTTATACTAACCCCGGCACAAACGGTGCCAGGGAGAAATTGTTAGTATGCAAGAAATTGTTAAGATAAAAAAGGGCGGGGAAACCATGAACTGCCTGCGCGTGATAGAAGCCTCAGACCTGCCCTCGGGCAGAAGCCGCCGCTACCGGAACAGGGGCATCAACGCCCGCCCGCGCAGCCGCCGCGGCCGGATACGGACCGCCTGACAGACGTGTTTGAACTAATAAGAGATTAAGAACCGGAACCGGTCTCATGTAAGTTACCGGATAGAGATAGAAAACTGAATACGACGGCCATCCTGCCGGGTATCTTTTACTTATCCATGAGGCGCGGTCTGCTGCCCATTGGAGAGGGATAAAAGTCTACAACGCGCGGGGGTGAAGGATGCCCATGGACGAATTTAGTTATGAGAAGGCCAAGGACAAGGTCTGTGTGCTGTGGCTGGGCCGTGTGGTGATGAACCTGAGTGGGGAGAAGGCGCTGGCCTTTCTTCTGCGTGTTGAGCAGGCGTCAGACGAGGAAGCGCAGCTGCACATGGCTAAATTGACCGGCAACTTCAAGCGCGGCAATGAGCGCCTGGCCAAGCGCCACCCCAGGAACAAAGGATGAGCCGGCTATCTGCTTTTGAGGATAGGAATAGACAAGGTATACTGCGCGCCTGCGTCCGGCAACAGCCGGGGTGGCGCGCTTTTGTCCCGTATAGCCGCACAGTCCGGAAGTTACACAAGGACAGTTTGTGATTTTTAGTTTTCCGTGTATAATCAAATTGGAGAGTTGATAGCACAAGGAGTTCAATGTGCAGAAAATAGGCATCATTTGCGGAACCTTTGACCCGGTTCACCTTGGGCATATCAAGGCAGCCCAGACCGCGCTTGCTGCCCTGAGGCTGGACCGTGTGTTATTCGTACCCCTGGCCAAGCCCTTTACCCGCATCGCGGACGCAGCGCCTGAGCACCGGCGGGAGATGGTCCGCCTGGCCATCCAGGGCAATCAGGACCTGGGCATCAGCGACGTGGACATGGCTAACGTGCCCCGTTTCGCGGTGGATACGCTGACTTCCTTGAAAAAGCAATATCCTCACGCCCAGTTTGTCTACATCATCAGCGCCAACAAGGCCACCGGCATCCCCACCTGGAAGAACGCCGAAGCGCTTTATGGCTTGTGCAGTTTCGCTGTCTACCCCACCCCGGGCTACAACACCCGGGAATTGTGTGATTTTTTGTTGGCGCATGGCGCGCAGGCCGTGCCCCTGCCCATGGAGCCGGTCAATTTTACCTCCACGCGCATCCGCGCGCTCATCCGGCTGTTGTCAGACGCCCCGGGCAAATTGCAGCCCGAGGTGGCCGAGTACATCGCGGCCAACGGCCTTTATCAACCGGATTATGAGCGCATGATTAGCCAGGCGGTCTCCCCAAGCCGCTTTATCCATTCCAAGGGCGTGCGCGTCACGGCGGCGCGCCTGGCCAGGCGCTATGACCTGCCCATGCAAAAGGCGGCGGTCGCCGGCATCCTGCACGACTGTGCCAAGAACATGGAATTGGCCCGCCTGCAGACCATTGCCCGGCAAACCCGGCTGACACAGGACCCGGTCACCCTGTCCTCAAACGCCCTGTTGCATGGCCCGGTCGGCGCGCAGGTGGCCAAGATGCGCTACCACATTTCCGACACCCACATTTTAAACGCCATCCGCTACCACACCACCGGGCGCGCGGGGATGCACCCCCTGGAATTGATTGTCTTTGTGGCAGACGCGATTGAGCCCTCCCGCAAATACCCGGGGCTTCAGGTGGTCCGTGAGCAGGCGGACACCGATGTGCGTCTCTCGGCTCTGACCTCTTTGGCCGGCACGCAGGAGTTTGTCAAAACCAAGGGCATGCAAAACAGCATCCTGTCCATTGAGGCGATAGAGGATTTAACGCACAGGCTCAAAACCCTTCCCTTGAAGGAAGATTTTAAGAACGCATGAAGCAGGCCACGGCCTGAAAAATGTCACGGAAAGGGGTACTTACATGAAAGATCTCGATCTGGTAACCCAAATTTCCCAGTTGTTGTATGACAAGAAAGCGGATGACATCCTGGCGCTTCGCGTCGGCCACCTCACCGTGCTGGCTGACTTCCTGGTCATTGCCACGGGCCGCACGGCCATCGCCGTGCGCGCGCTGTGCGACCATTTGGATGAGTTTATGGCGCAAAAAGGGCTGGAACCCCGCCGGGTGGAAGGCAAGCAGGATGGCGCCTGGGTGGTCATGGACTATGCCAACATCATCGTGCATATCTTCAAGCCCGATGCCCGCGAGTATTATCACCTGGAACGGCTGTGGGAAGACGGGCAGAACCGGATTAAGCTGCCGTTTTTAGAGAAGCTGGAAGCCTGACACATGGCCATCCAACTCTATTTCAACAAGCGCAATTTTGATACGCAAAAGGCGGAGCGCTTCTTTAAAGAGCGGCGCATCCCCTATCAATTGGTAGATTTATCAAAGCACCGTTTGGGGCAAAGGGAGGTGGAAACCTT
Source organism: uncultured Christensenella sp. (assembly GCA_964534515.1). Classification (GTDB taxonomy): domain Bacteria; phylum Bacillota; class Clostridia; order Christensenellales; family Aristaeellaceae; genus UBA6115. The sequence continues at coordinate 3,255 of CAZHPW010000011.1, forward strand.
CATCCGCGGGTCCTCCCCAAGGGGCATTCTGGACCTGGATGACATGAAAGTAAAATCGCACCCTGTCGCGTACACCAACCAAACCCAGAGCATCATTGACTATGTTCTGGAAAATCCGCGCCTGCTGCGCTCACCCATCATCCGCTCCGGCAACCAAATCATCATCGGCTTTGACGAGGAGCGGCTCTTAACCCTGAAACCATAATAAATTCTGGAGGAAACATCATGAAGAAAATGTCCGTCATCCTGGCTGTTGTGGTGCTGATTGCCGCCATTTTAATCGGCGTCATGGTCAGTCAGAAGAACCAGGCCAACACCGCGCTGACCGCCGCCAATGACAAGGCCGCGGCGCTGCAGACCCAATTGGATACCGCACTTGGCAATGCCGCCACGGTTGAAGGCGAATTGGCCGAGGTCAAGACCCAGCTGGAGGAGATGAGCGCCAAGTCCGGCACCACCCAGGCTGAAATGGATGCCCTGGTGGCCCAGTTATCCTCCGCTCAGAACGAGCTTCTCTCCGCCAACGCGCAGCTGAGTGAAGCCAACCTCAAGAGCCAGGAATTAACCGCGCTGATTGACACCACCGTGACCGAAAAAGGCCAGGTGAACTCCACCCTGGATGAGGCCTTAAAAGCCAAGGCCGATTTGGAAGCCCAGGTGACCCAGTTGAGCGCAAGCGCGCAGCTGCAGGCCCAGGAATCCGCCGCCAAATTGGAAAGCGTCACCAAGGAATTGGAAGCGCTGAAGGCCGATGCCGAATCCAAGGCCGCTGAGGGTGTTGCTGAGGTGGAGAAGTACAAGGCCGAAGCCGACCAGAAGGTGTCCGACCTGAGCGCCCAGGTGGCCGCGCTGACCGCGGACCTGGAGAAGTCCAAGGCCGATTTGACCGCCGCCCTCACCGCCTCTGAGGAAGCGGCCAAGGCGGCAGCCGAAGCCCCCGAAGAAGGCCAGCCTGACCCGGCGCTGGAAGAAGCTCTCAAGGCCAAGGCTGACCTGGAAGCCCAGGTGGCTCAGTTAACCGCGGATGCTGAAACCAAGGCCGCCGAGTTCCAGACCCAGCTGGACACCGCCAAGGCTGAAGCGGAAACCAAGGCCAACGAACTGACCGAGCAGGTAGCGCTCTTAACCGCCGAAAAGGAAGCCGCCGTGCAGACTGAGGGCGGCAACAAGTACGGCCTGGGCATGGTGACCAAGATTGGTTCTGTCGCCGACGCCACCGCCGAAAAAGCCGGCACAGCCCAGGTGAACACCACGGTTGCCAGCCTGGTCCTGGACAGTGAAAACAAAATCGTGTCCGTGACCTGGGATGTGCAGCAGACCAAGATTCAGTTCTCCCTGGAGGGCAAGCCGGTTGACCTGCCCACTGAGCTGCTGACCAAGCTTGAAAAAGGCCCGGCTTATGGCATGGTGAAAGCCTCCGCCATCGGCAAGGAATGGAACGAGCAGATTGCCGCCTTTGTTGAGTACGTCAAGGGCAAGACCGTGGACGAAGTGCTCTCTATCCCCGTGTATGAGCGCGATGCCAGCCACACCGCCGTTCCGGACGTGGAGGAGCTGAAAGCCTCTGTCTCCATCACCGTGGGCGACTACCTGGAGGCCTTGAAGAAGGCCGCCGACAACGCGAAATAAGCAAACAATCCCGCAAACCGGGCTGCCTTTAGGCAGCCCGGTTTTTGTATCTGAAAGCGTTTCAGTTTTCGGGTCAAACCGGGGTGAAAGGCAAGGATTCAGCCTGGAGATCTCCATGTTATCAGCCATGAAAAGGGGGTACTTTCAGTCTCTGAAAAATAGTACCTTAGGGCTATGTTCAAGGCGGGGGGCTTGGACGTATAAGGAATTTAGAAGCCTCTTGTTATTTTCTTTGCTGATGGGCAAACCAGGCAGGAAGCAGCCCTGGCGTGACAAGGTATCATAAAAACAGAGGCAGCACATAGAAAGAAGGATGAATATGAACGGCAAACTAAAGCGCGCGGCAGCCCTCCTCCTGGCGGCTTTTATGCTGGCAGGCCTGATGACAATGCAGCGGGGCGTGGCGATGGCAGAGGAAACGATGTCTCAAGAGCCCGAGCGTGTCAGCGTCAAGGCAGACTATGAAGGCGCCTGGGTGAAGTTCAAGAACCATCTTCTAAAACTCTTCCTGCCTGAAGGCTGGGAGCTGGCGGACAATTTGGAAGGCGCGCTGATGGCGGCGATAGACCCGGCGACGGGCCTTGGCCTCACAGTGGAGGAGCTTATCCTGCCCGGTGTGACGCTGGAGGGCGTAATGGAAGCCTTCCGCGCTGATTCCGGTATGAGAAACGTGAGGGAAGTGTACATCAATGACCTGCGCCTGGTTCGCTATGAGAGTGCGGACAGCGGGGTATTGGGCTTTGTGTCCCTGACCGGGTACAGCGACAGGGTATTGCTGTTCAAGTATGAGTTGGCATCTGACACGGCTTCCAATGAAATGGCGGCCAAGGTGATGTCCACCCTGACACGCATGGCCAAAGCCAGCACCCCCAAGCCTCAGCCGACTGACAAGCCCGTGGTCGTGCCGCAGCCCACAGCAAAGCCGGTTAATGGGATACAGACCTGGGCGGAGCTGTTAAAGGCGGCGAAGGCGGGGAAGACCCTGGTCACCATTGGCGCAGACCTCAAGCGTGGCGCGAAACAGGGGACGGCAGTGTTCAAATCCGCGGTTAAAATCAAGAGCGCGGACGGGGTGCAGTATGTGATTGACGGCAGTGGCAAGCAGGCTATCCGGGTAGAAAAGGCGGACGGCAGCAAGGTGAGCGGCACCACCGAAATTGAAGGCCTGAAGTTTGTAAACGGCGACGCGGGTGTGTTCAATGAGGTCAGCCAGGAAGACGGCATGGGCGGCGCGGTCTATGTCAACGGTGACCTGAAGGTGACGGACAGCGCGTTTGAAAACAACAAGGCCGACCTGGGCGGGGCCATCGCGGCGATCGGTGACCTGACGCTTGAGAATACCGACATTGTTGGGAACACGGCAATCGGTATTGGTGGCGGCGTGTATGCCGGGGGGGACATCAGTATCACCGGTGGAAGCATCACCGGGAACACGGCGGAGGAAGGTTTTGGCGGCGGCGTGTATTCCGGCGGTGGAGATATCCTTGTAAACAGCGGCGACATCAGCGGAAACAAGGCGAATGAAGGCGGGGGTGTGCATGCGGAGTTTGGTGACATCAGTATCACCGGCGGCAGCATCACCGGAAACGACGCCGCCTATGTCGGCGGCGGTGTATCGGCCTATATGGGCTCGGTGAGCGTGGGCGGGGATGCCGTGGTTTCCGGCAACACCGCCGGCATTGCCGGCGGCGGGGTGGTCGCAGGCGGCGATGTGACGGTGGAAGGCGGCATTGTTTCTGGCAACGAAGCCGGGCGGGGCGGCGGTGTGGCCGTGATGCAGGGTGAAGACAGCGAAGTAACCGGTACCTTCACGATGACCGGTGGCGAAATCAGCGGGAACAAGGCATTGGATGGCAATGGCGGCGGTGTATACGCCGACGGGCCGGTTGAAATTACCGGCGGTGAAATCAGCGGGAATGAAGCAAGTTATTATGGCGGCGGCATCTTTGGCGAAACCGGCCCGGTCACCGTGGGCGGGAACGCCTTGATTACCGGCAACACTGCCATGAGAGGAGCCGGCGTGTACAGCGAAACCGGGGCGGTCACGGTGTCGGGCGGCGAAATCAGCAACAACATCGCGAAAACCAGCGGCGGCGGGGTATGCGCCGATAGCGGGAATGTGTTGATTTCCGGCGGCGAAATCAGCGGTAACACTGCGTTGGATGGCAATGGCGGCGGAGTTTATACAGATGGTTCTTTCACCATGACAGGCGGCGCCATCACCGATAATTCCATAGAGAATAGTTCTAAGTATTCTGTTGTAGGCGGCGGTGTATTCACGACAGGTTCTGCAGAGGTTTCTGGCGGCAGTATTGCTGGCAACTCCGCGGAATCTGGCGGCGGTATTTATTCGCGGCCTTCAATTCTTGTCAGCGGTGACGCCCTGATAGCCAATAATACTGCCGAAATGATGGGCGGTGGGATTTGCACAGGCAATTTGACCATGACAGGCGGCACCGTCAGCGGAAACGAAGCTCTAATAGGCGGCGGAATCTACGCTTTCGGAGGCACTGTGCAGATGTCGGGCGGAAGCATTGAAGGGAACAAGACATCCACATATGGCGGGGGCGTGTATAGGACTGTTGGAGATATGACGGTCTCCGGCGGCAGCATCACCGGTAATACCGCGCAGACAGATGGCGGCGGGGTGTACATCAGCAATGGTGATATGACGGTCTCCGGCGGCAGCATTACTGGAAACACAGTGGATGGAAGCGGCAATCAGGTATCCGCACCGCTTGGCACCATCACCGACCCCAACGGCTGTATTGACAACTCCTCACCGTAAGCCGTCATCGGCCCCGGTCAATCAGAAGGGCTGCCGGAAACGGCAGCCCATAGTTTTGTATAGGAAACAGACCGGGCAGATGCTTAAACGCCTGGTCTAGTGTTCTGGACGCTTGATATCCTCAGGCTATCCGGCTTAATGGCCATGCTGCCTCTTTGCGGCCAGTGCATCCGGGCGGTCAGGGTGATCTCGCCCGGGGTCTTGGTCGCGCGGATGAGGACGCAGGCGATGCCGGCTTCCGGGCAGACCGGGTTGGCGCCGATGTCATTGCCGCCCACAATCTCGCCCTCGCCCTGAATTTCAAAGAAGATGGGGTGGCGGTCGCCCATCAGGGGCACGATGTTGCCTTCCCTGTCCAGCATCTTGCAACGAACCAGCATCAGGTCCGCGCCATCAGCCATGAGGGGCAGGCCCATGTCATCCGTTTCCAGTTCCAGCCTCACCGGCACCCCGGGGGAGCGGCAGGTGGCCTGGGCGACGACCTCGCCCTTGACCAAGGCCTGGGCGGTCAGCGTGCTGCGGTCGCGCTGTTTGAAGCGTTTGCGGACGTTTTGGAACACAAAGGGCGGGTGGGGGATGGGCAGGTCGCTTGGGCCGATTTCATCCACCAAGTCATTATCGTGGTAGAGGCGCACGCGCTCCGCGTTTGAGAACACCGTCACCTCATCCCGGCTAAACTCCGTCCACCAGGTGGCAAAGGAGAGGATATCCCCGGCCTGCTCCCTGTCCTGCTGGCTGGCTATAAAATCCGCCGTGAACTTCTCCACGCGGAACAAATCATAAAAGCCGCCCCAGCAGGGGTTGATGTGGTAGCCGCGATTGTGCTCCATGCCTGGCCAAATGCCAAAGCCGCAGATGTCCTCGCGGTTAAACATAGTGAGGTAGCCGCCTGTTGGCATTTGGGGGTCCATGTCCAGCATGCGCTCAACGGCCTTGAGCATCGCGTCATCCCCAAAGCCCCTGGGCACGCGCCAGGCGCAGTTCTGGTCCGTCCAGTTGTCGGGAAAATCCCCGTATTCACGAATCCAGAGCGGGTTATCCGACAGTTTTTTAAGGTCGGTTTCCGCGTAGTCCTCCATCCCGGGCTCCAGCATGCCGGGGTCAAACTCCCGGTAGTTGATGTCACTCGGCGCGTGGTCAGAGGCCGTGTAGCAGTCCCCCCAGGGGTATTCCTGATGGACGATGTTTAGCAGCTCATTTTGAAACCAGATGGGTACGGTGGTTTCATTGGGCAGGGGCTCCCAGATAATCACGCTGGGGTGGTTGCGGTGCCAGCGGATGATGTCGCGCATGTTTTGGTAGCAGCGCTCCACAAAGGCGCCCTCCTCAAACCACTGCCAGCCGGGGTTGGAGACAATGACGCTCATGCCCAGGCGGTCACAGGCGTCCATGAAGAACTCGGAATAGGGGTAGTGGCAGCGCAGGTTCTGGATGCCCAATTTCTTGAGCTTCATCAGGTCGCGCAGGAGGAGGTTGTTGGACATGGCGTTGCCGATGTAGGGGAAGGTCTGGTGGTAGTTGGCGCCGACCATGCGCATGGAAACGCCGTTTAAGAGCAAGCCCTTGTCCCTGGTGAACGCAAAGGTTCTGATGCCAATATTTTGGGTGACCTCGTCCACCAGCTTGTCCCCCTTAATAATTTGCACCTGCAGGCTGTACAAGTTGGGTGTGTCCGGGCTCCAGAGCTCGGGCTTTTTCACGTCAATGGTGAAGTCATGGTTCTGCTTTTCATCCGGATTGATGGACAGCGCCTGTGCCGCCTCGCCCGCCAGTTCGCCCTTGGGGCTGATAAGCGCGCAGCGAAGAACAGCCTTCTGTACTTCCCCTGTCTGGTTCTTTGTTTGCGCCTTGACGTGCACCCGGGCCTGCGCCTCACTGACCTCTTCATACCACACAAAAACGCCGCCGCCGGCTACTTCATCTTCAAGCAAGGCGTCGGTGATAAAGAGCCGATTTGTCAGCGTCAGCCAGGCGTCCCGGTACAGGCCGCCGTCGTAGCTGAAGTCCAGTTCCTCCTGCTTTTTGCCGGGCGGGAGGTCTGATTGGTCGCGGTTGTCCAGGCGCAGTGTGAGGGTATTGTCGCCCGGGTGAACCAGGTCTGTGATGTCACAGTTCAGCGGCGTATAGCCGCAGAAATGGCGCTTTGCCTCCACCCCGTTGACGGACAGGGCACTCTCGCCCATCGCGCCTTCAAAGCGCACAAAGACCTTGCCCGCGATCTGCTCCTTTGTCAGGCGCAGGGTTTTTTCATACACGCAGGGCGCCTGCAGGTTTCTGCCGCCGCTTGAGATGGCGGGTGTGAGGGCGATGGTGTGGGGCAGGCAGACTGCCTCCACTTGGCCCTGCAAGTCCTCTTCCAGGCGAAAGGTCCAATTCTGGTTCATGGAGAATACGCTGCGCATGGTGTTGTCCCTTCTAATTTGGATTTGGTGATAGAAAAGCTCCGCGCCGGGTGGGCGCGGAGGCAGGCATTAGTGGTTTGTTGACTCCAGGCGCGCTTCCAACTGTTTTAGTTGTTCCTTCAGCTCTTCCGGCAGCCGCTCAAGCCCCTCGTAGTAGGCGCGGATGGCCTTGACCTCCTCCCGCCATTGGGCTTTGTCCACCTTGAGCAGTTGGCCAAGGTCGATGCTTTCAAGGCCGGACAGGTCAATATCGTTCTCCTCCGGCAGGTTGCCAATGGCGGTTTCCACCGCGACGGTCTCACCGTTTAAGCGCCTGATAATCCAGTCCAATACGCGCACGTTGTCGCCAAAGCCGGGCCAGAGGAACTTGCCGTCCTCGCCCTTTAAGAACCAGTTCACGTGGTAGATACGGGGCAGTTTGGCTTCTTCGGCGTTTTTGCCGATGTCCAGCCAGTGCTTGAGGTAATCGCCCATGTTGTAGCCGGTGAAGGGCAGCATGGCAAAGGGATCGCGCCGGACCTGGCCGATTTTGTCGGAGATGGCCGCGGCGGTGATTTCAGAGCCCATCACGCTGCCTAAGAACACGCCGTGCTCCCAATCCCGGCTCTCCATGACCAGGGGAACCGTCTTGGGCCGCCGCCCGCCGATGAGCATAGCGGACACCGGTACGCCCTCGGGCTTCTCCCAGTCCTTTGAGATGGCCAGGCACTGGGCGGCGGACACGGTGAAGCGGGCGTTGGGGTGGGCGGCGTTTTTGCCGGTTTGCGGCGTCCAGTCCTGGCCCTGCCAGTCAATCAGGTGCTCCGGCGCGGGTGTGCCGATGCCCTCCCACCAGACATCGCCCTCATCAGTTAAGGCCACGTTGGTGAAGATGGTGTTCTTTTCAATGGTGTGCATGGCGTTGGGGTTGGATTGGTAGCTGGTGCCGGGCGCCACGCCAAAGAAGCCGGATTCAGGGTTGACGGCGTAAATGCGGCCGTCCTCGCCCTTCCTTAGCCAGGCGATGTCATCGCCCAGGGTTTCCACCTTGTACCCGGGAAGCGTTGGCACCAGCATCGCCAGGTTGGTCTTGCCGCAGGCAGAGGGGAAGGCGGCGGTGATATAGGTCTTGCGGCCCTTGGGATCGGTGAGGCCTAAGATAAGCATGTGCTCCGCCTGCCAGTTATCCTCCCGCGCGATGACAGAGGCGATGCGCAGTGCCAGGCACTTCTTGCCCAAAAGCGCGTTGCCGCCGTAGCCCGAGCCGTAGGACCAGATGGAGCGGTCCTTGGGGAAGTGCGCGATGTATTTCTGCTCAATGGGCGCGCAGGGCCAGGCCGCGTCTGTTTCGCCCGGTTTGAGCGGCGCGCCGACGGAGTGCAGGCAGGGCACAAAATCCCCGTCCTCACCCAGCATGTTAAGCGCGTCCTGGCCCATCCGGGTCATGAGGCGCATGTTGACGGCCACATAGGGGCTGTCGGTCAATTCCACGCCGATGATGGAAAAGGGGGAGTGAAGCGGCCCCATCACAAAGGGCAGCACATACATCGTGCGGCCCCGCATCGCACCGTCAAAGAGCCCGGTGAGGGTGGCCTTTAGTTCCTTGGGGTCGCGCCAGTTGTTGGTGGGGCCGGCTTCCTCGCGGGTTTCAGACGCGATGAAGGTGCGGTCTTCCAGCCGCGCGACATCGGAGGGGTGGCTGCGGAAGAGGTAGGAGCCCGGCCGCTTTTCTGGGTTTAAACGGATGGCCATACCGCTTTCCACCATGCCCTGCATGAGGCGGTCGTATTCTTCCTGGCTGCCGTCGCACCAGACCACCTGGTCAGGCTTGCAAAGCCGGGTCATTTCCTCAACCCAGGCCAATAATTTCTTGTTCTTTGTCATGTTAACCCTCCTGATTGTCATGGGGCGCTTGCTTGATGATTCAAATGTCTTTGCTTTAACAGGGCGGAAAAGCCCATGAGGGCAGTTTACAAAGGCCCAATGACCTTGTCAATCTGCCTTTGTTGTCATCAGGCCGGCAGTGGGCTCTCATCCCTGTGGGGCAGTGTGCGCTGGTAGAAGGTGTACCAGATAAAGACGGTGATGCCGCGCAGCGAGGCTGTGATGGTGATGCCCAGCCAGATGCCGATCAGGCCAAACTTTTGGCTTAAGATATAGCACAAAACAGGGCGCAGGAGGTTGGAGGCGATGCTGGTCAAGCTGGGCGGCAGGGTCTTGCCCATGCCGCGGAACGCGCCCCCGCAGGTGCCCTCCATCGCCGCAAAAAGCTGGCAGCCGGCCAAGACCATGAGGTATTCTGCGCCGATGTCTACAACTTCAGGCGGCTCGCTTAAGAAGAGGGAGAAGAGGAAACGGCCCAGGAAGACCAGAACCAGGATGACCACAACCTCCCACAAGATGAGGGCAAACAGGGATACCTTGTAGCCGCGCCTGATGCGCGCCCATTTCCTGGCGCCGTAGTTTTGGCCCATGAAGGCGGACACGGCGGAGGAAAAGCCGCCGCCAATCAGCCAGGAGAGCGACTCAATCTGCGTGCCCACCCTTTGCGCGGCCACGGCCAGCGCGCCAAACTGGGAGGAGACCATGGCGGTGACCGACATGGCCAGCAAGGTAAAGGCTCCGCTTTCAACGGAGACCGGCAGAGCCCATTTGAATATCTGGGCGGCCTTTTCCTTTTCCAGGGGCCCCAGCAGCTTAAAGCCGGACAGTGGGCTGCCCCTGTGCCGCTTCATTAAGAACAAAGACAAAAGAAAGACAACAACCTGGGCGATGAGGGTGGCGATGGCCGCGCCCTCCACCCCCATGTTGAAGACCAATATCAAAATGGGGTCCAAAACCATGTTGATGACAAGGCCGGCGGCGTTGGCCATAAAGCCTAATCGGGACGCGCCCGCGCCGTTGAAGGCACCCGAAATGGCGGCGGACACATAGGCCAGGGGCTCGCCAATGGCCACGATGCGCAGGTAACTGGCGGCCGCGCCTAATACGGCCTCTTCCTTGACCTGCAAGAGGGAGAGCAGCGGCCGTGCGAAGACAAACATGACAAGCCCGTATAACAAGCCCAAAAGCAGGGTGATGCGGCTTGATTGCTGGGCAAAGGACAGGGCGGCCTGCCTGTTCCCGGCGCCCAGGTTCTGGGACACGCCGATTTCAGCGCCCATGCGGCCCATGATGAGAAAGGCCGCGCCCAGCCACATGAACATGCCGGCCAGGCCGCTGGCCGCCACGGCGGTCACCGAATCCTGCATCCGGCCCAGCCAGAACATGTCCGTCAGGTTGTAGGCCATCTGCAACAATTGGGTACCCATGATGGGCAGGGCCACCAGCAGGATTTTTTTCAGGATGCCGCCCTGGGTCAGGTCCAGGGCATGGGCGCTTTTTGACAAAGGGTTTTCCTCCAAAACGAAGTGATATCAAGTATGGTATGTTTGGCCTTTCCCTGTCAAGCCCAAAGGCCGTCTGATGCCTTGTGTCCGCTTGATAAATGTGGTATACAGAGTTTTGTAGAAAGTGGGGTGCACAAGTATGGATTACCGTTTATCAAGCCGCATGGAAGGCGCCCAGGCCTCCATCATCAGGGAACTGTTGAAGATGGCCTCCCTGCCCGGCATGATTTCCCTGGGCGGCGGCGCGCCGGACCCCAAGGGTTTCCCCAAGGATTTGTTTTTAAAGGTGTCCCAGGACGCCTTCCAGAACCAGACCAAGTCCGTCCTGGGCTATGGCATTTCTGAGGGCTACCCGCCCTTTGTGGAGAGCGTGAAACAGCACTTGAAGGACAAGGAGCAGCTGGATTTTACTGACAATGAGGTGCTCATCCTCTCCGGCGGCCAGCAGTGCGCGGATTTGGTTGCCAAGCTTTTTGTCAATGAGGGCGACACGGTGCTGGTGGAAAACCCCTCCTTTGTGGGCGTGATGAATGCCTTTCGATCCTATGGCGCGAAACTCAAGAGCGTTCCCCTGGAACAGGACGGCGTTGATTTAAACGCCCTGGAAGACGCGTTTAAAAAGGAGCGTGTCAGCCTGTTTTACATGATTTCCACCTTCCAAAACCCCTCGGGCGTCACCACCTCGGGCGCAAAGCGCAAGGCCATTTATGACCTGGCCAAGAAGTACGACGTCATGGTGTTTGAGGACAACCCCTACGGCGAACTGCGCTATGAGGGTGAATGGATTCCGTCCATGAAGACCATGGACGGGGACGGACGGGTGGTCTACGCCGGCAGCTTCTCCAAAACCATCGCGCCCGGCATGCGCATCGGCTTTATGGTCTATGCCAAAGCCCTGCACACCAAGTTCAAGATCGCCAAGCAGGCGGTGGACGTGCACTCCAGCACCCTGTACCAGATGGTTTGCCATGAGATGCTCACGGCCAACCTGTATGACAGCCATGTCGCCGCGCAAAAGGCTGCCTATTACCAAAAAATGCTCAGGATGGACGCCGCGATGAAGGCGCACCTGCATCCGGACATGACCTGGCTGCGCCCCCAGGGCGGATTGTTCATCTTGGCCAAGCTGCCCGAAAAAATGGATTCCCTGCCCTTTGTCAATGAAGCGGTTGCTCGTAAGGTTATTACCGTGCCCGGCTCCGCCTTCCTGACCAACCAGGCGGATACAAGCAACGCCATCAGGCTCAATTTCTCCCTGCCCAGCGAGGAAAACATTGAAAAAGGCATCGAGATTCTGGGCCAGTTGAGCAAGGAAATGCTGGGATAATTAAACACCACAACATGAAATCGCCGGGTACGGCGATTTTTTTGTGTTATGCTTTTGTCATGTTTTGGTTTTTCACGCGTCCAATGGGGGAAGGAGGAAGGGCATGGCCAAATTTGAAGCGATTTACCAGGCGTATTTTACCTATGTATACCACTATGCCCTGAACCTGTGCGGGCAAAAGGCGCTGGCGGAGGACTTGACCCAGGAAACCTTTTTAAAGGCCATGGACGCGCTGCCCCGTTTCCGAGGCGATAGCGAACTGACCACCTGGCTGTGCGCCATCACGCGCAACCTGTACTACTCCTTTGTCAGGAAAAACAGCCGTGTCGTCTTAACGGACAGCGTGGACAACGCCGCGGACCCCTTTGACCCGGAAGACCGGGTCAGCCTCAAAAGCGAAGGGGAAAGCGCCTATGCCCGGGTCCTGGCGCTGCCGGAGCCCATGCGCCAGGTCTTCCTGCTGCGCTTTGAGCAGGGGCTGAGCTTTCAGGACATTGGCAGCTTGTTTCAAAAGAGCGCCAACTGGGCTTGCGTCACCTATCACCGCGCGCGCGGGAAACTAAGGCGGGAATTGGAGGAAGAACATGAAAACCAACTGTGACGTCATCAAGGATTTATTGCCCCTTTACCATGAGGGCTTGGCCAGTGAGGCCAGCGCCGCCCTGGTCAGGGAGCATCTGCCGGATTGCCCGGCATGCCGGGAGGAATTGGACAAAATTTTGGAGGAGACGCCCAAAAACACCGGCGCCGCCCTGCCCCTCTTGGGCATCGCGCGGCAGATTAAAAAACGCCGCTGGTTGTCTATTGCCCTGGCGGTCTGCCTGGTGGCGGCACTGGGCTTGTCCCTGTTTTCTTATCTGACGCGCTGGCACGCGGTGTCCTATGAGCCGGGGGACCTCCTGGTCAGCCGTCAGGGCGACCAGCTCATCATCGACGTGAAACGGGATGACGTGGAGGTAATGGTTTACGGCCAGCCCGCGCATGAGCGGCCTGAGGTCATGGTCTATACCGTTACCGCCTCCACCCGGCGCATTAATGACTGGGGTCTTTTCAGCGCGGGCAAAAAGCCCTCCCAGGATTTTATGGTATGGGCGCAAACCAACTCAGGGGAGGAAGGCTATTTCCCCAACCGCGTCATTGTGGATTTGGAGCCGGGTGAAAAAATCGCGGTCTACTATGAGAAAAACAATGAGCCGGTCGTCCACCTGTATGGGGAAGATTTGCTTGGCGATGGCGGCATGGTCGTGCTGCCGCGGCTGGCGATGGCCTACTACCTTGTTTTGGCGCTAGGGCTTTTGGCCGTGCTTCTGGCCGCCGCCTTTGTCTTCAGGAAGCGCGAGAAGGCCTTCACCACCCTCTTCTATCTCCTGGGTTTGCCCGTTTCCTACCTCATAGGTCACCTTTTTATCATGGGCTTTACCACTGTCAGCCTGGATGATTTTCTCTACGACTTTACCTGGGTGCTGCTGGTGGCCGCCCTCCTGTACACGGCCTGGGCCATCGGGGTCTATCTGATGAAGCAAAAGCGACTGCCCAAAGGCGCGGCTATCGCCTAGTCCAAATGCTCTTGTCCTGCGCGCCGCCGGGTTTCCCGCGGCGCGTTTTATGTTATGATACAAGACAAAAGGACAGTATGGAGGGCAAAGGATGATTATCTATCAGCGCGGGGAACAGGAATTTAAGGGCAACCTGCACGCCCACACCAGCCTGTCGGACGGGCTTTTGAGCCCTTTACAGGTGGCCGCGGCCTACCGGGAGCGGGGCTATGACTTCCTGGCGCTGACGGACCACCGCAGCCGCACCAAACTGGACGGCGTGGAGGGCCTGACCCTCCTGCCCGGGGTGGAATTGGACTTCATCGTTTCTGACAGGGAATGCGTTCACCTCCTGGCCATCGGCGGCAGTCCAGATGTGGCCGGCATTTATGAGCGCGGGCTGTCCGTGCCGGAGGCGGTCAAAGCTTTGAAAGAAGCAGGCGCCCTGGTGTATCTGGCTCACCCGCATTGGTCCATGAACCGTTTGGAAACTGCCCATGCCCTCAAGGGCCTTGACGGGGCAGAGATTTTCAACGCCATCTCCCGCCCGCCCTACAACCCCTACCGCGCGGAAGCGACCCAGTTTCTGGATTTGCTGGCGGCGGACGGGCTTTTGTATCCCACCCTGGCGACGGATGACAGCCATTTTTATGACAAAGAAGCCTTTACCGGCTTCATTTATGTGGATGCGGCCAGCGCCTCCGCGGAAGACCTGCTCTTGGCGCTCAAGGAAAAGCGCTATTACGCCAGCCAGGGCCCCCGGTTTGACAAGGTGGAGGTGGTGGGGGACAGGGTGAAGGTGGCTTGCTCCAAGGTCAGGACCATCGCCTTTCACTCCAATTTGTTCTGGAACAACAACCGCTGCGTCACGGGCGAGGGCATCACGGAAGGCGAATACCTCATCAACCGCGCGCAGAAGGAGAACTTTATCCGCGTCATCCTTGAGGATGAAAACGGCCAAAAAGCCTGGCTCAACCCCTTTTCTGTATAAGCCGATACCAAAGGATAAAATTCCTTTGTTTTTTTCTTGTGAAAGGCGGTTTTTGGTTTGCAATTGCCAGCCGCCTGTCATAGAATATTTCTTGTGTGATTTTTTACCAGGATAAGACCATATAGCAGAAAGAGGAGGACGTATGCGCGTAGGTTTTGACCATGAACTCTACACCCGCACCCAATCCGAGAAGATTCTGGAGCGTATTTCCCAGTTCGGCGGCAAGCTCTACCTGGAGCTGGGCGGCAAGCTGTTTGATGACAACCATGCCGCCAGGGTGCTCCCCGGCTTCCTGCCGGACAGCAAAATCAGCATGCTGCGCAGCCTGTCCGACCAGGCGGAAATCGTGGTGGCTATCTCGGCCAATGACATCGCGCAGAACAAGGCACGGGGCGATTTGGGCATCACCTATGACCAGGACGTCCTCAGGCTGATTGACGCCTTCCGGGCGGTTGACATGCTGGTTGAGAATGTTGTCATCACCCAGTGGACAGCCCAGCCCCAGGCGGTCGCCTTCCGCAAGCGCCTGCGCAGCCAGGGCATCCGTGTGTACACGCATTATCCCATTGCCGGCTACCCCACCGACATCGCTTTGGTTGTGTCGGACAAGGGCTACGGCAAGAACGAATACATAGAGACCACCAGGCCCCTGGTGCTGGTCACGGCGCCCGGCCCCGGCAGCGGCAAGATGGCCGTCTGCATGAGCCAGCTTTACCAAGACCATCAGCGCGGCGTCAAGGCCGGCTACGCTAAGTTTGAAACCTTCCCCATCTGGAACCTGCCCTTAAAGCACCCGGTCAACATCGCCTATGAGGCGGCCACGGTGGACCTGGGCGACGTCAACATGATTGACCCCTTTCACCTGGAGGCTTATGGCGTCCTGGCGGTCAACTACAACCGCGACATCGAGGTCTTCCCCATCCTGTCCGCCATTTTTGAGCGCATCTGGGGGCAGATGCCCTACAAGTCGCCCACGGACATGGGGGTCAATATGGTGGGCAACTGCATCACCGACAACGAGTTGGTGGAGCACGCCGCCAAGCAGGAGGTCATCCGCCGGCTGTACACCACCCTGTGCGAGCAGCGCCGCGGCCACGCGAGCGAAGAAGAGGTCAACAAGCTCCGATTGTTGATGCAGCAGATGAACCTGTCGGATGAGGACAGGCCGGTCATCGCCGCGGCCAGGAAACGCGCGGACTCCACCGGCGCGCCGGCTGCCGCCATTGAGCTGCCCTCCGGCGCCCTTATCACCGGCAAGACCAGCAGCCTGCTGGGCTCCTCTTCCGCCCTCTTGCTCAACACGCTCAAGATGCTGGCGGGCATCCCCAAGAATGAAAAACTCATCCCGGCTGAGGTCATCGGACCCATCCAGGATTTAAAGCTCAAGTACCTGGGCAACAACAACCCCCGCCTGCACACCGATGAGGTGCTGGTCGCGCTGTCCATCACGGCGGCTGAGAGCGAGAAAGCCGCCCTGGCGCTGTCCCAACTGCCCCTGCTCAAGGGCTGTGAGGTGCACACCTCGGTCATCCTCTCAGCGGTGGACGAGAACATCTTCCGCCGTCTGGGCGTCAACCTGACCTGCGACCCCCAGTACCAAAGCCGCAAGCTTTACCACAGGGGCAGGTAATATGTTTAGCAAAGACAGCCTGAAAGAAGACCTCAAGGCCATGGGGCTTATGCCGGAGGATACCGTCCTCATGCACAGCTCCATGAAAGCCATTGGCGAGGTGGACGGCGGCGCGGACACGGTGCTGGACGCTCTGAGTGAGTATTTCGCGGACGGTCTGCTGGTTCTGCCCACTTTGAACTGGGAAATAATCGACAACAAAACCTTTGTGTATGACACGGTGAATACCCCGTCCATCGTGGGGCTGCTGACCGAAAAATTCCGCAAGCGGCCAGGTGTTGTCAGGAGCCTGCACCCCAGCCATTCCATGTCCGCCCTGGGAAAGGACGCCGCGGCTTTCACAGAGGGCGATGAAAAGGCCGGCAGCCCCTGCGCCAGGAACAGCACCTGGGGCAAATTGATGGACCGTAACGGCAAAATCATCATGGTGGGCTGCGGGCTTGACCGCTGCACCTTCATCCACGGGGTGGAGGAGTGGTGCGACATCCCCAATCGCTTGACCGAGCCCCGGGACTTTGTCATCATCCGCCCGGACGGCAGCCGTTTGAACGCGGCTTTTGCGACCCACAGCGGCCATCCCTCCACCTATTTCGGCCTGGCTGAACAGGACTTGAGGGCAGGCGGCGCGCTTCATGACGGCCGCCTGGGCGCGGCCAAGGTGCTGGTGCTGGACGCCAAAAAGACCTATGAGGTGCTCAAAAAGGTGCTGGCCGAAAACCCCGGGCTGTTTGACGAGCCGGAGGTGTAATTATAAGCAATCAAATGGGATTGCCATTCAAAAAAGCAACCGTTCACGGTTGCTTTTTGTGTTATCCAAATGGTTTAAATCTCGTCCGAATAATCCTTCTCCACCGGGGAGACCGTCAGGCTGTTGTAGGTCACGGTCAGCCGGGGCAGGCCGTCCACCATGCTCAGGTCCATCAGGATGAGGGTGGTGTCTGTCTCATATCGGGTCTGAAGCGTCAGGTAGCCCAGGTCCAGGGCGCTGCCCTTGCGGTTTTCATAGGCGTTTTTGCGGCTGCTGTTCTGCCAGTTTTCCTTGTCCAGGGCCGGCGAGCCGTATTTTTTGCTCATCGCGGACTTAAACGCGGCATAGTCCTGGATAAACAACTCGGTGTCCTCGTGCTGCTCATCCGAAAGGTAGACCACGGAATGCAGGCGGTTGTCATTGGTGAAGTAGTAGACCAAAATGACCTTCTGCTCAACGGCAGTGGTGTTGTAGGCGAGGTACTCGCCCGTGCCGTCCCGCATGCGTTCAGACAGGGCGGGCCTGCCCTCCGCGGCCATCACCTTTTCCTTGCTGTCGCCCCAATTGAAGGTTTTGAAGTCGTATTCAAACTGGCGGGCTTGCTGCGTGGGCGCGGGTGTGGAAGACGGCTTTGCCGTGGCGGCGGCGCTTTCCATCCCGGCCTTGGCCAGGGCGGCTTTTAAGGCGTCAATAAAGCCCTTGCTGGTCCAGGTGGCGCCGGTGATGACGTCCAGGTCGGCTGAGTTGCTCTCGATCGCCTGGTTCATCAGCGCGTCAAAGGCGGTCTCGGCGTAGTAGACGTTCTCCTCGTGTTTGGTCACGTCAATTTTGGTGATGACGCCGTTCTTTACGGTCACGCTTAACTGGATGGGTACCTGGGTGGAAAAGCCCTCAGCCTGGCCCAAATAGGTGCCGGATGCCATGCCGGAAGGGGCGGAATTGGTTGTTTCATCTTTCGTCAAGCCCGCCTCAGTCAGCGCTTGCTCCAGGGCGGCGATAAAGCCCTTGCTGGTCCAGGTTGCCCCGGCGACCACGTCAATATCGGCGGAATTGGCCTGCTTGGCCCGCTGGATGAGGTCCGGGAAGGCCGCTGTGTCATAGCCGCGGGATTCCTGCGCGCCGGAGGCCTCAATGTCCGTGATTTTGCCGTTTTTTACGGTGACAACCACCTCCACCGGCCCGCCAAATCCCTCAGCCTCACCGGCGTAGATACCTTCCCGGTTCCCGGAGGCCTTCGTCGGCGCGGGCGTAGCTTGCGTTGCGGAGGCAACAAAGCCGGCCTTGTTAAGCGCTTCCTGCAGGGCGACGATGAAGCCCTCACTGGTCCAGGTCGCGCCGGTGACGATGTCAATCTCCGCGGAATTGGCCCGGACAGCCCGCTGAATCAAAATGGGCAGGGCGACGCCGCCGATGTCGGGTGTTTCGCCCCGGCCGGTGGCCTTGATGTCAGCAATGCGCCCGTTTTTCAGGGTCACGGTGACCTTGATGGTGTCATCCAGTGAATAGCCCTGGGATTCGGCCGTAAAGGTGCCCGAGAGGCTGGTCTTGGCCATTGCGGGGCTGATGGCGGCGGTCAAGAGAAGCGCCAGGCACAGAATGGCTACCAATACTTTTTTCATGCGACGTCCTCGTTTTTTCTTTCAGTATACGGGCTGGTATAAAAGTTTGCAAGAACGCGGTCAATTGGCCTTTCATCTCCGTGAGACAAACCGATGCCCATTTCGTGTGAAGAAGGAAATTAAAACAGGCGTTGCCGCCTGTTTTTCTGGTTATGGGTTTCTGCTTTTAGTACAGCTCCAGCTTCCGGTTCTCCAGCACCTTGACCATGGGCACGCCCAGCAGGTAGCACACCAGCGCCTGGCCGGCGCCGACGGTGAGGAAAGAGATATAGAGCGACAGCCCATAGACAAAGCGCAGCATCAGGCCGATGACAACGGCGTTGACAACCACGGGCATGAGCGCCGCGAGCCAGATGTTCTTGCGGAAAAAGCGGGTGAGGACGGCGGCCAACAGCGTCGCCAGGGAGCCAAAGAGGACGTCCTGCCAGGGCTGGCCGGTGATGAGGTTGGCGATGAGGCAGCCCAGGAACAGCCCGGGCACGGAGGACAGGGACAGGACCGGCAAGAGGGTCAAGGCCTCCGAGATGCGGAATTGTATCTGGGAAAAGGAGATTGGCGCGAACAGCAGGGTCAGCGCCACGTAGGCCGCGGCGATGATGCCCGCGAAGGCAATGGATTTGACGCTCATTTTTTCGTTCATAATATCCTCTTTCCCAACAAGCGGGGGACCTCCTCTCGGAAGCCCCCGTTAACTTGTTTTACTCATACTGTGCAGATTCTAAAGTTCTTAAGGGGTTTGGGGATTTTCTTTTAAGAAAATCCCCAACGTCCTCCGGTCTCCCGGTTTCCAGGTTTACCGGTCACCCCGCCCTTACTTCAGCTTCCAAATCAGGTCGTTGTATTCCTTGATGGTGCGGTCGGTGGAGAAGAAGCCGGACATGGCGGTGTTGGTAATGGCCTTCTTCAGCCACAGCTCCTTGTTCTGGTAATCGGCGCTGACCAGGGAATGCGCCTGGGAGTAGGAGCCAAAGTCCTTCAGGACGAAGTAGTTATCGGGCTTGCTGCCGCCTGAACCAAAGAGCAGGTCGTGGTAGAGCACCTGGAGCATGGCGGGGTTATCCGGGAAGAGCGTGCCGTCAATCATCTGGGTGAGCGCCTTGCGGATTTCGATGTTCTGCTCAAAGTACTGGATGGGCGCGTAGGTGCCTTCCTTGTACATGGCGGACACTTCCTCAGACTTCATGCCAAAGAGGTAGATGTTGTCCTGGCCCACGAGCTCGGCGATTTCCACGTTCGCGCCGTCCAAGGTACCGATGGTGACGGAGCCGTTCATCATGAGCTTCATGTTGCCGGTGCCGGAGGCCTCCTTGCCGGCGGTTGAAATCTGCTCGGACAGGTCGGAGGCAGGGATGAGCGCCTCGGCGGCGGACACATTCCAGTTCTCAATGAAGAGCACCTTGAGCATCTTGGCTGCGCGCGGGGTGCGGTCAATGAGGCGGGAGAGGGCCAGGACATAGCGGATAATCATCTTGGCCTTGTAATAGCCGCGGCTGGCCTTGGCGCCAAAGATAAACACGCGCGGGGGCATGGTGAAATTGGGGTCATCCATGATGCGGTTGTAAAGCACGTGGATGTGCAGCGCGTTGAGCAGCTGGCGCTTGTACTCGTGCAGGCGCTTCACTTGAACGTCAAACATGAACTCGGGGTCCACCGTCATGTTCTGGCGGCGTTTTAGGAACTCGTTAAAGACGTCCTTGTTCTGCCGCTTGACCAGGGCATACTGCTCGCGGAAGGCGGCGTCGTTCATAAAGGGCATGAGTTCAGACAGCGTCTCGGGCTGCGTCATCCACTTCTCGCCGATGGATTCGGTGATGAGGTCGGAAAGCCTGGGGTTGCAAGCCATGAGCCAGCGGCGGTGGGTAACGCCGTTTGTGATGGCGGAGAATTTCTGCGGGGTAAAGATGCCGTAGTCACGGAAGGTATCGTTCTTGATGATGTCGCCGTGCAGCTGGCTGACGCCGTTGACGGAGAAGCTCTGGGAGACGCAGAGGTTGGCCATGTGCACCATGTCATAGGCCAGGATGGCCATGTGGCCGATGCGGTCCCACTCGCCGGGGTAGCGGTTCCACAATTTTTCGCACAGCCGGCGGTTCATCTCTTCCAAAATCATGTAGATGCGGGGCAGCTGGTTGCGCACCAGCTCCTCCGGCCAGCGCTCCAGCGCCTCGGCCATGATGGTATGATTGGTGTAGGCCATGCAGCGGTTGGTGATGGCCTGAGCCTCGTCCCAGCCCAAGCCCTTCTCATCCATCAGGATACGCATGAGCTCCACAATGGCTAAACCCGGGTGGGTGTCGTTGATGTGGAAGACGGCCTTGTCCGGCAGCAGGTTAAAGTCAGAGCCAAAGCGGCGCTCAAAGTCCTTGATGGCGTACTGCAGGGTGGCGGACACAAGGAAGTAATGCTGGCAAAGGCGCAGGGTCTTGCCCTCGTAGTGGTTGTCCTCGGGGTAGAGCACCTTGGAAATGACGTTGGCCAGGTCCTTTTCCTTGGTGGCATTCACATAATCGCCGTTTGAGAAGGCAGAGAAGTCCAGGCTCTGCTTGCTGCGGGCGCGCCAGGTGCGCAGGGAGTTGACGCGGGTGTTGTCATAGCCCACAACCGGCATGTCATAGGGCACGGCTTCCACCGTGCGGTAGTTGGTCAGGACGTAGGTGTCCTTCCCGTCCTTCTGGGTGGTCATCACCTTGCCTTCAAAGTGAACCTCGACCACGTCCTCCATCCGCGCCATTTCCCAGACATTGCCGTTTTGCAGCCAGTCATCGGGCAGCTCCATTTGCTGGCCGCCGGAAATCTTCTGGCGGAAGAGGCCGTATTCATAGCGGATGGTGGAACCCATGGCCGGCAGGTCCAGGGTGGCCAGGCTGTCCATAAAGCAGGCGGCCAGGCGGCCAAGGCCGCCGTTGCCCAGGCCCGGCTCGGGCTCTTCATAAACGATGTCCTTCCAGGAAATCTCAAGCTCCGTAAGGGCCTTGGTGTATTCCTTGGTGGAGAGCAGGTTTAAGGCGTTGTTGAACATCGCGCGCCCCAGGAGGAACTCAATGCTCATGTAGTAGACGCGCTTGCCGCCCTGGGCTTCGTCAATTTCTGTGGATTTGACCCATTTATCCATAATCTGGTCGCGCAGGGTGGAGGCGACCGCGTAATACTTCTGGTAGGGTGTGGCTTCCTGCAGGGTCTTCCCGTAATAGCGCTGCAGCTTGCCCAGGATGGATTTCTTTATCTGATCCTTGGTGTAAGGTAGGGTGGTCATACGTTCTCCTTGCATAAAATGAATTCAACAGATTATACCATGAGCAAATAAAACCCGCAAATGTTATGGGAAAAAGACAAATTAGCGCTGTTTTATACGGACAGGGTTTTTCTTGCAGACTTGCATATTTTGGGGGTAGGAAAAATGGGCAGGGCAGACGGCTTTAAGCAGAGCTGATATTCCAATGCGCACTTGGCTGAGGTATAATGATTTTACAAAACAGGATACAAAAATCCCGGCCCATAAGGCGATAAAGGATGTTTGTATGCCCATAATTTGAAAGAGTTCGGCCTTTGGCCAAAGGAGGCGCGCATGATAGGAGCCATCATTGGGGATGTCGTTGGTTCCCGCTTTGAGTGGGACAATTACAGGGCCAAGGACTTCACCTTTTTTACCCGGGCGTGCATGTTTACCGATGACAGCGTCATGACGCTGGCGGTTTGCCAGGCGCTGCTGAACCATAAAAACCTGGGCTGGGATTTGGCGGAGGAGGCCGTGACGCAGATGCGAAAAATCGGCCATCCTTACCCGGATAGGGGCTATGGCGGGCATTTTTACCAGTGGATGTATGGCAAGGACCCCAAGCCCTACAACAGCTACGGCAACGGCGCCGCGATGCGCGTGGGCGGCTGCGGCTGGGCGGGGGAGACGCTGGAGGAGGTCAAGGCCATGTCCTATGCCGTGACCGCGGTCACCCACAACCACGAGGAGGGCATCAAGGGCGCGGAGGCCACGGCGGTGGCCGTCTTCCTGGCCCGAACCGGGCATGACAAGGCCGCTATCCGCAAGCACATCCAGGAGCATTACTACCCCCTGGACTTCACCATTGATGAGATACGGGAAACCTACACCTTCAACGAGTCCTGCCAGGGCACGGTGCCCCAGGCTCTCCAAGCCTTCCTGGAGTCGGACAGCTTTGAGGACGCCATCCGCACCGCGGTTTCCGTGGGCGGGGACAGCGATACCCTGGCCTGTATCACGGGCTCCGTGGCGGAAGCCTACTACGGCGTGCCGCAGCGTATCAGGGAGAGGACAGAGGGCTACCTGGATAAGCGGCTGCTGACCATCCTGAAGGATTTTGAGCTGTCCTACCCCAGCCGGGAGGAGCAGGAATAGTCCGCAAATAGTAAACCGTCACACGCAAAAACAGCCTCCATTCGGAGGCTGTTTTCATCAATCGTTTGCTATTATTCGCCGGCTTCGCTGGCCAGTTTGGCCGTTTCCACCATCTTCCAGAAGTCGCCGATGTAGTCATGCTTCAAGGGAGCGGTTTTGTCATAGGATACGCCAAACATGATGACTTTCTCTTCCTTGTCAAGAAAGGCGAAGATTAAGGTGTTGACGGTGTTCTCGCCGCCCTCCATGTTGATGCCGGTAAATTCTACCTGCCAGCCGGCCAATCCCGCGACGGAGAAAGGCTCGGACAGGTGAAGCTCGCTGCCCTTAAAAATGTCCTCTTTTTGTATGTCACGAATCATGCGGGGCAGGGCTTGCTTGAAGTCCCCGATGCCGCCCGGGAAGGGCTCCAGCTGAAAAAGGAGGGAAGTGTAGCCCTCGGCCTTGGAATCGTAGTACTCCACTACAGTTTCCGAAGATTCCTCAGCCAGGGTGTCATAATAGGCGGGAAAAGAGAATTCCATTCCATGAAAGGTGATGGTTTGGTTGGTTTCCGGGTCAAACCCGCTGGGCAAACTGTCCTGCGCGGCCTCGCCAAGGGCCGGGCTGAAGGAGCAAAGCAGCGTTAAAACCATCAGGGACAAGAACCATCGTTTCATCTGGGGTGCTCCTTTCTTTGTTCCGGGGGTAAGGCGGGCGGTCGATTTTCGCTTAGTTCGCGGCCGCCATGAAGCCCTCAATAAATTCGGGGCAGGACCAGGTGCCGCAGGCGCTTAAGCTGTCGCCCTTGACGTTCATCTGGAAGACGA
Organism: uncultured Christensenella sp.; assembly: GCA_964534515.1. Lineage (GTDB taxonomy): Bacteria > Bacillota > Clostridia > Christensenellales > Aristaeellaceae > UBA6115. The sequence goes on from CAZHPW010000011.1 coordinate 26,470, forward strand.
TGCCGTTGCCGTAATCTACCAGCAGGGTCTGGCTTCCGGAGATGGTCTGGTTGCCCTGGTACTCCGCGGAAGCGTACAGGGTGTTCATCAGCTCTATCACCTTGCCCTGGTCGGTGATGGTGCCCACATTGGACAGCTGCAGCGCCACCGCGCCCTGGGGCAGGGTGTCCTTTAAGGTCTCGCTGCCCAAAAGGGCGTTGCCGGCAAAGGAGACGCGCTGGAAGAGGCGGGCCTGACCATCCACCTGGGCGGCCAGGGCGGACCTGCCAAAGCCGTTGAAGGAATAGACCGTGGCGCCCTTGGGCGCGATATTGGACAGCACCTCATTGCCGTTGTCAAGCGCGGGCTCCGTCGCGAAGACGGCCACCTGGCCCATGTTGTTGTCCACCAGCTGGCTGACATCGCTTGGGTTGGTCAGCATCCGGTAAAAACGGCCATCCAAGCGCAGCAGGGGGAAATTGCTGTGCCCGCTGCCCTCCCAGATACCCTGCTTGGGGCCCTGGGTCTTGGACAGCTGCAGGCTGCCGCGGGGCAGGTCGGCCTTTTCGGTCAAATTGTCCAGGGATTCCGTGCCCGCGGCCAGGGTGCCGACGACGGGAATCTCGTCTTTTTGCAGCCTGGGCAGGAGGAGCGCCGTGCCCGCGATGATTAACGCCAGGCTCATGGCATAGGCCATCACCCGGCGAAGGGGCAGCACGGGCCGCCTGTTGTGCTGAGCGTTGGCCTGCATTTTGGCGCGGTTGAACAGGCCGGGGCCGGCCTGAAGGCCGCCCAAGGCCTCGTCTGTGATTTGTTTGAATTGTTCGGGCTTCATCATCCCTCATCCCCTCCAAGGAAATCTCGTAGTTTCTGCCGTCCGCGCGAGAGCCTGCTGGACACCGTGCCCTCCGGCACCGCCAGCACCTCGGCCGTTTCCTGCGTGGACAGGCCTTGGTAATAAAACAGGAGGAAGACTTCTTTTTCCGGCGCCGGCAGGGCGTTCACCGCCTGCAGCAGGGCTTCCTTTTCAAGCCTTTGGTCAATCTTGTCGTCATCCGGTATCAGGTCCAGTTTCTTGCTGCCCAAGAGCACCCGCTTGTGCCAGGAGGAGCGCCACAGATCGCGGCAGCGGTTCAAAGCCACCTTCAGTAACCAGGATTTTTCACTCCCCGGGATGAGGACGGGCCTGTTGTCCATCAAGCGGATAAACACATCCTGGGTCACGTCCTCCGCCTGCTCGCGGTTGTTGAGGTAGAAGTAAGATACGCGCAGCACATCATTGCCGTATTGCAGGTACAACTGCTCTATCTGCTCATCGGTCACCGGGCCTTGCGCCTGGTTTTCTGGGCTGTCAATCATTTAACGCCTGTCCTTTTCCATTTCATGCACAGGGCATGGAATTTGCGGCTGTTTTTTGCGGGCCTCAGCTGTAACCCGGCCTGCTCACAGCCTCCGCCTCAACGAAACGCGCTGGCAGGCCATGGCCTGCCAGCAATCGCTTGGCGGGGTGGGGGCGCGGTTTATTCGCCGCGCCCCTTTGCCTTAGGCGTTGCCGTGCCGGTCAGTGCGGCGGCGGCGCTGCTCAGGGGTCTCATTGGTCGGGCTTGGTTTGTCCGTACTGCCCTGGGCTGTGCCCGGCTCCTGGGTTTGCGGGTTTTGCGGGCGATAGGGCTGGGTGCCCTGCGCGGGCGCCTGGCCCTGGGTGGGCGATGTCTGTGGGCGGAACTGCGTTGTGCCCTGTGTTGGCGCCTGGCCCTGTGTGGGCGGTATCTGCGGACGGTACTGCGTTGTGCCCTGTGTAGGCGTCTGACCCTGGGTGGGCGGCGTCTGCGGGCGGAACTGGGTGGTGCCCTGCGTGGGTGTCTGGCCCTGGGTGGGCGGCGTCTGCGGACGGTACTGGGTTGTACCCTGCGTGGGGGCCTGTCCCTGGGTGGGCGGCGTTTGCGGACGGTACTGGGTTGTACCCTGCGTGGGCGCCTGGCCCTGTGCGGGCGGCGTCTGCGGGCGGAACTGGGTCGTGCCCTGCGTGGGCGCCTGTCCCTGGGTGGGCGGTGTCTGTGGGCGGAACTGGGTCGTGCCCTGGTTCACGCCCTGGGTGGGCGGGGTGTAGGGGCTGGGCTGGGCGGGCCTGGTCTGGGGCTGGCCTGCTTGCCTGGCGGCCTGGGCACGGCGCTCAGCCGCGCGCTGGGCGGCGCGTTTCTGGTTTTGGTTGTAGAGGTGGTAGGCGTAGTATCCGCCGCCGCCCAAGAGGGCCAGAACACCTGCCACAATCAGCCCGGTGGGCAGGCCGGAATCGGCCTTCTCTGGCGGCTGCTCAAAGCCTTCCACTGTCATCAGGGTGGGGCTGGGGCTGGTTTCCGGGGTGGGGCTGGGGGTCAGAATGGCCTCAATCGGCGGGGTGGGCGAGCCCAGGGGGTTGAAGGGCTCATAGGAGGCGTTAATCAGGCTGGGGTTTTGCCAGACGGTCGCGTTGTAGTTTTCCAGCGGCGTAATCTGGGAGGAGGCCTGGAAGTTGTTGTTGGGGGTGGTCTGGTTGTTGGCGTTTAGGTACTCGGGGCTTTGCAGGTAGCCGGACAACTCGCCCATGGGCAGCACGGTGAAGAAATCGCCGTGGATGTAGCCGATGGTGCCGTTGTGGCTGATGTGGTACCAGGTGCCGTCGGACTGAACGCTGGAGCCGTAGACCAGGGCAAAGGCGTTCTTGGAAAGCAGTTTGATTTCACGGCTGCTGGTGGAGGGCTCGCTGCGCAGGCGCACGCGGTCGGTGTTCACATAGCCGTAGCTGGAGGGGCTGTTGAGGGTGACCGGCATGGGCGTGGTCACCGGCTGGGGGATGGGGGTGCGCAGGGAATCCAGATAGTTCTGGCTCTCAGCCGTGGTCAGCATCCGGAGTTGGTCCTCACGCACATAGCCCAGGTCGGTGCCGTACTGCACCACATGCCAGGTGGTGCCGCCGACAAATTCCTGCCCGGAGACGGACACAATCACGCCCTCGGGAATCAGGCTCACAATCTTGGCGTTGGTATCGGTAAAGGCGCGCAGCGGCACGTTTTCACCGCGGGAGATGGCAAAGCCGGTCTGCTGGGTCAAAGGCCGGGTGACGGGGCTTAAGGAAGGCGTTGCCTTGGGCTGCAATTGCGCCAGATAGTAATTGGCCTCCTGCTCGTTGATGTAGCGCAGGGAGGAATTGGGCACGTAGCCCACCTGCTTGTCGCTCATTACCTGCACCTGGCTCCAGCCCTCAGCGCCAATCCAGGTCTGGTTCCAAACCTGCACCAGGGTGTCCACCGGCAGCATTTCCAATACCGGCTCATCCTGGCGGCTGACGCCAGTGCGCAGCGCGGTCTGGATGATGGTCAGCGCCGGGCCGTGGTACACGGCGGGGGCGGCGCTCTGGGTGGGCCTGGGCGTCACGGTGGGCGCCAAAGCCGGGGTGGGGGACGCGGTCACATTGGGGGTGGGCGTCACCTGGTAGGGCATGGGGGTGGGCAGGGTGGCCTGGTACTGCTGGCTCTCAGCCTCGGTGTACAGCCTGGCGTGCTCAGCGGAGACAAAGCCGGCCTTGCCGTTGGCCATGACGCTGTACCACACGGTGTTGTTCACGGTCTGCTGGGTGTACACCCAGAAGCGCTCCCCGTTTTCCAGGGTGGCCAAGCGGGTGGAGGAGGTGGAGGCCTTGGAGCGCAGGTTGACGCCGCCGGTGCTGGTCACCTGAGCCCAGCGGTCAATGACCTCGCCGTCTGTTACGGGGTCAGCGGAGGGGCTGGGCTCGGGCGCGGGGGTGGGCGTCCAGCCAAAGAGCTCGGCTTTTTCTTCAAACTTCAACAGGCGCGCCACGGAGGCCTTTAGGAAACCCTCCTGGCCGTTGATGTCCACCAGGTACCATTCCTCGCCCTGGCGGTTCTTCACAGAGCCGATGACATGGGCCAGATCCTTGGCATTGACCACGCTTAGGACATTGTCCTTGGCCGCGCTGTCGGGGGAGGAGCGGAAGTTGATGCCGTCCTTGATGGGGTAGGCGTATTCGTCCATGCTGGTCACGTCAAAGGGCAGCACGGTGGGGTCGGGGGAGGCGGTGGGGTCGGGGCTGGGGGTGACGGGCCTTGAGTACACAAAGACCACATCCTCCTGGCTTAAGACCCCGGTGGCGCTTAGGGACACGGTGACGGCGGCGTCAGAGATTAAGACAAAGCCCTCCGGCAGGTTTTCGGGCTTGGCCTGAACCTGCCAAGTGCCGGTCTCAATAGTGGCGGTCTGGCTGGGCGCGACCACCTCACCCGCCTCATCGCGGTAATGCACATTGATGGTGGCGGATTTGACGGTGATGTCCTTGAACAGGAAGATGACATCCTGCTGGCTGGGCACGCCGTTGCTGTCCACGGTGATGGTGACCTCGGGCTCGCTCACCAACTGATAAATCTGCTGGTTGACCAGGCTTAAGTCCACGCTCACCACGGTGTTGTCCCCTTCCTTGCAGGGCACGGTGGTGGTGTAGAGGTCTTTGCCGCTCTCATCCCGGTAAATCACGTTCACCAGCGCGGCCTTGGGGGCGGGCGGCGGCGTGGGGCTGGCCTGGGCGACCAATTCGTACACGAAGGTCAGGCTGTCGGGTGTTGCGGTGTTCTGGGTGACGGTGACGTACTTGGTCGCGTCCTCAGTCGCTAAGAGCGCGTAGCCTTCCATCAGGTCAGTGGGCGTCGCGGTGACGGGGTTTTTGCCCTCAGACAGGGTTAACACCGTGTCGCTGGCCACCTTGGTGCCCTCGGTGTCCACGTAGGACACCACCACGTTGACCGGGGTGGACACGGGGGTTTCCACCGCGTACACAAAGATGACAGGGTTCATGGACGCGCCGTTTTCATCAACGGTCACGTTGTAAACGCTCTGTCCGGTCTGGACATAGCCGGGTTCCAGGTTGGCTGGGGTCGGGCTCACGGTGGTGGTGCCGGGCTGCAGGGTCAATTGCTGGGGGTCGGCCACGTTGCGGCCGGTGGTGTTATCCTGATAGAGCACGTCAATGGTGACGGCAGGGATGGGTTCCTGGGTGGGCTCCTCGGTCACAACAGGCGCCTGGAACTGGAAGGTGACTTCCTGTGTGTCAGCACCCAATTCGGTTACGTTGATGGTGTATTCCTGGGT
>CAZHPW010000011.1:31687-32764 GCA_964534515.1 uncultured Christensenella sp.
CTTCAAACATGAAGGTGACTTCCGGCATGTCCGCGCCGAATTCGGTCACGTTAATGGTGTATTCCTGGGTACCGATGGGCGTGTAGCCCTCGGGCAGGAGGCCCTGGTTGGCGGCCACGGCGTTGCTGCCGGGCTGGAGGGTGCGGGTCTCCGAGGTGATGGGCGTGTTGTTGTTATCCACGTAGTAGATGGTGATGTCCACCGGCTGCACGGGCACGGGGGTTTCGACCACCGGCGCCTGGAACTGGAAGGTGATATCCGTATAGTCAGCGCCCGCTTCGGTCACATTGACCTGGTATTCCTGCACGCCAATGGGGCTGTAGCCCTGGGGCAGCAGGTTGACGTCCGGGGTGACGGTGTTCATCCCGGGCTGGAGGGTGCGGGTTTCAGAGGTGATGGGCGCGTTGTTCTCGTCCACGTAGTAAATGACGATGTCAACCGGCATCACGGTGACGGCGGGCGGGTCGGGCTGCTCCTTGGTTAAGGAGAAGTACAGCAAATAGGTGTCAACCGGGTTGCCCAAAGCGTCCACGGTGTACAACTCCACCGGCTGGGTTTGCAGGTTGCCGTCCGCGTTGTACATAAAGTAATTGGAGGCCGGCGTACCGTTGGGGATGGAGAAGCTGATGTCCGGCGTCCCCGTCAGGTCGGTAAAAGAAAGCGTAGCGCCCGGGTCGCCCTGGGCTTCCGGGCTCACATACAGCCAAAAGGCGTTTTCATACCCCGGGTAGGCAACCGGCATCGCCATTACGCTCATGGGCGTGCCGTCGGGCAGTGTGTAATTCAACGCCACATCCACCTTGGGCTGGACAGGCGCGGCAAAGACCGCCGTGTTCATCAGAATCATCATCAGCGCCAGGATGAGAGCGGTCAGGCGGCGCGGGTTTTTGGGCAGGGTTTTCTTCATGGAGCGGGCCTCCTTCGTGTTTTCCAATCTTATTACAATTTTATTACAATCTATGTACCCTGTCAATCAACCGGGACAGTACATTCCTTGCTTCTATGTAACGAAGCAAAGCCCCGCTGTTGAGATACGATACATAGGTAACACTTAGTGACAAGAAAGCAGAGAGACTT
>CAZHPW010000012.1:0-32256 GCA_964534515.1 uncultured Christensenella sp.
CGAAGTACTCCGTCTTCTCATTGATGAACAGCTCGTAGGAGAACTTGACATCCTCAACCGTGACAGGCTCACCGTCATGGAAGGTCATGCCCTGGCGCAGGGTGACATCAATGATATCGTCCTGAACCACATTCCAGCTCTCAGCCGCCCAGGGCAGGGGCTGGGTTTCCGGGGAGAGACGGACCAGCTTGTCATAGATGAGGCGCAGGTTACGCCAGCCGTAGACGCTCTTGGAGCTCAGCGGGTTCATGTCGTCGATGTTGACGTTGCTGGCTACCTTCAAAACCTTGTCGTCCGTCAGGGGCTTGACCTGGAAGGGCGTCCACTCGTTGAAGACGCCTTCTCCGGGCAGGTTGAGGACATCGGAATACTTGTCCTTGTTGTACGCCTGGATGGTGGCGCGGGAGTACAGGGTGATGTGGGGAACATCCTCCGCCAGCACTTCCTGGGCCTCAAAGACGATTTCGCGGCGTTTTTCCAGGTCCATTTCGCTGCGCTGGGCGTCCGCCAGGGCGTCAAACTCCGGGTTGCGGTAGCGGTTGGTGTTGTTGCCGCCGGGGATGGCGTTGTCGGAATGGTTGATGGAATGGATGAACATGTCGGGATCCAGGCGCTCAATGCGGCCGGACCAGCCGATGGTGTAGGCGTCATAATCCATGGTGTCGCCATAGATGACGTCCAGCAGGACGGCGAAGTCCATGGGCTGGGCTGTCGCGTCCACGCCCAGTTTGCGCAGCTCTTCAACCGCTTCCTGGGCCATCTCGTAGTTGACCATATTGGCTTCCGGCATGGAGCTCAAAATGGTGATGGAAGGCACTTTCTCACCGGTGGTCTGTGCCAGGATGGGCTGTACCGTCAGGGAAAGCAGCAAGGCTACACAAACCAGTAACCTGACGATAGGGGGGGTCTTCCGGAATTGTTTCATGGCTCCTCCTTCGTCGACCGTTCGACAATAAAAATTTCGCCCATTGTCACATGAAATGCATATCCATGTCAACAATTGTATGTTTTTACAATGTATTTTGTCTTGGAGGGTCATTTTTTGTCCATAACCCGATAAATGTCCTATATTTCAGAAATATAAATGTATAAACGCTTTTCAGCGGTTTTTATCCGAAATGAAAAATAGAAATTAAAAGGACCGCCTCTTGAGGCGGTCCCTTGGGCATCGCGGTCATGCCGCGCAGGTTTTACTTGTGGGCTTCGTAGCGCTTGGCGACCTCATCCCAGTTGACGGTGTTCCACCAATTTTTCAGGTAGTCCGGGCGGCGGTTCTGGTACTTGAGGTAGTAGGCGTGCTCCCAGACATCAGCGCCCATTAGGGGGTACTTGCCCTGGGTGATGGGGTTGTCCTGGTTGGCGGTCTTTTCAACGGACAGCTTACCGTCCTTGATGACAAGCCACGCCCAGCCGGAGCCAAACTGCGTCTTGCCGGCGGTCTCAAAGGCTTCCTGGAAGGCTTCAAAGCTGCCAAAGTCTTTGTCGATCTGTTTGGCCAGTTCGCCCTCGGGCTTGCCCTTGCCATTTGGTCCCATGATTTCCCAGAAGATGGCGTGGTTGTAATGGCCGCCGCCGTTGTTGCGCACGGCGGTGCGAATCTTCTCGGGCAGGGAGTCCAGGTTCTTGATGATTTCCTCAATGGGCTTGTCGGCATACTCGGTGCCTTCAACGACCTTGGTGAGGTTGTCGATGTAAGCCTGGTGATGCTTGGTGTGGTGAATGGTCATGGTTTCCTTGTCAATATGCGGCTCCAGCGCATCGTATGCGTAGGGCAGCGCGGGTAACTTAAATGCCATGTTGCGGTCCTCCTTACAGGTTAGATGCTACTAACATACCCGTGCGGCGGGAGGATAAACACGCCGGTTTTGGAAAATGGCCATGGCAAAAAACCAAACCCCGGAAGAAGGCCGAAACGGCTTGTCTTCCGGGGCTTTCAAGCAAAAATGTGAATATTTGGTGAACCCTGGTTTCAGGCGTTTTGCTCCGGTGTAGCGCGCGTTTTCAGCTGCTCCCTGCGCTTTCGGTATTCAATGATGGGGCCGTCACCCATGAGCAATTTCTCCCCCGATTTTAGCGCGGAGGGCTTGGGCTTTTGGGTGATGACCACTCGTTTGTCCTGCCGCTCCACCAGGAGGTTGGCGAGGGAGCCAACAGCGGCGATGAAACGGTTGAGCGGTTTAAAGCCGGTGATGCGGTTGTAAAAGCGCAGGTAGAGGATGGTGTTTTCCTCATCCACCGGGGCAAAATATATCACGACACGGATTTTGTCGGCGATGTGGTTCATCCAGATGTTGGGGTAGCGGAACTTCAAGTAGGTGGATTTGATGACGCTGTCCTGGGGGCTTTTGGGGGTCTGCCCCATGTCCATCTCGTTGTTGGCGCTGGTGATGATGGCCTCATCCTCAAAGAGCACCTTGGGGCCGTTGATGAGGGTTTTATTGCCCCGGCCAATGGTGTTGTAATGCACGATGGGGACGTGAACCACGTCCAATTGGTTCTCAATCGCCCTTGAGTAGTGGGCATTCCAGCGGTCCTTGACCTCGTGATAGACCATGTCATCCAGTTCGCCGTAGAAGAAGGGCGGCTTTTCCGTCTGTTTGTCCGCGTCGCCGTACCAGAGGAAGATGATGTCGTCCACCTCCTTGACCGGATAGGCGCGCACGTTGTAGCGGCTTTTATCCTGGGTATCGGCCTTGCCATTGGCCGGGATGAAGGTGCACTTGCCGCCCTTGTCAAACTCCAGCCCATGGAAGGGGCAGCGGACACAATCCCCCGACATTTTGCCGGCGCTTAAGGCGGCGCCCCGGTGGGTGCATTGGTCCACCACACAGCCCAGTTCCCCCGCCGCGGAGCGAAACAAAACCAGGTCCAGGTTGAGCCGCTTTACCGCGGTCAAACTGCCGGGTTTGACCTTTTTTGAGGGCAGGATGGCATACCATTGGTTTTGAATCATAAAAACTCCAAACTCAATTCGTTGGCGGGGAAACGGCAAATGGCCTTGCGCCGTGATTTGCAGGTGTGTTGATATGCTTCCTTTATACACCGGAGGCGGGCAATTGTATAGGGCGGGTTTTCACCCTTGCTACCGAAAAAATGAAGCCGCCAGCAGGCGGCCCCAAAATGGCGAGAGCATGTGGGAATCGAACCCACCCAAGAAGCTTCTAACCCCTTACATCGGTTTTGAAGACCGAGGGACACACCAGCACCCATCTGCTCCCATGCGCGAATATGGTAAAACATCAATCGCCGCTTGTCAATTCCCGGGTCATTTTCCGCGCGTCCCCCTCTTTTTTGGTCAGACCCTTGCGATCCCAATATTCCAGGATAGCGAGCGCGTATTTGCGCGAGGTGGACAAGGCGTCGCGGAAGTCCGCCAGGCTGACCTCACCGTTTTTTTGCTGCAAGTCCACAAACATTTGCCGCGCCTGTTCCAGGTCCTTTGAAAGAAGCAGGATGTCGGGGCTCAGCGAGATGAGGGCGCCCTGGTCCAAGAGATAATCAAGCACCTTGGGAAACTCTTTTTCTTTGATATATTCGCTTAGCAACGCGGGCTTCTCCGGCGGAGAGAAGGCGGCAGCCTCGAACTTGGCCAAGAGACCGGACAGGAGGGATTCCTGCTTGGGCGTCAAACGGATTTCATGCTCCGGCAGGGCAAAGACCGCGCCGGCCTGGACAAAGGCGTTTTGAGAGAGCAGGATATCCAGCACCTGGTCCCCCTCCGCCTGGCTTTGACCGGGCAAAAGGGCAGCGCGGAATTCCTCCCGGCGAAGGCCGATGCGCAGGGGATTTTTCTGATGGAAGTCCGTGAGGATGCCTTTGGCCTTGTCCGCCAGCAGTGAAACGGTGTCCTGATGCAGGTAGAGCCCCTCCTGCACCTTGACCAGGCTGCCCTTTTCCATCAAGCCCTCAAAGCAAGCCTGCAGGGCATCCTCCGTCACAGCTGCCTGCAGGGCCAACGCCTTGAGCGTCACAAAGCGCGTGCCGTGGCCCTTGAGGAGTGCTTCGGCGCGGGCATCCAAATCCCCTCCGTGCATGGCGTGCAGTTTTTCCATCGCTTTGACGCTGGAAGGGCGGTGCTTGTAGGGGCTGGGGTCCAAAACCGTGCCGCCGCCCACTGTCTCAAGCGGCGAATAAAAGCGCAGCACGAAGGCGTCCCCCGCCTTGGCCGCGATGTTTTCCTCAAAGCGCAACTGGCCAAAGCCTTCTTCCCCGGGCAGCAATTGCTCCCTGCCGCCCAGGAGCACCAGTTTGCACAGGGTTTCTGAGGAACCATGGTGAAAGTGCAGCCTGCTGCCGTTTTCAAGCACCCGTTTGGCATCGGGCAACACACGGATGGCGACGTCCAGCATCATGCCGGGGTTCATGCTCCCGGGGCTGGCCAGAACGCCGCCCCTGGGGATGTCCTCCTGCCGGGCCTTTTGAAGGTTGACCGCGACCCGCTGCCCGGCATAGGCCTTGCTGACCCGGCTGCCATGCACCTGCAGGCTTCTGACCTTCATGGTTTCATCAAGGGGATAGAGGGTAATTTCCTCCCCCTCCTCCAGGCTGCCTTCAATCATGGTGCCGGTGACCACGGTGCCAAAGCCCGGCATGGTGAACACCCGGTCCACCGGCAGGCGGAAGGACCGGGAAATGTCCTTGCCCGGAACCTTGTCCACCAAGGCTACCAAAGCCTGCCTTAATTCCGGGATGCCCTGACCTGTCAAGGAAGAAACGGTCATAATGGGCGCGTCCTGCAGGAAGGTGCCCGACAACTCCTCCTTCATTTCCTCCAGCATCATCTCCAACCAGTCCGACTCCACCAGGTCCACCTTGGTGACCGCGATGAGGCCGTGGCGGATGCCCAGGAGGGACAAAATGCCCAGGTGCTCACGGGTTTGGGGCATCATGCCCTCATCCGCCGCTACGACCAATAGGGCCAGGTCAATGCCCCCTGCGCCCACTAACATGTTGCGGATAAATTTCTCATGGCCGGGTACATCCACAATGCCCACCCGGCTGCCATCAGGCAAGTCCAGCCAGGCAAAGCCCAAGTCAATGGTGATGCCCCTGCGCTTTTCCTCCTCCAGGCGGTCGGTATCCACCCCTGTCAAGGCCTTAATCAGCGCCGTCTTGCCGTGGTCGACATGGCCGGCTGTTCCGATAATCACGTTGCGCATCGCTTAGTCCCCTTCCCGGCAGGCAGCTTTGAGCAAGAGCGTCAGCAGGCTTAATTGCTCTTCCCGCACCGTGCGCAAATCCAGGAGCACCCTGTCCTGCTGGATGCGGGTGATGACGGGCACCTCGCCCAGGCGCAGGCGTTTGGCCAGGGCATCCACGGACAGACCGCGCGGCTTGATGGCCAGGGCAATGGAGGCCAGCATCTCACCAGGCGCTGAGCCGCCGCCCAACTGCGCCTGGGAGGGGACCACCTCGGTTTTAAGCCCCGGGCAGTCCTTGAGCACGTCGCGCAGGGCAGAGGCCCTGCGGTGTAGTTCATCCACACCGGTTTCCAGCATCTGATATAGCGGGATTTCGCGTTTGGCGAAAGCCTCATCCCGGTAAGCCATGAAGGTCGCTTCCAGCGCCGCCAGGGTCATCTTGTCCGGGCGCAGGGCGCGCATCAAGGGATGGCGCTTCATGGCGGCAATCAAATCTTTCTTGCCGGCCAGGATGCCGGCCTGGGGGCCGCCCAGCAATTTATCCCCGGAGAAACAGACCACATCCGCCCCCTGGGCCAGCGCCTCAGTGGGATTTGGTTCCTCCATGAGGCCATAGGGCGACAAAGGCAACAGCGCGCCGCTGCCCAGGTCAGCCAGAAGCGGCAAGCCGGCCCGGTGGGCGATTTTAGAAAGGTCGGGCAGGTCCACGCTTTGGGTGAAGCCCACCACCTTGTAATTGCTGGTGTGTACCTTTAAAAGGGCCGCGGTCTCATCCCGAATGGCGCTTTCATAGTCCCCCGGCTTGGTCTTGTTGGTGGCGCCCACTTCCCTTAATGTGCATCCACTCTGGCTCATCACCTCGGGCACCCGGAAGCTGCCGCCGATTTCAACCAGCTCGCCCCGGGAAACGATGACTTCCCTGCCCCTGGCCAGGGCCGCCAGCATCAAGAGGACGGCGGCCGCGTTGTTGTTGACCACCAGAGCGCTCTGCGCACCCAGCAAATCAGCGGCCAAGGATTCCACCGCCTGTTGGCGGTCTCCCCGGGCACCGGTATCCAAATCATATTCCAGGACAGAGTAGTTGGTGCCGACCTCATACGCGGCCTTGGCCGCCGCCTCCATCAGGGGGGCCCGGCCCAGGTTGGTGTGCAAGAGCACCCCGGTGGCGTTGATGACCACCGGCTTGCGGCTTTCAAAGAGCATTTCCAATGCCTGCTCCGCCTCCAAAAGGAGGGCGTCAGTGGAAGGCAGGGAGGTTTTCCCAGCCAGCAGCGCCTGCCTGAGCTGGTCCAAAACCGACCTCAAAGCCCGGGACAGCAAGCCGGGGCTAAACCGCGAAGCCAGCTCACGGCCTTTTTGCGTGTTGAGCAAGGCGTCCACCTGGGGAATCTGACGCAGGAGCATGGGCTGCTTTTCTGTCATGAAAAACCACCGCTTTCAAATATTCTATGCCGTATTGTACCATAATGCCCTGGATAGGCACAGGTTTAAAGGGCGAAAAACCGCGCCCGGTCAGAGAATCGCCCCCGGACCGCGCTTGTGTTTATCCGCCCCTTTAGTATAATGTTACCATCAAACAAGAAGGGGGGTGCGCCTGTGTCGGATAAGGAAAGGATTCGCCTGACCATGATGACGTCCTGCGGCGGGTGAGCGGCCAAAACAGGGCCGGGCGTCCTGGAAAATATATTAAGCCAGCTTCCCAAGGGCCAGCATGACCCCCGACTGCTGGTTGGCTTTGACACGGCGGATGACGCCGCGGTTTACAAGGTCAATGACGATACGGCGATGATTCAGACCGTGGACTTTTTCCCGCCCATGGTGGATGACCCCTACCTCTTTGGGCAGATTGCGGCAGCCAACGCCTTGAGCGATGTTTACGCCATGGGCGGCATTCCCAAATTGGCCATGAACCTGCTGTGTTTCCCGTCGGGCATAATGACAGAAGAAGATGTGCTCGCCATCCTAAAAGGCGGCGCTGACAAAGTGCACGAGGCCAAAGCCATCCTGTGCGGCGGGCACACGATTGAGGACAAAGAGCCCAAGTACGGCTTGTGCGTGACCGGCTTTGTCCACCCGGACAAAGTGCTGACCAATTCCGGCGCCAAGAGCGGCGACAAGCTGATTTTAACCAAGCCCCTGGGCTCCGGCATCTTGTCTACCGCGGCGAAAGCGGAGATGCTGACAAAAAGCCAGGAAGCGAAGCTTTATGAGGTCATGACGCAATTGAACGCGTACGCGGCGGACGTGATGAGCCGCTTCTCCCCCAACGCCTGCACCGATATCACCGGCTTTGGCCTGATTGGCCACGCCAGCGAAATGGCCAAGGGCAGCCAGAAAACCATCAGGTTGTATTCAGACCGGTTGCCTTTGATGGACGGCGTTTTAGAGATGGCAAAGGAGGGCATTGTCCCGGGCGGCGCCTACCGAAACCGCCAGTACTTGACGGCCACCACCGGGATTTCAGACAGCGTCAGCCTGGCGCTGAGCGATGTGATGTTTGACCCCCAGACCTCCGGCGGCCTGCTCATCAGCGTGGCCCAGGAGGAGGCGGAGGCCCTGCTGGACGCGCTGAAATCCTCCTGCCCTGAGGCACGGCTGATTGGTGAGGTTTCAGATTTTACCGGTCAATCCATCCTGGTTGAGTAATAAAATAAACACGAATAACCGGCAAAGATAAAAGCGGGCTTCCACAAGGGAAGCCCGCTTTTTGCATGCGCCGGGATTCTTAGCTGACAAAGCCGCCTTCCCGCAGGATGTCAAGCGCCTGTGTCAGTTTTTGGTCAGACACCATCACCACAGGGCCGGTGCAGCCCATGCCGCTTTGGGCGTAGACCCCCTTTTGCCACAGCAGGCGGACGGCGTCCTCCAGCTCCATGACCTCCACCCCCGCGATGTCCTGGGTAACCGCTTCCTGGGGCGGGATAGCGACCTCCTCTTTGGCAGGCTCGGACTTCCTGGCGGAGGCCGCGCTAAGCAACTCCTTTAAGCCGGCCTGATGGGCTTTGGCGTACTCCTGCTCGGCGATTTGCCGCCAGGGATTTTGGGCCAATTCATCCGCGTAGACCAGGGCATTGGCCACAACGCTGGCGCCGCTGGCCCGGGACACGATGAACACCAGGCGCTCATAGCCCTCCCCGATGCCGGGACCATAGCCATAGCCACTTGTCTCATAATTGCCGCCGCTGTTAAAGGCGGAGAGCATTTTGATGACCACATTGCCGGTCAGGCTGTCCATCACCGCGACATCGCAGCTGCCCATGAGCAAGTCATTGCCCCTTAGGACGCAGCCGCCGCCCGCGCGGGCCGATTCCGCGAAAGTAATGGGGTAGCCTTGCTCGTTTAATTTTTTCAGGATGCCTTCTGTTTGCCTGGCGCCGTCGATGTTTAAGATGCCCACCGTGGGCGTTTTGACGCCGCAGACCTTGGCGGTGATGATGCCGCAAATGGCGCTGCGCACCATGGCTTCCACCCTGTCTGTCGCCGCCGTACCCGTGGTGGTGGCCAGAAAGACCTCTCTGCCGCTGGCAGGCGCGATGGCGCGGCCCACTGTGGCGACACCAATTGGGAAGGGATAGTGCATGGTGACAGCGCCCTCACAGGCGCCGTCCTGCAGCAACTGCTCCATGACCTGATGGGCCTGGGCCTCATCCCGGGCTTCGTGGCAAACCAAATCCGGGTGGGTGAGGCTGCCGATGTAATGGACATTGACGCCCCGCTTTTTGGCCGCCAGCGCCGCCATGAGGGCGTTTTCCTCGCCGTGCTCGCCGCCGGGCGCTGTCAGCGCGATGCCCGGGCGCTGTTTGAGCTGCCCGGTTTCCAGCGCTTGGGCCATCTCAAGAAAGGTTTCCTTGATGAATGCCTGTGTGCTTTGATTTGACATGGGCACCTCCTCACACGTCCAGGGACTGGGCAAAAGCGCGCATGGCCTGGGCAATCAGGGCGCGCACCTCTTCTTTGCCGGCGGCTAAGGGCGCTTCTGTCACGCCTTCGTTTTGCCTGAGCACAAAGGAAATGCCGTCAAACTGATTTGTGAGGCGGCCCAGGAAGAGGCTGCCCTTGCCGATAATCATCGCCTTTTTGATGCGGCCGTCCAGCAGGTCCTGGCGGGCAAAGCCCAGGTAGGGCGCGCCGGAGGGAATATGGCCCTGGGTGGGCGCCCAGCCCACCATGCCGTGATCGGCGATGAAATCATTCAAGCCTTCACGGGGTAATTCGCCGCTTTTGACCGCCAGGGCGCCAATCATCTTGAAGTTGGCCTGGGGCACATCCCCAGCACCCGCGGGCTTGGTGATGTCGGGGTTTTGCAGTTCGGCCGCGTACTTGTCAATGTCCAGCACCTTCAGCCCCGCCCTCTCAAGCGGGCTCAAAACTAGGGAGGTGATGACCGCCTGGGGCGACGCGCCGGTGCCCACGGTGTGCCGGCCGATGATGTCCAAATCAATCTCCGGATTGACGCCGTCATTGGCGCTGATGAGAACGCCAAAGCCGCCCATCACATCTTCCAGTACCTGCATACCTTTTTTGACATGGTCCTTGCCGTTCATGCCCAGTTTGGCGGTGGAGCCGCCCGCGACAACCACCACGTTTTTAAACGTGCCGGATTTGACCAGGGAGGCCGCGTTGACAAGGGCATGGGAGGAGGCGGCGCAAAAGCCGCGCACGTCACAGCCCGTGGCGTTTGACAGGCCCGCGATTTCCGCGATGGCCTTGGCGAAATTGCCGCCGCCGCGCTGGTTCATATCTCCACAGGCTTCCTCGCTGCACTCAATCACATAATCAACCGCGCCAGGCTCTATGCCGCTGACCTTGATGAGGTGCAGCAGCGCCAGGACGGCGGAAGCCTTGCTGGCCATGTTTTCCATCATCACATGGGCGCTGAGGTTGGTATCCACATCGTGGGCACGCTTCATGTAGCCGACCAGCTCGCCCTGATGATACAGGCCCTCCGCCCCTTCCTCATTGACGAAATGGCGGATTTGCTCCTGGTCCGTGCCCTCTTTGACCCTGTCCAAAATAAACGCGGTCATCAAGGGGTGCTTGGCCAATACCGGCTTGGTTTTGGCGACAAAATCGCGGTCCAGGTGCACCAGGTCAAACATGTCACAGGCCTGGAAGAGCAGCAGGAATTCATCCTGGGGCATGATTTCGCCGTATTTGCCCTCGCGTGTGGCGCCCATTACCGGCTTGTCCGTCCAGGGCTGCTCCATTTTGCCCAGGTCATCCGGGGTCAGGTTGCCGATGTAGGTCTGGTTGGGGGCATACGCCACCACCTGCTCGTAGGTTCGCAGGCTGTCCGGCAGGTTTTTCAAGTATTCCGAACCGGGGTTGACCACTTTCTCAGTGGTTTGGGTGGTGCCGTTGTGCAGCACCATGTCCGGCGCGTGAACCAGCACATAGCTGGTCGCCTTCAGTACACTGTTCATGGCGTTTTGTCCCTTTCTGTATACAAGATGAGCAAGTTTTGGCGCTATATGATGAGGGCCGGTTTCTTTGAAAAAGGCCAGAGCCGCTCTCATTTGCAGCCCTGGCCAGGGGCAGATGCCCTGTTTCGCAATCAGTACTTGGAATATTGCTCGCGAATGGCTGTCATTTCACTGACGATGTCATCCACATCCAGCACCATTTCCATCATGCCGATTTGTTCGTCATAAACGGTGGGGTCAAGTTCGCCTTTGATGGCGTCCTCGCACACATGGTAAACGCTCAGTCCCAACTGGACTCCGGTCAATGGACCTGCGTAGGTCGGGTCACCCGCTGTGACGGTTTCTGCCGCGATGCCCGCGGCTTCACCCTCTGCAGCGCCCAGGATAACAAGAATGTTCTCCGGGCCATGCTTTTCAGCCAGTTCCTTCACTCGCTTCTGGTTTTCCAGGTCCATCGCACCCGCGCTCGTTCAAACGAAGCACTCGGTGGATGAAAACAGGATTTCAGCCCCAGTTCCTTTCAGGCACTCGTCAATGGCCGGGCCCGGAATGCCGTCCCGGTCGCCGATGACAATGACCTTCTTATTGTTCAGCAAGCTCATGGGTTTCCTCCTTTCTTCCTTGATGAAAGCAAACGCTGGATTTGCCCGGAGACAGGCTCCGGGCCGCGCGGCTTACAGGTGACGCTGAATCATGGCCTCGATGTTTTCGTGGGTGCAGTCTTCTTTGACCAGCTCCTCCACTTTTTCGCCATTTTTGTAGATGGCCATGACCGGCAGGCCCAGCACCTTCTGGCTGATGGCCAGACGGCGGGCTTTGGTGGTGTTCAGGCCGGCGAAAGTCATTTTCTCGCCGTATTTCTGGTACATTTCATGGACAAAGGGCTCCAGGGCCTTGCAGGGGACGCAGCCATCGGAGTAGAAGTCCACAAAAACGGTGCCGGGCGCCTGAAGCACCTGGGCTTCAAAGGTATCTTTGGTTAAATCAATCATGTCGCGTTTCCTCCCTATTGCGAATTATACCATAGTCTGTCAGGGGTTGGGCTGGTTAACCAGGCAGCTGCCCTCAATGTAGGCGCCCGCCTCCATGGCGGCAATGGCGCCGTCAGCCGCGGCCGTAACCACCTGGCGCAGGCTTTTCTCGCGGATATCGCCGGCCGCAAACACCCCGGGGATGCCGGTGTGCATCATGGCGTCTGTCACGATATAGCCGTTGCGCAGGGGCAAAATGTCCTTGAACAGCTGGCTCTCCGGGATAAAGCCCACAAAGACGAACACACCGAAAGTGCCGTCATCCTCGTCCGCCTCAATACGGGTTTCCTCGCCTGTTTTGACGTTTTTGACCGTCATGGCGTCCAGGATGCCATCGCCATGAAGCTCAGTTACCACACTGTCCCACATGAAGTGGATTTTGGGGTTGCCCATGGCCTTTTCCTGGATGGATTTGACCGCGCGCAACTCATCGCGGCGGTGGATGATGGTGACCTTGCGCCCAAAGCGGGTGAGGTAGACCGCCTCTTCCACCGCGGTGTCGCCGCCGCCCACGACGAAGATTTCCATGTCTTCAAAGAAGTTGCCGTCGCAGGTCGCGCAATAGCTGACCCCTTTGCCGATGAGCTCCCTCTCTCCCGGGCAGCCGATGGGCCGGGGATGGGCGCCGGTGGCGATGATGACACTGCGGCCCAAGTACTCGCCTTTTTTGCCGATGAGGCGTTTGACCTCCCCCTCCAAATGCACTTCGGTGATGACATCATAGACCTTTTCGGTGCCAAAGCGCTCCGCCTGGCTGGCCATGCGCGCAATCAGGGAAGGGCCGCTCTCATGCTCCAGGGAGCCGGGGTAGTTGTCAATTTCCGCGGTGATGACGATTTGCCCGCCGTCTTTTTCCTTTTCGATGACCAGGGTGGACAGGCGGGAGCGCCCGGCGTACAGGGCGGCGGACAAGCCCGCCGGCCCCGCGCCGATAATGAGTACATCGTAGATTATCTGGTTCATGAAGTCCTCTTTTGTTGTCATTCCACGTCAAACACAGTTTGGTCGGTGATGTCGGTGGAAAGCGCCTTTAAGGCGGTGAGCAGAATTTTACGCCGCAGGGACTTTTCCTCGCCCATGGTGAGTGAGGGATTGCCCAGGGGGTGGGGAATGGCGACGGCCGGAACAATCCGGTTGGCACCAACGGTCAGGGAAATGGGGGTGACTGTGCAGATGTGAACCACGGGAATGCCCGCGCGCTCAATCTCTTTTACCATCGTTGCGCCGCAACGTGTGCAGGTGCCTCACGTGGAGGTCAGGATCACAGCCTGAACATTCTCCTGTATCAATTCTTTGGCGAAGTCCTCAGCATAGGCTTTGGAGCTCTTCACCGCCGTGCCGTTGCCCACGGTGGAATAGGTGTAGCGGAAGAGGGAGCCGATTTTGCCCTCCATCTCCAGTTCGCGCATCACATCCACCGGCAGGACGCGGTCAGCGTCCTGGTTGGCGTAGGAGGGGTCATAGCCGCCATGGGCGGTGGCCCATTTGCCCTCGGTTAAATCCATCACGTCTTCCAGGTCATACCGGCCATAACGGGAGGCGTTTGAGGACTCAATCCTGTCGGGGTTGCCAAAGGGCACGATGCCGCCGGAAGTGACCAGGGCAATCTTGGCGCGGTTGATGTTTTTCACCGCGGGCAGGGGCGCGACCCGGTCAAAATTGGGCATGGGGTATTCGGTCACAAACTCCTGGCCTTTGAGTTTGCGCACCAGCATTTCAACCGCGCGCTTGGAGCCCCTGTCTTTTTCAAAGAGGTTGACGCGGACGCCCCTGGGAAGGTAACCCTCCTCAGAAGACGCGCCGACCGCCTCGCCGTTTAGCAGTTTTAACGCCAGGGGAACCAGTTTCTTGACAGCGTCACGCATGCCGGCGGCAGAATTGCGGGTGGAAATGATGTAGACATCCTGGGCGAACATGTCAGCGCCGGGGTTTTCCACATACATGCCGGTAATGGCTTTGATGCCCAGCTCTTCCTGGGCAGCCTTGGCCACCGTGCCGCAGGCCACGCCGTAGCGGCCGGCGTTGAATGCCGGGCCGGCGATGAGCAGGTCAGCCCCCTGGGCTTTGACCATATCCAGGATTACGGGCAGGGCTTCCTTGGTGTGTTCGTTGAAGTAGGAGTCACCGCAAATGACGGTGCCCACGATTTCCGCGTTCTCCCCAAAGGCCGCTGCAAGGGCCAGGCCCGGGCCAACTGGCCCGTCCCGCCATTCCGGGGGAACATGCGCCATTTCCTCGCCGCCGATTTGCGCGAAGAATTGGTTGATGTAATGGACAATCCTATACTTTCTCAATGGCTGTCTCCCTCCTTTTCATTATCGGGCGCTGAGGTAGCCAAAGCCAACCTCGCTGGTGGCGCCGGTGATGGCTTGGATTTCCACCATGATGGTGCCGTCTTCCTTCTTGTTCTTGTCCCAGCCGCCGGCGATGATGCCCACATAGGCTTCCGTGCCGATGACCCTGTCCATGCGGGGCAAGGTCAGCACCTGGTTGGCGTTGCCGCCGGTGACCACGGCGTCCGCGGACACATGGGCGTCCGCCAGAGACTGGCTGGAGCCGTCCTGGCCGGCGTACTCATCCGTGAGCAGGACAATTTTGATGCCCTTGTCGCTGATTTTGCGGGAGTTCATCATCAGGTCGGTATCGGGGTTGCCAAAGCCTTCCTCAGACACGATGACCCCTTCCAGGCCCAGGAACTCGCACAGTTTGGCCGTCCAGTCAGAGGAGCGGGCCTTGTCCGCCAGGTAGACGTTCTCATTGGTGATAATCATGGAGCAGAAGTTAAAATCCTTGCCATGCCTGGCGTAAAGATCATGCACGATGGGGTTGTTCTGATGGACATAGGTGGGGTTTTTGTCGCAGGCTGACACGCAGTTGCCGGAGATAATGGCCCCGTCCATGACCTCAGTCGGGTAGAGGATGGTGGGCAGGATGCTCTTGGCGTCAACGCCGTAGACATAGGTGTCATGGAGCAGGCCCTGGCTTTGCAGCATCTGCACATAGCCCACACGGGGCAAGTCCTTGTACTTCTCAATCCCTTCCAGATAGGGCAGGGTCTCAAAGGTATCGATGGTTTCAGGCGTCAACTCACGAGCCAACTCGCCCAGGAAGGCGGCGGTCTTCAGCCCGGCCATGCGGACGGCGACCTCGTGCTCATGCGCGTTTAAGCCATCCCGGGGCCTTAAAATCAGCACCACGTTCTGGGTTTTGGAGAAGGGGGTGTACTGGGCGCCGGGGCCGGACATGTCAATGATGCCCTCCTGAAAGCCGACGATTTTGCCGGTGGTGACAACCGCCGCGCCTTTTAAGACATGGGTGCGGCCCTGGCCCACGGTTTTCACCCGGGACACCGTGCCCGGGAACAAACCGCCGGGGCCTTCAACCTTGACCCGGGGCTCCACCACGTCCTTGACCGGGGTGATACGTACGCTCTCCCCGGGGCGGGCCAGTTCCACTTCGACCGCGCTGATATGCTCATCCTTGAGCACCAGCGCTTTGATGTCTTCCGCGTTGACGTACAACACGCCATCCAAAACCTTGGATTGGTCAGCGAATTGCACATCATGGATGGGGATGTACCCTAATTCCAGTCTCAAGCCGTGCACCTCCTGTTTCATTGGTTCCAGTATGGGTTTAAACCTTGTTTGGTTTCCAGTTTTTGCGCGCAATCAACAGCGCGGGGTGACATTTAGCCAAGCGCCCAGGAAGATGAGAGGGCGGACTGTAGCAAGGTCCAGTCGACCAGCTGAAAATCCGCGTCGATTTCGGGCGTGATGACCCTATCTCTGGGGGTAAATCGGTCAAAGGCCAGGATGGCCTCTTCCATCATTAAAAGGCTGTCCACATGTAGCGATTGATGTGGTTTTTCCTCCAGGCCGATGGATTTGTAAAGCGTTTCATTGGGCTTGACGGAACCGGAGAGCGGATGGGTTAAAAGGGCGTGGCCTTTGTGAACCATGTCCCTGGCCGTGACCAGCAGGTCACGGAAAGAAACCGGATGGAAATCCACCCGATGCTGATGATCGTCTATTCTTGACTGTACCAATGGGTTGTTGGTCAGAATCAGCATCCCGCACCTCCTTGTCGGACTTTGGCACCCAAGCCGCGCAGCGGGCGCTATGCCGACGCGGGCTTGCCTTGCCTCTGTACCTAACCTGAAAGATTCTCGCTTGCGCGATTGCTTCTTCGGTGCGATGCTCTCCAGAGTGTTGTCCTGCCCCAGTCCTCTTGCCTGAGATCTTCACGGGCAATCGGCAATTGCCCGCTTATTCCTTCGGCTGCGTCGATACGCGCTCTCCTGATGGCCATCAACCAACAAATATTGACTTGGTATCAGTATAGGGATTTGGGATGTGGTTTTCAAGGGCGAACCTGCCAAAAACCCCCATGTGTACAAAGCTCCGGGAAAAATGAGCGGGGCAATTTTGTCCCGGCGGATAAGGCGCAACGTGCATGCGCAACGGTATGCATGACAAAAAGAGGCCGCTCACCCATTCCCCTCCCAGAACCATTTCTGACAAATGCTGTCTATTCCAAACCTGACCACAGTGCCCGCTGTTCGCTTTCATAAAATGCATCATAGGCCTCGCCCATGCCCTGGGCGACCGTGTCATGGTAGCCTTCCCAGATTGGTTCCTCTACAAAGCCATCCTGGTCATAGCGATAGACACGGGTGTGGAAGATGTTGTGCCAGGTGGACTGAGTGACGGCATTATCCGAAAAATTGACTTCTTCTTTATGGAAACAGACGGCACGGCGCACACGGACGAGGTGGTTGCCCTCCCACTTGAACAGCGTTTCCTCATGCAAGGCACCGGCCTCGCCGCTGACCGCGTTGGTGCCGACCAACTTTTGCTTGGGGTAGAGCCGGAGGTTGTACAAGCCCTTTTCGTCGCCGTCATCCACCGGGACATACTTGCCGTCCTGCCAGATAAACAAGCGGTAGATAACATTGGTGCCGCCCGGGTCAACCATGACAAGCAAGTCCTGCATGCCATCAAAATTGACATCCATTTCCTCCACTTGAGGCGCTAAATACGGTGAAGCAAAATATAGCTCCTGCCCATTGGGTGCCGTCATGCGCAGGGCCAGGGGCGCGCTGCCATACCACTCTCCATCGTCATAGGGGCTATCCAGCACCTCAATGGGCAAGTTCAAGTAATCACCCTCCGGATAAATGGGTTCCGGCGCGGCCAAAGCCATTAGCGGGAGGAAGGTGAAGACAAGAAGCCAGGTGAACAAAGCGCGTTTCATGAGCGAACTCCTTTTCTGTGTGCGCGGTGCGCAGGTACTCAGCCATTCCCCGGCCAGTAGGTATCCATTGAGACATAGCAGACCGCACCGGCATCGTTCATCAGAATCAGCCACTTGTCTTCCACCACGCCGATGATGATTTCCTTGTATTGACTTCCCCAATCCCCTGAGGGGATGTCCATGCTGCCCTTGTCCGGACGGGTGTAACGGACGATGGGCGGGATGTCTTCCTTTGGTGACCATTGCAGAAAGGCCGGGCGGATATGCTCCCTGTCCTCGCCCTCGGCCAGGAACTGCCGCATCATCCAGCCCTCCAGGTGGCCCAGGCGCACGCGTGCCCAATCCCCCTTGCGCTCCAACACGACAACCGGCGTGCCGGTATAGAACTTGCCCAGGGAGTCGGACTCCCGGTTTGGCCGCACCCGCAGGTGAAGGCGGTCCTTGGGGTTGGGGTTATTGACCACGGCGATGTTGGCGGTGTCCAGTTTGCTTACGGCATCAGCGTAGCTCACGGGCAAATCCGCCTCACTGATGCCCCGAAGGCTGCGCACCCCGGTATATTGGCCATAGGCGGGGAACACATCATAAGGGTTGACCTGGCTGATGTGCCAGGACTTGACAACAGAAAAGGCCTGAACGGTAAACTCATCCTCCGCGTACACATAGCTCAGCAGCCACTCGCTTCCAAAGCGATGAAAAGAGAAATAGTAATTGTCCCCATATTTCAGGGTGACACTGTCTGAGCCACTGGTAATACCCGGCATCAAGCCCCGGTAGTTGGGCAGAACAAGGCTTGCGAAGATGCAGGAGTAGACATCCCCGGCTTGCCCAAAGATGTACAAGCGATGCTCCTCTTGCTGTTCACTCAGGAGCATGATGTAATCGCCACTTTTGTGGGCGGTGTTCATGGTTTCTCCCGGCAGCAGGTAGGTATCCAGGTAGGCCTGGACATCCGATGGCAGTTCCTCAAGGGAGTCATAAAACCGCTCCGGCGCCCAGGACAGGGCCGAAAATGGTAAAGAGAAGAGAATCACGCATAAGGTGAGGACAGCGAGCAGTTTTTTCATGGTTTACTCCTGTTGTTCTAATCATTTGGCGGATGTGTTTGATGCGCAAATCATCCGGCGTTGTGCCGCTTGGTGGCGCGTTTGGTTCGGGACCAAAAGGTCTACTGATAAATAAACGAGAGAAAACGGGCTTTTCGTCATTATTTCTTCGCACAAAAAACCGAACCCCCGCGTAGATACGGAAATTCGGCATCAATCAGAAGATATATCCCCTGGGCTTTACAGTTCCTTGCCGCACTGCTTGCAGTAGACCGCGTCCTCGGGATTGAGCGTCTTGCAGTTTCGGCAGCGGACGACTACCTGCGCCTTTTGACCATCATCCCGGGTTTCAGCGCTCTTGAAGCTGTCCACCGCGTCCCGGGCCATGCCGCCCAGGGCATCGGTATAGGGGTGGAGGTCCTCCCGCGCTTTTTCCGGGTCCAGCAGGATGCCGGAGCCGGCCAGGCCCTTGGCGCCGACGCCGCGCAGGATACTGCCCAGTAAAATCAGCCCAAAACCGATGATGCCGGGGAGCATGGCGCCCATTCCGCTGTCAAAGCCCATTGAGAAGGGCTCGCTAAAGCCGCGGATGACGGTAAAAAAGGGAATGATAAAGAGGATGACGCCGATGACAATTAGCCCCATGCCCAGGTAATACAGGTTTTTGCGCCAGGGCGCTATCTCTTTGCTATTTTTGACAAAATCCTGATGTTTCATGGTCTCTCCCCTCCCTTGGGTGAAGATTATTCACCCACCAGACGGCCTCAGAATAGCACGCGAGTGCCAGACGGACAAGATGGCTCTTTCAAGCCGTTTTCCCGCGGAGTTTAAGGACAGCGGCCTCAATGAAAGCAATTAGCAGGCCGCCTATTAAGAAGGCGAACAGGTAGACCAGCAAAAAGACCGGGGCGGGCAGCAGGCTGTCCAGGGCAGAGAAAACGGGCACGGCGGACACAAAGTAGGGACTGATGTAGAACATGTCAAAGGAGGCGCCGAAGGCCTGAAGGTCAACCAAATGATAGACCGCGATGTTGAGCAGGTAGGCCACAGCGGCGAAGCCCAGAAAGACCAGGTAACCGCCCCAAAAATCCCGTTTGAAGCTGACCCGCCCAGTGACCAGCAGCCAGAGCGAGACAAACAAGGCCCCCATGTGCAGGAAACTGGTGTGCACGTTGATGAGCACCTCATCGGTATACACGGTGTAAGGCAAAAGCGCTACGGAAATGGACGCCAGCAGGGTGAAGTAGGCCAGGTAGGCGCGCAGGGCGGCGCGCACGCGGGCGGACTTGAAAACGGGATAGAGTACCGCCACATAGGCCGGTGTGGTGCACAGCTGGAAGGGCGCCGCGTACCACTGGTAGTTGAAAACAAGGGCCCCCAATTCATTGATGGAAAAGGACCAGGAGATTTGCTTGAGCGCTTCCAGAATCAGCGCTGTCCAGCCGTAGACAGCGAGCACCTTTTCCGCGGCCTTTTCGCCGGTTTTCTTGCGCAGCAAATAGACCATGAGCAGCGACAAGAACAGCCAGGCCAGGTGAAACGGCCCAAAGGGCTGGGGCCAGGGCATGCGGGTATCCAGCAAACGGAGCAGAAAAGGCAAGGCGGTTCAACCTCCCGTAGCAGTGAGCTTGACCAAGCTTTTAGTCAATCTATAAAGGCACGTTACTGAAGCCCGCAGTATTTGGCGACCACGGCGCCCATCGCCTTGGCCGCCAGCATCAGGCTGCCCTCGTTGATGTCAAACTTGGGGTGGTGGTGCGGGTAGCTGACCCCTTCGGGCATGGCGCCGACATAGAAGAAACAGCAGGGCAGTTTCTCTGTGTAATAGGCAAAATCCTCAGACGGCGGCAGGGGACCGGAATCCAGCACCTGATTAACGCCGGGAATCTTCGCCTCCCGAAAAGCCTGAACCGCCAGGTTGGTCATGGCTTCATCGTTGATGAGCACCGGGTAGTCATTTTTATAGTCCAGGCTGATGTCACAGGAATAGGCGATGGCATAGCCCCGGCACATCCTGGTGACCTCGTCCTCAATGAGCTTTTTGGTGTGATCAGACATGCAGCGCACATCGCCCACCATCTCAACGGCATCCTTGATGATGTTAAACTGGCCCTTGCCATCCAGGGAACCGATGGTGATGACGCCGGGCTCAAAGGGGTTGAGCCTGCGGCTGATAATGGTCTGAAGGCCCACCAGCAGCTGGCTGGCAATCACCAGGGCGTCATTGGCCTCATGGGGCGAGGAGCCGTGGCCGCCCTTGCCCTGGACGCGGATGGTAAACTTGGCGCGGGCCTGCTGGGTGGCGCCCACGTGGTAGTAGAGGTTGCCAAAGGGCATCTGGCTCATCACATGGCAGCCCACCACGTTGTCCACGCCGTCCAGAACGCCATCCTGAATCATCAGGGAGGAGCCGCCCGGGGGCATCTCCTCAGCGGGCTGATGGATGATGACGATTTTGCCAGTCAATTCATGCTTTAATTCAATCAGGCAATCCGCCAGCGTCAATAGATAAGCCGTGTGCGCATCATGGCCGCAGGCGTGCATCACGCCCGGGTTTTGGGAGGCAAAGGGCAGGCCGGTGGCCTCCGAAATGGGCAGAGCGTCAAAATCCGCCCGGAGCGCCAGGGTTTTCCCTGGCCTGCCGGAATCAATGGTAACCTTGACGCCGTTGCCGCCCAGACCTGTTTGCACGGTGACATCCTTGCCCTCATAGTGCCCGGCGATGTAGCGGCCGGCTTCATTTTCTTGATAGGATAGCTCAGGGTGCTGATGCAGATAGCGGCGGTGCGCCAGCATCTCATTGGCCCTGGCGTCCAGCATGGCAAATAATTTTTCTGTGAACATGGTATTGACCTCCTGATGGGATTATATACCTGACGCCTTAGGTTTGCATCCATAGGGACCGGAATCTTTACATCGCCAAAGGCAGGCCATATACTTTTAGCTGTATATCGCACCGCCACGTGGGCGGCAGCTTTGGAGGGCAGTATGGAACTGACCATTTTTATTCTGGAGATCATCGGCACCATCGCGTTTTCAATCTCTGGCGCTTTGGCCGCGATTGACAGCGACATGGACCTGATGGGCATCGCGACGCTTGGGGTGACCACCGCCGTTGGCGGGGGCGTATTAAGGGACGTCATCTTCAACATCGCGCCGCCAAACGCCTTCCGCCAGCCCATTTATGTGACCATTGCCCTCATCAGCATCGCCGTGTTTTTGCTGGGTATGCGGCTGTGGCGGTGGTCCAAACACCTGCCCACCTTGTTTACCCATCACCTGAGGAACCTGATTAACGTGTCTGACGCGATTGGCCTGGGCGCCTTCACGGTGACCGGCGTGAACGTGGCCATCTCAAGGGGTTATGGGGACAACCTGCTGCTGGCGGTGTTTGTTGGCATGCTGACCGGCGTGGGCGGTGGGGTGATGCGCGACATCTTCACCCTCAAAAAGCCCTATATCTTTATGAAACACATCTATGCCGTGGCCTCCATCATCGGCGCGCTGCTGTACCTGGCGCTGCGGCAGGTGCTCAGCGCACATGCCGCCATGCTGATTGGTGCGTCAAGCATCGTGCTCATCCGCTACATTTCCGCCAAATACAAACTGAGCCTGCCCCGTTTCCGCTTCCCGACGCAAACGCCTGAGCCCGGGGGCAAACAAAACGAGTAAAGGCCATTACTTAAAAAAGCAAGCCCCTCTGCTGCGATAACCCGAGCAGAGGGGCGTTTTGTATTCAGAGTGGCATCAAGGGGCTGACACGACGGCTTTGACGGCTTGCACCGCACGGGCCACTTCCAAAAAGGTATTGGTATGGGAAAATGAAAAGCGCACACTGCCCTGGGGGTAGGTGCCCAGGCTTTGATGGGCCAGGGGCGCGCAGTGCAGGCCGCATCGCAGGCACAAGCCTACCTCCTGCTGCAGGCGGTCGGTAATCAGGGCGTTGTCCAAGGGAGAAAAATCCAGCGATACCACGGCGACCCGCTCTTCCATCATTTCAGGGCCCACCAGGCGGACGCCGGGCAGACCGATGACCCCTTGCATAAACTGACGGCAAAGGGACATTTCGTACCGGTGCAGGGCGGCCATGTCCTGGCTTAAAAGCCAGTCCAGCGCGGCGCTGAGGCCATAGATGCCCGGCAGATTGGGCGTGCCCGCCTCCAGATGGTCCGGAAAATTCGGGGGCATCAACAGGCTGTCTGACTGGCTGCCGGTGCCGCCGTACACAAGCGGACGGAGCTCCCTGGCCAGAGAGGGTGCAATGAGCAAGGCGCCAATGCCCTGGGGGCCGCGCAGGCCTTTGTGCCCCGGCACACAGAGGGCAGACAGATTAAAGGCCTTGAAATCAACCGGGATGTGGCCCGCGGTCTGGGCGGCGTCCAGCACCAGGGGGATGCCCAGCTCCCGGCATACCTGGCCGAATTGTTCTACGGGATGCAGGGTGCCCGACACGTTGGAGGCGTGCTGCATGAGCATCAAACGGGTGTTGGGCCGCACGTATTTTTTTATATCGTCCGGGTCAACACAGCCTTTTTCGTCAGCGGGCAGACAGGTATAGGTGACCCCGCGCTCCTTTAACGCTTCCAGGGGACGCATGACGGCGTTGTGCTCCATGGCCGTGGTCAGGACATGGCCACCCGGGCGGGTCAAGCCAAAGAGCACCTGGTTGATGGCCTGGGTGTTGCCCGGGGTAAAGAGGGCATATTCCGGATGGTCAAAGGAGAACAGGCGGCAAAGCCGCTCCCTGGCCTCCAAAACATCCAGGGAGACCCGGTTGGCGCTGTCATAGCTGCCGCGGTTGATGTTGCTGCCCACGTTGTTAATATAGTCCATCATGGCCTCGCCGACCCCGGGCGCTTTGGGGAAGGAGGTGGAGGCATGGTCCAGGTAGACCCCTATGCAGTCTTGCATAATAACATTCTCCATGCTAAAATCAGCTGGTTTAAAACCAAGTGTAAAACCCCGGCACCGGCAAGAGGCTTCCAAAAAGCGGGCTTTGCCGTGTCCAAGGCGTTTAGCGCAGTATACCACAAACAACAACATAAGGGAGACGGACATGGACAAGCAACCTGGCATCAAGAAACACCTGGGCGGTATTTTCGTGGGCGTTCTGGTAGGCGTGGTAGCCCTTGTTTTGGTGGAGCTTGGAAACCCACAGAACATGGGCTTTTGCATCGCCTGCTTCCTAAGGGATATCGCTGGCGCGACCAAACTGCATTCAGCTGGCGTGGTGCAATACTTCCGCCCGGAAATTGTGGGCCTGGTCCTAGGCGCGTTCATCATTTCCCTTTTGAACAAGGAGTTTAAGCCACGGGGCGGCTCTTCCCCCATGCTGCGCTTCATTTTGGGCGGCTTTGTGATGGTGGGGGCGCTGATGTTCCTGGGCTGCCCGCTGCGCATGATGCTGCGCATTGGCGGGGGCGACTTGAACGCCATTGTGGGCCTTCTGGGCTTTGTGGTGGGTATCCTGGGCGGTGTGGTCGCCCTCAACCGCGGCTTTAGCTTAAACCGTGCCCACAAGCAGAGCTGGCTTGAAGGCGCGGCCTTCCCCCTTGCCCTGGGCCTGCTGTTCCTGGCCTGGGTGCTCTTCCCCTCACTATTTGCCTTCTCAGAGAGCGGCCCCGGCAGTCTGAAAGCGGCCATTGTCCTAAGCCTGGCCGGCGGCCTGGTGGTGGGCATTTTAACCCAGCGCAGCCGCCTGTGCTGCGCCGGCGGCGTGCGGGACGCCATTATGTTCAAGGACTTCCACCTGCTCTCCGGCTTCCTGGCCGTTATCATTACCGTATTGGTGGGCAACCTGATTTTGGGCCGCTTCAATCTGGGCTTTGAAGGCCAGCCCGTGGCCCACACCGATGGGCTTTGGAACTTCCTGGGCATGGCCCTGGTGGGCTGGGGCAGCACCCTGCTGGGCGGCTGCCCGCTACGCCAGCTGATTTTAGCCGGCGAAGGCTCAAGCGACGCGGGCATTACCGTGCTGGGCTACATCGGCGGCGCGGCCTTCGCCCACAATTTTGCCCTGGCCTCTTCCGGTAACGGCCCCACGGTCAACGGCATGTGGGCGACCGGCATCGGGCTTGCGTTGATGGTGATTGTTTCCATCCTGGGCGCCAGGAAACAGGAGCTGTAAACCACAAAGTTTGTTAACAGAAGCGGGCAGGATACTGCCCGAAATGAAGGAGATAACCATGAAAATGATAGACGCCAAAGGGCGCGCCTGCCCGGAGCCCGTACTCATGGCCAAAAGGGCGCTCAAAGACCAGCCCCAGGGCTTTGACATTGAGGTGGACAACATCGTCGCGGCGGAGAACGTGACCCGTTTTGGCCAAAACCAGGGCCTGCAGGTCAGCCAGAAGGAGCAGGACGGCGTGTATACCTTGAGCCTGAGGAAGTAGGTACACGCAAGGAAGCCCGGCGATGGTGCCGGGCTTCCTTTTTTTGCACAGCAATACACGGGATGTTATACTAAAAATGTTATGAATGAGTACATTGCCACCTTTTACACCCACCACGCGGCGCTGGTCAGCCAGAGGACGCTTAACAACAAGGGCTACAAGGCCAGGATGATGCCGGTGCCCCGCGCGCTGAGCTCCTCCTGCGGTACCTGCGTGCGCTATGAGGCGGAGGAATATCTCCGGGAACTGCTGCACGCGGATTTTGAGCAGATTGTCCTCATCAAGGCGGATGGGTATCAGGTGCTGGTGGAGCAGGAGTAAAGATTGCTAAACGATATTTCTTTATGCGTTTAATCAGGCTCATGGTTTTTCTACATTTACGATATAACCAGAGCCTACTGATTCTGAATATGACTTGTTTTCTACAAGATCCCGCTTTTAATCACCAAGTCTGAAATGATTTGATGATTCATTTGAATGTTTAAATTTACAATTAAGGAAAAGCATACCAACCTGTGACTATGTCAATGATTACAAATGCGCATTGTGAAGTTGAAGGAATCCTGACAATTACTTTTTCTGAGCGAGTTGTTCCAAGGTATACTGATTCCGGCAGCTTTGGCACATGTAATGATATTGGAGTAATTTTACCGGGGCATTGGGGACGGAAACCTCTTGGGCTGTTGATTTGGATGCGGCCTCAATTTTTGCTTCATCGGGTTTATACCTGACCAGTTTGCCACGGCATGACGGACAGATTTTCCGCCCGAAAAGATACCAACGCAGTTCTTTGAGCACAACCTCATATTGGAAACTTTTCTGCTTAATAACTTTCATGGAGCCTCCCGTATGTTAATTGGATAAAATGAAGTGTCCATTCATCTGTTTGTTAAATCCAGAATAATAGGTTTACATCCGTTGAATGGCCTTTTTCCTGAGCATTAACTCCTCTATCGCGGAAGCAGCAGAGATGTTGTTTCGCGCGTTCAACCCCATTGTCTTCATCCAGGCAGTTAATCATAAAACGACCTTTTTAATTATACCATTTATCCGGTAGGACCTGAACATACCGCATTGAACAGCAATGCGTAAAAACAGAACAAAGGCTTATGAAAAAGCGCAGAAAACCAAGCTGCTCCCCAATCACCTTGACGCTTTTTCTGCATATCGATTTTATTGTTTGTATGCTGTCAGCACCAAAGACACCACGAGGAAGCCTGGTTTACGGAGCGGATGCGGTTCTGGTCTGAAAACTATTTTGAGGCCTTAGCGGCGGGCAGGATTTTTTCGGTATAGAACATCAAAGACTAATAAAAGAAAAGCTTAGTTGAGAATGAACTTCATAAATTGGAAAGGAAATCAATCGTTTGTTTCAAGAAGCCTGCAAGCGCCTGAAACTCACTATAACCCGGCATCAGGTGGCAACTCAATATGGTCCGCTGCCTCAAGTTGACGGAAGATCCAGCCGTTTTCCAGGTAGTCTTGCAAACCCCGAATCAATTGTGAACGTTGCTGCGGGTCACGGGCATACAGGATGACTTCCAGGTGCTCTACCAGATAGCGGTAAAACCAATCATAGCAATAATAGCAAAGCCTCTCTATCCTCAGCTGATACGAAAGACCTTCCTTCATGAGGATACCGTCAATTTCCTTCAGCGCTTGCGGATTCCAGATGTTAATCCAGGCGTCGCGCTCAGGGGGCGCAATCATGGCGCTGTCCCAGTCGACCAAAAAGGGCTCCTCCCCCATCAGAATGCAGTTTCCTCCGGCGTCACCATGGGTGAGGAAGAATCCATCCAATTTCGCCCGGCAAATTGCGGAAAAAGCCCTCAACCGCTCCGCTGCATGGGAAAGCAAATCGGCCTTTGCTTCCAATGCTGACAAGGCCTCCCGGGGAAGGCTGTCCTGTTCCCGCAGATGCTTGTATCGAACAAGCACAGAGGCCAGAAAATCTTCCCCCGGCAGTTTTAGCCCCGCTGTGCCCAGGCGGTAAACCCGGGCCAGTTGCCCGTACTGCTGTATCACACTGGCGTGCTCCAGGTGCTCCCCCTCCAGGTAATCAAACACGGCCAGCACCGTTCCCTGATGCGGCACGGACAGCCGTCCGTCCATCGTGAAGCGTAGCTCAGGTATGAAATCAACGCCATGATCCATCAGGTAGCGCACAGCCTCCAATCCATCGCGAAAGCCTTGCTGATGCTGCGGCCAGGGGTCTGCCTTGATAAACCTCGTTCCCTCATCCGTAACCGCCTTCCAGGTCAGCCCATAAAAGCCGCGGTTGGCAGGTCGGATATCCCGGACATCCAAGCCATATTCATCCCGCAGACAGCCGATAAGCGCGGTCTCATCCAATGTCTTCAAATCCAAATCCTCCTCTTCCGCTGCGCCTGATTCTCCGACTAATAAGCATCCAGTTTTGTCAGGCTCCGTTTGTTTTTGCTTCATTGATAACAAAAAAGGGAGAACGAACTCCCTTCATTGTACCAATAATCTATGCAATTTAATCTATGATGCCTATTCCCACTCAATACTTGCCGGGGGCTTGGTGGTGATGTCCAGGAGGACGCGGTTGACGCCGGGGATTTCGTTGACGATGCGGCGGGAGATGTGGGCTAAGAGGTCATAGGGAATGCGGGCCCAGTCCGCTGTCATGAAGTCGTCCGTGGTGACGGCGCGGATGGCGATGGCGGTGTCGTAGCTGCGCTCATCCCCCATGACGCCCACGGAGCGCAGGTCGGTATTGACGGTGAAGTACTGGCTGACCTGTTTGTTCAGACCGGCTTTGGCGAATTCCTCAAGCAGGATGGCGTCGCTTTCGCGGGTCAAATCCACCTTTTTGCGGGTGAGCTCGCCCAGGGTGCGGATGGCCAGGCCGGGGCCGGGGAAGGGCTGGCGGTCCGTCATTTCAGCGGGCAGGCCCAGGACACGGCCCAGCTCGCGGACCTCATCCTTAAACAGGAAGCGCAGCGGCTCAATCAGGCTGGTGAAGCCCAGCTCCTTGGGCAGGCCGCCCACGTTGTGATGGGATTTGATGGTGACGGAGCCGGGCGCGGCGCCGGACTCAATGACATCCGGGTAGATGGTTCCCTGGGCAAAATGGTCCAGGGCGCCCAGTTTGTGCGCCTCCTCACGGAAGACGGAAATGAACTCCGCGCCGATGATTTTGCGCTTGTGCTCCGGATCGGTAACTCCCTTCAGTTTCTCATAAAAGCGGTCGGAGGAATCCAGCGCGCTCAGATGCACCGGGAAATAGGCGGAGAAGACCTCCTTGACCATTTCAGGCTCATTTTTGCGCATGAAACCATGGTCCACAAAGACGCAGTAGAGCCGCTCGCCGATGGCTTTGGAGATGAGCGCCGCGACTACCGCGCTGTCCACGCCGCCGGAGAGGGCCAGGAGCACCGTGCCCTTTTCGCCCACGACCTCGCGGATTTCGTTGATGGCGGTTTCGGCGAAGCTGCTCATCTGCCAATCTTCATTGCAGCCGCAAATGTTCAAAACATAGTTACGGATGATGTCGCTGCCCAGCTGGGAATGGGTGACCTCCGGGTGGAACTGGACGCCATAGAAATTACGGGAGGCGTCCTCCATCGCGGCGATGGGACAGGTGTCCGTTTGCGCGGTGACGGTGAAGCCATGCGGCGCTTCAGTCACCTGATGGCCATGGCTCATCCAGCAATCAGACTCGGGCTTGAGCCCCTTAAACAAGCGGGCGGACACATCAAAGCGCACGCGGCTTAGGCCGTACTCGCGCTTCCTGGCCGGCTCCACCCGGCCGCCCAGGGCGGTTGACATCAACTGCATGCCGTAGCACACGCCCAGGACCGGGACGCCCAGGGTAAAGACGCCCATGTCGCAGACCGGGGCATCCTGCATATTCACATTGGACGGGCCGCCGGACAAAATGAGCCCGGCCGGGTTTAAGGCCTTGATTTGCTCAAGCGAGGCATTGTAAGGAAGCACCTGGGAGAAGACATGCGCCTGGCGGACACGCCTGGCGATGAGCTGGGTGAACTGGCTGCCAAAATCCAAAATGACGATGGTCTTGTCCATGGGCTTTCCTCTCTGTGCAAAGCACAATCAACTTAGGATTCGTTGTCGATAATCACCTGGCAGGGCTTAAGCGCCAGGAGCGCGGTCTTGTGCCCCTGCGGCGTCGCGCCCGCGCAGCAGGCCGCGTCCACATGCACGGCGACTTCCGGCAAGGCGGCTTTTGTAATGAGGGCGTTTGAGATGACGCAGATGTCGGTGCACAGGCCGATGAGGGTGACCTTGTTAAGGGGCTCCTCTTTGTGCATGGACAGCAGTTTCTCCCCCATTTCAAAGGAGCCAAATGCAGGCTTGTCAATGGCGGGCTCCTTGCGCAGGGCTTCCAATTCCGGCGCGATCTGCCAGCCAGGGCTTCCGATTTCACAGTGCGGGACAGGCAGGAAATGCCCCTCCTGGGTAAACAGATACTTGTCCGTGTGGCTGTCACGGGTAAACAGGACGGGGCCAATATGGTTCTTCACCTTGTTGACCACGGCGGGCAAAATGGCCTGCGCCTCGGGCGTGCCCAAGGCGCCGGTGATAAAATCATTTTGCATGTCAACCACGATGAGCAAGTGGCGCATCAGTCTTCCTTCTCCGTGCCGTCCGCGTTGAACAGGGGCAGATACTGCAGGTAGAGGATGTCCTTGCGGTGCTTGGCGGGACCTTCGGCCAGGATGGCCATCTTGCCCACCAGGGTGCCGCCGGCCTCGGAGACCAGCTTTTCAACCGCCTTGAGGGACTCGCCGGTGGAGATGACGTCATCCACAATCAACACGCGCTTGCCGCGCATGTAGTCCACATCGTTCTGGTCGATGAAGAGCATCTGGCGGTTGACAGTGGTGATGGAGGTGACCTCAGTAGAAAAGACGTTGCGCATGTAGAGCTTGGGCGCTTTGCGCGCGATGAGGTAGCGGTTTTCACCGTTCTGGCGCGCCATTTCATAGACCAGGGGGATGCCCTTGGACTCGGCGGTGATGATGATGTCATGCGGGGGCGCGATTTTAAGCAGGTCCCTGGCGCAGGCGATGGTCAGTTCCACATCGCCAAAGATGACGAAGGCGCCGATGTAAAGATCCTCATTGACCTGGCAAAGCGGCAGGCTCCTTTTCAGGCCCGCGACTTCGATGTTGTACTCCATTTTGTTCCTCCAAACCGTTCAAAACAAACTAAGCTAAAAAAGTGCTTTTTACTGAATGATTGTATGGTTTATCAGCCTGATTGTCAATCTGTCGGCGCGGTAAAATGCGCGTTGACAATGGCTTTGAGCGTGTCCAAATCTTCCGTCTGGTTGATGAGGGCGCGGGTCTTGGCGGCCCCGGGGCTGCCCTTTAAGTACCAGGCAAAATGCTTGCGCATTTCAATCAGGGCCCGCTTTTCCCCCTTGAAAGCCACCATGTCCTCCAAGTGGGACAGCGCGGCTTGCAAGATGTCTTCCTGCGAAGGGGGCTGCTGTGCCTCCCCCGAGAAAGCATGCTTGATGCTGTTAAACAGCCAGGGGTTGCCCAGAGCGCCGCGGCCAACCGCGATACCGTCAGCGCCGGTGACGTCCAGGATGTCCTTGGCGTCCTGTGCTGTAAAAACATCGCCATTGGCGAACACCGGGATATCAAGCGCCTGTTTGACCTTGGCAATCATGTCCCAATCCGCCTTGCCGGCGTACTGTTGCTGCCTGGTGCGGCCGTGGACAGTAATCGTATCAACGCCCTCATCCCGGCACATTTTGGCAAAGTCCAAAACATTGATGGAATCAGGCCCCCAACCCAGGCGCATCTTGGCGGAAAGGGTTTTTTTAACCGAGCGGCGCACGGAGGCGATGATTTTGCGGCTCAAGGGCAGGTCCTTCATCAGCGCGCTGCCGCCGCCTGAGCCAGTAACCTTAGGCGCGGGGCAGCCGAAATTGATGTCAATGCCAAAGTACTGGGGCAGGGCATCCAAAATGCCCGCCGCCTCGCCCATCATGGCCGGCTCCTTGCCAAAGACTTGGGCGATGAGGCCGGTTTCCTCAGGGTGGGAGGCCAGCAGCTGCTGATAGGCCAGGTTGCCCTTGGGCGACTGCAAAAGGCCCATGGCGCTGATCATCTCACTGACCAGGACATCGGCCCCGTTTCTTTTGCACAGCAAGCGAAAAGGCCAGTCCGTGATGCCGGCCATGGGCGCCAGCATCAGGAGCGGCGTTTTTGTAGATTGATTATTCAGGGAGGTAAGCCCTTTCATTGCGTAATTCACGGATGAGCCAACGGCCGTTTTCACGGATTAAGATAACGTCATAGCGCGCGGACGGCCAGCGGGGCGGGGACTGCTTGTCCTCCGGCATGACCTCGCGGTAGGAGGACTTGATGCGGCCGTCAATCGCCGGGATTTCTTCGGTGATGGTAGCCCTGGCGGTGTCCTCCCACGGCCAGGTCCACATCCACTCCATCCGAAGCCTGTGGTCAATGCCCGTGATGCTGTATGGCTCATAGGGGTTGCTGCCGTCCTTGATGACGGCCAGGCGCTTGTCAAGCGGCAGGTAGGCGGAGGAAAAATACTTGGGCAACTCCTCCCCCACCTCGTTGTTCATGACGGAAACGGCGCGCTGCGCCATGCCGTCCTTTAAGATGACAAAGATGTTGGACGCGTTCATCGCAAAGTAGAAGGCAATCGTCATCAAGCCCAAAATGGCGGTGATGAGGATAAGCCTTCCGGCGATGTACCAGATGAGGCGCCGCAGTTTTTTCATGCTAACTATCCTTTAGGGGTGCAGGGTGGTGCCCAGGTCCTCACCGTTTAGGACGCGCAGGATGTTCTGCGGCGTATCCAGACCAAAGACCCGCACCTGGGGCAGGCCGTGCTCAGCGCACATGAGGAAGGCGGACATGTCCATCACCTTGAGGCCCTTGTCAATCGCCTCGCGGTAGGTGATGTCCTTAATCAGGGTGGCGGTGAGGTCAAGGCGCGGGTCGGCGGTGTACACGCCATCCACGTTCTTGGCCAGCATGAGCGTCTGGGCATGCAGTTCCAGCGCGCGCAGCACCACGGCGGTGTCCGTGGTAAAGAAGGGATTGCCCAGGCCGCCGCCAAAGAGGGCGACGCCGTCCGTTTCCAGCGCTTCCACGGCCAGGTCACGGCGGTAGTTGGCGCAGATGTCCGGCACATGGAGGGCAGAGAACATCTGGGCTTTGATGCCAATCTGGGAGAGGGCATCTTGCATGACCAGGCAGTTCATGAGCGTGCCCAGCATGCCCATGTGGTCGGCGCGCACGGCATCCATGCCGGCGGCAGCGCCATGGCGGCCGCGCCAGAGATTGCCCCCGCCGATGACAACGCCCACCTGGGTGCCTTTTTCAATGATGGACTTGATGATGCCCGCCACCTCGCCAATCTGGCTGTGGTCAAACAGCCAGCCGGACTCACCCAGGGCCTCGCCGGAAAGTTTGAGCATGATGCGCTTGTACTGCATGTTGTCCCCCTGATGATTATTTTAGAAAAAAGGGCTGCGCATGGCGCCGCCCTATGGGGTATTCATGTGAAGGGCGGTCATTAGCCCTTGCTGGTCATGGCCTCGATTTCACCGGCGAGGTCGCTGACCTTTTTCTCAATGCCCTCACCGCGCTCATAGCGGGTGAAGCGGCGCACGGAGATTTTTTCTCCGCTGGCCAGGGCGGTCTCATTGACCAGGGTCTGAACGGTGATGTCGGGGTTCTTTACAAAGGGCTGCTCCAGCAGGCAGACTTCCTTGTAGTACTTCTCAATGCGGCCTTCGACCATGCGGTCCACGATTTTCTCGGGTTTGCCTTCGTTGAGGGCCTGGGCGCGGAGAATCTCGCGCTCTTTGTTGAGGTTCTCAACGGGGACTTCGTCCTTGCTCACAAAGAGGGGGTTGCTGGCCGCGATTTGCAAGGCCAGGTCATGGCAGAGGTTGCGGAAGGCCTCGGTGTTGGCGACGAAGTCGGTTTCGC
>CAZHPW010000013.1:0-32062 GCA_964534515.1 uncultured Christensenella sp.
CACTAAGTGTTACCTATGTATCGTATCTCAACATATTTTCACAAGTAGGTCGGCATAAAAGCATGAATTGTGATCAAACGAAAAATAATTACGAAATTCTTTCTGTTTGTTTGCTAAACCTTGTCTTTAATGTATAATAGGCAAGGTTAACAGTTTGGTTCATGGAGGTTTTATTAATGGGCATTTTAGCACAGGTTGCCGGTGACATCGGCAAGTCCGATATCGCGCTGAGCAGTTGGTGGTCAGACCAGTTTTCCCGCATACGTACAATTGATGTGCTGATGGTTTTGGTGTTCGCCTTAATCAGCAGCGTGGTGATTTCCCTGGTCTACCGCAAGACCTACCGGGGTGTTCTGTACAACCCGACATTTTCAACCACGTTGATTTTGCTGACCCTGGTCACCTCCCCCGTTGTTATGGCAATCGGCTCCAACGTCGCCTTGTCCATGGGCATGGTCGGCGCTTTGTCCATCGTCCGTTTCAGGACCGCCGTCAAGGACCCGATTGACACGGCCTATATGTTCTGGTCCATCACCATGGGTATTTTGATTGGCTCCAAACTCTACATCATTTCCGTCATTGTGGTGGCCGCCATCACGGTGATGATGATTGCGATGTCATATATCCGCATGCGGACCAACGAGAACTACCTGCTCGTCCTGCATTATGACCCCTCCGCCGAACAGGAAATTGATGCTGAGCTGCACCGCGGCGTCCGCAACTACAGGGTGCGCAGCAAAACCATTACCCGCTCCGGCGCTGAGATGACAGTGGACCTGCGTTTGAACCAGCGCGCTGACATCGTCAGCCACATGCTGGACATCCAAGGCGTCTATGACGCGACCCTGGTCGCCGTGCAGAACGAAACCGCGGTCTAATTATGCCGCCGATTGTTCGCCACGAACTGAAGTTTTACATCAACAACGGGCAATACGAAGTATTGTCCCGTGTTTTGCGTTCCGTACTGAGCAAGGACAAACACAGCGACGAGAACGGCGAATACCACATCCGATCCTTGTATTTTGACACGGTGTTTGACGACGCGCTGCATGACAAAATCGCCGGTGTGCAAAACCGTGACAAGTACCGCATCCGTATTTACAACTGCTCGGATTCCTTCATTCGCATGGAATGCAAGAGCAAGTATGACAACTACATCGCCAAAAGGCAGGCCCAAATCAGCCGGGACTTGTGTGAACAGTTGATGACCGGGGATCCGACCGGCCTTGAGAATACCAGCTCAGGCCTGCTGCGAGAAGTGTTTCGGGAGATGCGCCTTCATTTACTAAAACCCGCTGTGATTGTCGACTATGTGCGCGAAGCCTACATGCACCCGGTTGAGGATGTGCGCATCACCTTTGATAAGCAACTCAGGACAGGATTGTTCTCCCATGACTTGTTTAACCCGGCCTTGCCCATGGTAGCGCCATTGGACGCGGACCAGGTCATTTTTGAGGTCAAGTTTAACAAGTTCCTTCCCCAATACCTCAAAGAGATTATTTCAACCGCCGTGGGCTGGTCCTCGCGAAGCGCCATTTCAAAGTACACGCTGTGCCGGCGTTTTGAAGGCAAAGAGTTTTAGTTTCAGGATAGCTTGATAAAGCCATTTCTCATGGAGGTGTGATGCTTTGCTTCCCGGGCAGGAATATCAGGTTGTCATAGAAG
Organism: uncultured Christensenella sp.; assembly: GCA_964534515.1. Classification (GTDB taxonomy): domain Bacteria; phylum Bacillota; class Clostridia; order Christensenellales; family Aristaeellaceae; genus UBA6115. Next base: position 1,666 of record CAZHPW010000013.1, read on the forward strand.
GCCTTACCTATCAGGGCGAAGGCATCTGCCGGGTTGATGGCCGGGTGGTGTTTGTGCCCTTTGTTTTACCCGAAGAGAAAGTCAAAATTAGAATAGACAGCGTCAAGAAAAACCATGCCTTTGCCAGCCCGGTGGAGGTTTTTTTGCAGTCACGGGACAGGGTTTCTCCCAAGTGTGAGGTATTTACGTCCTGCGGCGGCTGCTCCTGCCAGCATCTGCCATATGAGCTGCAAAAGGACATCAAGCGCCAGGGTATCATAAGCAATTTGAGCAAAATTGCAGGGATTAACCTTGCTGTCAATCCGGTTTACGGGATGGAAGAACCCTGGCATTACCGCAACAAGAACACCTGGCAAGTGATGAAGGATAACAAGGAATACAAAGCCGGGTTTTATGAGTCCGGCAGCCACAAGGTAGTCCCGACGCGCCACTGCACCATCGCATCTGATAGCGCCAATCGTGCGATGTCCCTTATCCTTGGTTTTCTCAATACACAATCAAACCAGGAATTCTCTGTCAATCAGATTGTGACCAGGAACAATTACAAAGGCGAACTGATGGTTTTGTTTGTGTGTGAGTCTATCAATCAACCAATCCTCCGCAAATTGTCCGAACATTTGCGCGATAACATTCCCGAATTGGTTTCAGTCTGCGCGCACACCATCCATTCAAAGGGCAAGGATTTGATCTGTTTATTTGGCGGGGATGTTATCAATGAAGAGATTGATGGCTTGGACTTTCCCCTGTCCCCGCTCTCCTTCTTCCAGGTCAACCATGACATCATGAACAAGATGTACGCCTACGCGATGGAACAAGCCAAACAGGATAAAAACGATGTCCTGGTTGACATCTACTCCGGTATTGGTACCATCAGTATGCTGGCTGCCAGGCATTTTAAACAGGTAATCGGTCTGGAATTAAACCCGGCCGCTGTCCAGGACGCCAAAGAAGGCGCTAAGCGTAACAGACTATTGAACACCACCTTTGTCGCGGGATTCGCTGAGAAAGAACTGCCCAAATTGACAGCTGATGGCTTGCGGCCAGACATCATCATCCTGGACCCGCCAAGGAAAGGCGCGGATATCAAAGTGCTCTCTGCCATCCTTGAATCCAAACCCGATAAAGTGGTTTACATCAGCTGCCACCCTGCCAGCCAGGCCAGGGACGCGGCCATTCTGGCAGAAGGCGGATATGAGGCCACTGCCTGCCAACCCTTTGATATGTTCCCGCAGACAAGCGAAATTGAAAATGTCATGACATTTATTAGGAGAAAACAATGAACAAAGCCCTTGACCGTTTCCTGCGCTACGCGCGCATCAATACCACCAGCGACGAAAACGCGACCGGAAGCCCTTCCACCCAGGAGCAATGGGTCTTGGCCCGCCTGCTTGAGCAGGAACTAAAGGAGCTGGGCTGTGTTGAGGTCCAACTGGATGAAAACTGCTATGTCTACGGGAAAATCCCAGGCAATGTCAAAGACGCGCCGGTGATCGCGCTGATTGCCCACATGGATACCGCTGACGCGGTGCCCGGGCGAGAGTTCAAGCCCCGTGTTGTGCGCTATGAAGGCGAAGATATCGCGCTGAATAAAGAGAAAAACATTGTCCTGTCAAGGAAGGACTTTCCGGCGCTGGACGAGTTTATCGGCCAGGAAATCGTGGTGACAGACGGTACCACCGTTCTGGGCGCTGATGACAAGGCCGGTATCGCTGAGATTATGACAGCCGGGGAAATGCTGCTAACTACCACCGCTTTTCCCCATGGAGATGTCTGGCTGGTGTTTACACCAGATGAGGAAATCGGCAGCGGCGCTGAACTGCTGAACCTGGACAAAATCAAGGCTGATTTTGGCTACACGGTTGACGGTGGCAGCATTGATGAGATTGAGTATGAAAATTTTAACGCCGCAGGCGCCAAAGTCATCATCAAGGGGCGCAATGTCCACCCCGGTTATGCCAAGGGCAAGATGATTAACGCAGTCAAGGTGGGCATGGCTCTCCATCAGCTGTTGCCGCAGGAACAAACGCCCGAAGAAACTGAAGGCTATGAAGGCTTCTTCCATTTGAGGCACATTGAAGGCACAGAAGAAAACGCCCTCCTGGAATACATCATCCGCGACCATGACAAGGGAAAATTTGAAACCAAGAAAACCGTCATGGAGAACGCCGCCAAAGCCATTAACGCGCAGTATGGCGAGGGCACCGCGAATGTTGTCATCACAGACAGCTATCAAAACATGCGCAACATCATTGAAACCGTCCCCCATGTTATCAAGCGCGCGGAAGACGCCATCCGCGCCTGCGGCATGACCCCCAAAGCGCGGCCCATCCGCGGCGGCACGGACGGCGCACGTCTGTCCTTCCGCGGTCTTCCCTGCCCCAATCTGGGCACAGGCGGCATGAACTGGCACGGCATTTATGAGTTCTTGCCGGTGAACGCCTTGAACGATATGGCAAAGGTATTGTTGGAAATTGTCAGAGCCTAGTCTGTTTACAAGGAAATCCATTCAAAAGCTGCTCATCCCTTTGATTTTTGAGCAGCTGATGATTGTGCTGGTCGGGTTGTTTGACACGATGCTCTTATCCGGCATCAGTGAATCAGCCCTGGCTGCTTTTTCGCTTGTGGACAGCATCAACCAGCTGCTGACCCAATTGTTCCTGGCCATCGGCGCCGGCGGCGCCATCATCGCGGCGCAATATATCGGAAATAGGGACAGAAAGGGCGCTGAAAACACTGCCAACCAATCCGCGCTCATGGTTTTGATTATTTCCGTTTCCATCGCGCTGCCGGTCATATTATTGCGCGGCCCGCTGCTGAACCTGCTTTACCCCAAGGTCAATGCCGGCATCAGGGCTTACTCCCAGCAGTACCTGATGTTATCTGCGCTGTCCTATCCTTTCCTCGCGCTGTACAACAGCGGCACCAGCATGCTCTATGCCCAGGGATACAGCAAAATGTCCATGATAACTTCCATCATCATGAACACCGTCAAAATCTTATTAAACTTCCTGCTAATCCGCGTGCTTCACCTGGATGTAACCGGGGCTGGCTTGGCTACCATCATCTCCAGGCTGACAGGTGCTGTGATAGTTACCTACATGCTCATGAACCAGCACGCCCCAATTCACTATACCAAGCCCTTCAAGCCCAGATTTGTGCTGGATACCAACAAAAGAATATTGCAGGTTGCCTTGCCCAGCGGGTTTGAAAACGTCATTTTCCTGGCCTGCAAGCTGCTGGTTGGCATCATGATTGCCGGCTACTCCGGCGCGATGATTGCCGCCAACGCCGCGGCCAACACTATATCCACCTATTTAAGCGTGCCCGGCAACGCCATCAACCTGGCCACCATCACCATTGTCAGCCAATGCATCGGCGCCGGTCGGGGGGATGAAGCCAAGCGGGTGAGCAAGCTGCTGCAAATGGCGACCTATGCCTCCTTTATTCTGACAGGAGCACTTGTCGCCATCTTCGTTGACCCCTTAATCCACATGCTGAACCTGAGCGGGGATGCCTATACACACACCAGAACACTGATGCTGATTTATTGCGCGGTGTCTGTCTTCCTGTGGACACCTGCCTTTGGCTTGCCCAACAGCTTAAGGGCCGCCGGGGACAACAAGTTTGTGATGTACGCCGCCGTGTTCAGCGTCATCGTCGCCCGGCTCCTGGGGGGCTATATCCTGGGCAATGTCTTAAACCTTCAGGTTCATGGCATCTGGTACGCGATGTACCTGGATTGGCTGGTAAGGTCGCTCTTCTTCCTTTGGCGCTTCAAGGGCGACAAATGGTTGAAGCACAGGTTGGTTTAACCGACGATAATTTGGTTGAGGTCGCGATCTTTGCCCTTGAAGGACTCGCCAACCAAGCCGACCAACATAAAACTCTCATTCAAGGCATCATACTGTAAATCATTTAGAAACCTGAAATGCTCCACCTTGCCGGTGGAATTGACATGCATCCGAGGCCCTGTGCAGCGATGCAGCAGGCTGCCGATGTAGATGTGCTGCTGGTCCTTGTAGGTAATGGGGAGGTCCTGCGCTATCATGGCGGTGACCTCTTCCTGAATTCTGGGGATATCGAGGTTGACCGCGCGGTCAAAGCGCAGGAAGAAGCCGCGCCTGACATCGCCATGGGTATACTTGCCAACATTCATGTTCATCAGGACATGCTCGGTCAAATCCTCCGCCGTATGCGCCATGCGGCGGTATTTAATGCTGGCGAAAACGGTCTGCGCGATGTCATCCGGCTCAGGTCCAAAGACTGTCGGGCGGGACACGATGATTTCATCACCAATCCCGATGAGCAGGGCGGCGTTGAAGTTTAGCAAAGGATAAATGAGCTCAAAATGCTCAATGATGACCCTTTTCCCCTGCTCCAGCGCGCGCAAGACCGCGTCCGCCAGTTTTGGCATGGGTAAAAAGGCGGACTCAAACCGCACATCCATATGGTAGGTATGCGCTTGATAGAAACCGGTGGCGTCAATGTCCAAAATCGGCAGCGGCCTGACATTGACGCCGTTATCGTCGTTGGTCAATTCCAAGCCCGGAAACATGCCGCGGATGAGCAGGCTTTTCCCGCTGCCCGCGTCCCCGATGATGCCAATTAATTTGTCCGTGGCAAACAGGTGCCGCTGGGCGATGTAGTGCCCAATTTGAATCATACGGGCATAGCCGCGCGGAGCGAAGTACACGCTGTAAAGAGGTTCCGGGCTTGAAATCAAACTCATGTATACAACCTCACTCCGGGAAATCAACCATGATGTCAAGCAGAGGCGCATGCTGCTGCGCGCCGTAGACATCGGTTTCACCCAAATCCCCCGAGCAGAGCGGGCGGATGATGGTCACCTTGATGGCGTTTGCCGGGTCAAAATGCACGATGCCCACAATCTTGTCAGGGGTGATTCTGTAAAGCTTGCAAATCAAATCCTCATTAATGACATTGCTGTCACAGACGTGCTTGTAATTCTCCCTGGAATTGAACATCAAATCCATGGTCAATTCATATGGACCGGAGTTTTTGCTTCTGATGATGTTGGTCAATTCAACAATCGATTTTTTCATTCTATACCTCCTCCATCTCCATCGGGAAGAAACTGCAGGGGTCATCTACCTCAAGAAGGTGGTATACGCTAAAGACAAATACTTCACCCGCGTGGAAATCACTGGGTGAATACGGGAAAGCCAGGTTGCCCGCGGTTGCCCTGCGGCCTTCATAGCCGTAGTGCAGCATGGTGGAACGGGCGGAAGCGCAGATGGTGTCCGCGTGCGCCTGGGTATCAGACACCGCTTCTATCACGATGCCGATTTCATGACCTTCCGGGTACCTTCTGGGCTCCAGGGTGCCCATGACGCCGTCACGGCCATAGATGGTGAAAAGCAGGTCATACTCAAAGCCGCGGCCTTTGAAGTTGTCTTCAACACGGTCTTTGACGCCCCGGACAATCTCGTCAATGCGCTCAATCAAAACTGGGTCACGCGCGCCGGCGATGGATACCGTGCGGTAGCCGATGCATTTGGCGCCTTCCAATTTGATAGTGTACTGTTTGGCATGGACATACCGGCTGCCGGACACCCTGGCTTTGGAATCGGTGACCTGCTCAAACCTGGTCTCTGTCAAATCCAGGTGTCCACCGGGCCCCGGCAGGACATAGGGGTCGGTCTTCTCATACAGGGTATGGGCCGCCACGGACAGGGTAGTGCATTTGCGAATGGGGTTTAGGGGCTCAATCTCAAAATGGTCATGGCGCAGGTAGCCAAACATGCAGTCTGACCCCGAGCCGGGGGTAGCCGCGATGGAAGCGCACTCCAAAATCTTTCCAAGGTGAACGGCCAGCCCCTGGTCAAACCCGGCCCTGACCGCGGGCGCGGCGAAGACAGCCGGGTCATAGCAGCGGCCGGCCAAGACAACCTGTGCGCCAGCGTCCAGCGCCTTGATGATGGGCTCAATGCCCATCTGCGCGACCACGCTGACCGTTGCGTCCAGGTTTTCCTTTGTGAGTTCGGGGGCAGGAGACAGGGGTTTGATTTTGCCCTGCTCAAACGCCTCGTCCAATTGGGCTTTCGGGATTTCAGCATGGATGACCGCCATCTTGAAGTGGAGGTTTTTCTCCCGCGCGATTTCCAAAATAATCTGGCGGTTCCACTCCAGGTGCTTATCCCCTCCGCTGCCGCCGGCCGTGCCGATGACGACCGGAATGTTCTCCTTAACCCCATTGATGAGCATCAACTCCAGGTCGCGTTTCACAGCGTCCCGGTCCGTAAAGGAGATGCCGGCCCCCAGGTAATAGGGGCCTGGGTCAGTGGAGCCGGCGTCAACCGCGATTAGGTGCGGCTTTCGTTTCATACCCTCCTCAAAGGAGGCGACCGGAAAACCATAGCCCAAAATGGCAGTGGTTGATAGGATACGGAATTCATCCATTTTTATTCCCTCCTATTCAGGCTTACTTGCGAGCGACACCAAGTCCGGCAGCACGCAAAGCCAGAATACGTTCCATCTCGTTGTAGCAAATCATGTAGGCTTCATCAACGCCCATACCAGGCTTGGCCAGTACCTGTTCAGCCCTGGTTGCCATGGCGCAGTGGATGCTGACTTGGCAGGAGCGGTCGGTCTCGTTGCAGGTTCCGCCCTGGTAAGCGCCGATACCGGTTTTCTCGCAGTACAAAACGGCTTCAATGGTGTTGTGAATAGAGCCCAGGTCAGGTGTCTTGATTTGAATCATGTGCCCGGCCTTGTTGTCCGCGAAATAGATGACGTCTTCCAGGGTATTGCACCACTCATCAGCCACCAATTCAACCTTGATACCGCGGCGGTCAATTTCCTCGCGCAGTCCCTTCATGTCACGCATCTGGGCTTCCCGGCTGTCAGAGTCCATCGGGCCTTCAATCCTCAGGTGGAAAGGCTCAGCGGCGGCCTCCAGCTTCTCCAGGTAGTCCGCCATGCCGATGTAGTTGTCCGCGCCAAAAATCTGGCCGATGGTGCCATAGCAGTCAATGTGGAAAACCGGGTGATAGCCTTCATAAGGCGCGTAATCCTTCACGCGCTGGGTCAGCCATTTGACATAGGCCATAATGTTTTCGCCGTTCTGGCCGGCTTTCTTGACGCTATTGAACAGGCCGTGCGGCAGGACGGGCGCGCCCTTCATAATCATTTTGTCCGCGTTGCTGTAACGGTCATCACCGGACTGGGTGAAGATGGGCAGGCGCTTGTCGGACACCTGCGTGCCGTACTCCTTGGCAACCTGGTCACACATATTTAGCCCATTGGCCTTGGACACCGCATCCAAGATGGCCTGGGAAACACCGTAGCGGATGGCCGTGTGGATGTGGTGGCCGTCGCTGCCCTTTAACTGGTCAATTTCCTTGGCCAGGCGCTTGAACTCATCCGCCTCCTGACCGACCAGGTGGCTTGCCACCTCGTTTTCAATGAGGGAGATATAGTTGTCCGCCAAAAACAAGGGGTCACGCCCGCCTGCACCGGAGTACTGCACCGCCGCGCAATCGCCCCAGCCGTACTGACCGTTCTCCAGGAAAATCATGACGGAAATGGATTCACCGGCCTGACGGATGCGGGTGAAGCCCGGGGTAACCGGCTCACCGATGTACATCGCGCCGTCAGACTGCGCGCCTAATTTGATGGCACGCTGGTCATCAAAATAGAAACCGGTCATTCCCTTGGAGCAGACAACCTTGGTAATTTTCATGAGATACCCTTCTTTCTCTTAATGAGGCCGGCCAACCAGGCGGCCCTTTGAAATCGCGTACACGTCATCAATGACCATTTGGAAGGAAACGCCGCGGTTCTCAGCCTCCGCGCGTTTCTGGATTTTTTGTTTATGGAAGTCCAGCAGTTTGGCGTTTAGGGGCAGCCTGCCGGCATCCAGCAAGCGGATGGCGCCTTCGTTGTCACGGGCGGGCATAATCTTGCCGATGTTGTAGCGGCTGGGCGCGAAGGGCACGTCAATGACGCCCGCTTCAAAGGCCGCGACAACACCCCTGGCCAAATCCCCTTCGCCCAATTCCAGCGTTCTTTCAAGGATGCAGGCGGTCTCTTCTTTGATAACAGCCATTTCAGCTTCCAAACGCTCGCCGTCCGCGATGGCCTGGTCCGCCAGCATCATGATGATTTGCTTGGTGGCGCGCAGGCCGGCCGCGTTGGCTTCCTTGGTGGGCACCCCCAGCGCCTCATGCGGAGATTTGACAATGACTTTGGTGGCGTTGGCCAGCGCCGATACCGCGCTGCCCCAGCAGATGACAGCAAAAGCCTTGGCCTCATCGGCGGGGAAGCCGCCCATCCATTGGTGCAGGACAGTGGATACCTGCATGTCCTTGTAGCCAAAGCGCTCCAGGTATTCCTTGGTTTGCGCCTCAAGGGAGCGGATGGCGGCGACATCCTGGATGAGGTTGCCGCACTGGCCATAGCCCACCGTAATGTTCTTGACCCCTTGCTCAGCCGCCAGCAGCGCTTCAATGATGGCGACGGCGTTTGAGATGCAGGGAGGAACCAGGGTGCCGGTCAGCGGGCCAAAGGGCTCGCGGTTGATGCTGATGCCCTTGTCTTCATAAAGGCCAATCAACCTGTCACAGTACTGCCAGAAGAGCAGGGTGTCCTGCAGGGAGGCGTTTTTGGCGTATGGGATGTTATAGGAGATGCCGCCGCCCTCATAGCTGGTGAAACCACCGGCAAGGGTGATTTCGGCAAGCAGCCGGGCGTCCGGCGTGCCGTGGCGCACCTGAACGGGCTTCTTCAAAGCCGAGGTCACCATGCGGCAGCCCTTCACCCCGTGGTTGACAGCCGGAAAGCCGTTGAGCATCGCTTTTCCGGAAATCTTGGATTCCTCAATACCCCGCTGCGCGTCATCATAGCGGTTTAAGCGCGTGTAGCTGTCAATGGTGGTGGGCAGCAAATCAGCCTCGCCCTCCTGCTCCAGGTGGCTTAAGAGCACAATGTGCTCATTAATCAGCGGCACACCCGCGCGCGGCTGGATGAGCGTCTGCTTGTTTTTCACCGCCTCATTGAGCTTGGTGACAAAGCGCTTCTCTGTGGGAATGGCGGCCTGATAGGCAATGGCCTCATCCAGATCGACCTCAGCCCCTGTTGGCCAGGCTTTGAGCACCTCCTGGCGCTGGGCGAGGAAAAAATCAAGGTCCCATTTCTTGTTAGACAGTTGCATATGCTTCATCCTTTCCGAAATACGCCTTCATCAGCGTGAGAGACACTTCAGGGTCATGCTCGCTCAACAGCCCCATGGCAGAGAGCAGGTATTCCGAGTCCTTGACCACCTTGATGGTTCTGGGTATCAGGCTCATTGCGTCCGGCAAGCGCAGGGCATCCTTCACAATGCTGGTTAAATCGTTTGAGTATATCAGCGCGCCGCCGGTCACAATCATTCTTTGGGTCTGGGTCAGGTCTTTTCCGGTTTGCTGGTATATCGGCCCAATGGGGGTAAAAACCCGCTCCAGGTTGCCCGCGTGCCTTTCAAGCGCCAGGGATAGCGCGGCGGAAGCCAGGGCGCGGTCTACCCGCTGTTCCTCATCAGACTGGGGCAGTTTGGCCGGGTTGTCTGCATAGGACTGTAAAACACTCGCCAACTGTTCCGGACTAAGGCCGCTGAGCTCACAGAGGGTATCGCTTCCCGCCGCTTCCAGAATACCCTGGGCGTTGTACCGCATGCCCAGGTCGCCTTCAACCGTGCGCTTGACCATGGGCTCAGGCAGGCCGCGAAGCACGGTGCTGGGGTTAACCGGGTCGCCCTTGGCGATGGAATAGACATCGGTTGTCGCTCCGCCCAAATCAACCGCCAGCAGGTCACCCAGGCCGGGATTGCTCTTTGTACCCTTAGATAAAAGGGTGAGGGCGCTGAGCACAGCGGAAGGCGTTGGCATGAGGATGTTGTCCAGCAAGGCGCTTGCTTTGTTGAGTCCTTTTGCCAATACAATGCGCTGCAGGAAGATGTCCCGGATGACCCGGGTTACAGGCTCGATGTTGAGCACATTCATTTCCGGCATCACATTGGGCGCCGTATAGACCGGGTGGCTGCTCTTTTTCAGCAGCGCCTCGCACTCAGCCTGAGCGCTCCTGTTGCCCGCGATAACAACCGGGAAATCACCCGGAACACGAGCCAGCATCCCGGCATTGTGAAGAATGACTTCGCTGTTTCCCCCGTCGATTCCACCGGAAAGCAAAAAGATATCCGGCTTAACACGGCTGATTTCCTGGACGTCTTCCCCGGTTAATTGGTAGGCATAGGTTTTGATGACCTTGGCCCCGGCGCCAAAGGCCGCCATTTTCGCGGCTTTGCTCGTAAGCCCCGGAACCAGCCCGCTGGCCATCATGGACAGGCCGCCAGCCGCGCTGGAACAAGCCAGGCGCGAGGTATACCGAAGCGGACCCGTCTCTTTTTCAAGGAGCGCAAGCGCTTCATTCAAGCCAAGAGAGATATCCGTCGCAGCCGTGGTGAAGGCCTGTGCCCGCCCAATGAGCCGGGGGGTATCCAGGTCCACCGCAGTTAATTTTGTATAGGTTGAGCCAAAGTCAATGAGGAGAGCAGCTTTCATTGAACCGGCCAATCCAGGTCTTTCTTCAAGGCTTCAATCCCTGCCTCAGGCGGGGTGCCGGGGCCAAAGACCCGATCAAACCCCATGGCGAGAAAGCGCTTCTCAACCTCTTCAAAGGGCTGCTTGCCAACCACGATGTTGCCACCGACATAGAGCAAAATGCCCTTTAAGCCGGCCTCATCGCACTTCTCCCTCAAGCCCTGGCAATCCAATTCGCCATGGCCATATAACGATGAAACGACAATCGCGTCTGCTGCAGACTCAATTGCCGCCTCGATAAACTCCTCCTGTGATACCATGACCCCCAGATTGACTACATGAAAGCCTGCATCCGTAAACGCGAAGTTCAATATCTGGTTGCCTACCGCGTGTACGTCCGCACCAATAACACCCAAAACGATTTTATTGCGCATATATTGCCTCCGTTTGCTTACCTATCTCAGAATACCGATTCACTCCGCGCTTGTCAATCTGTTAAGTTGTTATTTGTACTTAAAATGCATATAATGAAACCGTTGTATCATTCGCGTGCAAAAGGAGGTGGGAATCATCAGGATTGGCTTGATGACAGATACATTTTTACCGGTTGTGGATGGCGTTGGCCGCGTGGTTGTTGCCTATGCCAACACCCTGCCCAAGTACGGTCATGAGGTGACTGTCTCCTCCCCCATGTATGACACGGGTCACCGGGGTCAGTTCCCTTTTGAACTGGTTGACTTCACAGGATTTCCCGTCCCCACGACACCCCAGTACAAGACCGGGGCGGCGGTGCTGGACGGCCATTATACAAAACGGATGGACATGATAGAACTGGACATCGTGCACTCCCATAGCCCCTTTGCCGCGGGCAAGGAAGCGCTGAGGCTTAAAAAACAGCGGTGCATCCCCCTGGTGTCCACCTTTCACTCCAAGTATTATGACGATTTCTTAAAGGTGACCAAAAGCGAGACCATCGCGAAAGCCGTAGTCAATAACATCGTCAACTACTACAACAAGTGTGATGACGTCTGGGCTGTTTCAGCGTCCAGTGCTGAGGTTCTAAAAGACTATGGCTTCAAAGGCCATATTGAGGTCATCGGCAACGGGACAGAGCAGCGGCCCAAAGATTTGGCGGCCATCAGCGAAGTCAACGAGCGATTCAACCTTCAAAACATGCCGGTCTTGCTCTTCGTCGGCCAAATCAACTGGAAAAAGAACATCCTCCGGATTTTGGAAGCCTGCGCAGCGTTAAAGCGGCAAAACCCCGCGTTTAAACTGGTCCTGGCCGGGCAGGGACCGGACGCGAAAGCCATTGAAAAGAAAGCGGATGAACTGGGTCTATCCGGGCAATTGGTAATGACCGGGATGATTCAGGAGACAAAGGTCCTGGACGCCTTGTATGCCAGGGCCGACCTCTTTGTTTTCCCTTCTCTTTATGACACCTTCTCCCTGGTCATCCGCGAGGCAGCCGCCATGGATACGCCGTCTGTCGCTGTGAGGGGCAGTTCGGCTGCAGAAAGCATCAAAGACGGCGTCAACGGTTTTCTGTGTGAGGACACAACGGAAAGCCTGGCCGCGAGCTTAAAGACTGCTTTGAACAATTTGGAGCAAACCAAGCGCATCGGCCTGGAAGCGCACAAAACCATCCCGGTGTCCTGGGACAGCGTGATACAGAGCGTTATCACGCGGTACGAATATGTGATAGAACGGCACCTTTGCAAACCCGGTGCCAGCCATCTGCGATATAAAAGGATGAGAGCCAGAATCAATGACAAGTGACAACCAGTTTGATGTGGTGGTCATCGGCGCCGGGCACGCGGGCTGCGAAGCCGCGCTGGCCTGTGCCAGGCTGAACCACAAAACCTTGCTCATAACCCTAAACCTGGACGCGATTGCGCTCATGCCCTGCAACCCCTCCATCGGCGGGACAGGCAAGAGCCAACTGGTGCGTGAAGTGGACGCCCTGGGCGGCCAAATGGCGCTGAACATTGACCAGTCAACCTTGCAGTCCCGTACATTGAATACCGGAAAAGGCCCGGCGGTACATTCCCTGCGCGCCCAGGCGGACAAGCAAGTTTACCAGCAAACCATGAAGTCCGTTTTGTTCGCTCAGGACAATATAGAAATCCGCCAGGGCGAGGTCAAGGAAATCCTGACAGCTGCCGGGCGTGTCAGCGGCGTTATGACCATGACCGGCACCATGATACCTTGCCAGGCGGTTGTGGTAGCTAGCGGCGTCTATCTCAACAGCCGGGTGATTATCGGAGATACCGACTGGCGCTCCGGCCCACAGGGCTTGCAGCCGGCCAATCACCTCTCTGCCTCTTTAATGGCCTTGGGTTTTGAACTGCGCAGGTTCAAGACCGGAACGCCAGCCCGCATTGACAGCCGGAGTATTGATTTTAGCAAATTGGAAGAGCAATCCGGCGATGAGCCGGTGGAAGCGTTCTCCTTCCTCAAGAAGGATACGCCCCGGAATGTATTGAGCTGCTACCTAACCTGGACCAATGAGCAGACACATGACATCATCAGGAGCAACCTCCACCGCTCCCCCATGTTTTCCGGCTCCATTAAAGGAACCGGGGCCAGGTACTGCCCCTCCATTGAAGACAAGATTCATCGCTTTGCGGACAAGGACCGCCACCAGGTGTTCCTGGAGCCGGAAACACAGTTCGGGCGCGAATGGTATGCCCAGGGGCTGTCTTCCAGCCTGCCTGAGGATGTGCAAAGAAGCATGTACCGCTGCGTCAAGGGGCTTGAGAACGCGGTATTAACACGCCTGGCCTACGCGATTGAGTATGACTGCATTGACCCCACCGAGCTCTCCCCCGCGCTTTCTTCCAGGCGCGTGCCGGGACTTTTCTTCGCGGGTCAGATTAACGGCACCTCCGGCTATGAAGAAGCCGCTGCCCAGGGCTTGATTGCGGGCATTAACGCCAGCCATTACTTAAAGAACAAAGAGCCCTTCATTCTGACCAGGGACAAGGCTTATATCGGTGTCATGACTGATGACCTGAGCAGCAAAGGCGTTGATGAACCTTACCGCATGATGACAGGCAGGGCTGAATACCGTTTGTCCCTAAGGCAGGACAACGCGGACCTGAGGCTGACAGAGATCGGCCACGCGCTTGGGCTGGCAGATGATGAGCGTTTAAGGCGCATGGAGCAGAAGAAAAAGGACAGCGAGGCCTTTATCCAATACCTCAAGGATTCCGGCCAAATGGACACCTACAGGCGGGGCGATGGGAGCAGTTTTGAAGACGCGCCGCAGATTACACCAGAAGCCAGGCAGCAAGCCGACATCATCCTGAAATATGACGGCTACCTGCATAGAGAAGCCGCCCAAATCAGGGCGGCCTCAGCGATGGAAAACTATTTAATCCCGGATGGGGTGGACTATTTTGGCATTGGCTCTTTAAGGATAGAAGCCAGGCAGAAGCTGGACCGCCAGCGCCCGGTTTCTCTGGGACAGGCGGGCAGAATTCCGGGCGTTACACCGGCGGATGTCGCCGTGCTCTCCGTGTGGCTGAAAAAATCCAAAGCCGGTGAAGGCAGAGCTTAAGGTTTAGGCGATCTGCTCCTCATCAAGCAGGGCAGCCTGCAGCATCAAAGCGCACTCGATGCGCTTTTTAAATAGCTCACAGCCCAGGGAATAGACGCCGGAGATACTGCCGGTCGCGTGACAGGCATTGGCGGCGCAGCCGCCGGCACAGTATAGCTGAGCCCAGCAATCCTTGCACTCCGAATGGGAAAACAAGGTGTTCTGCGCGAACTCCTGCTGCAGTCCAAGATTGATTACGCCATCCTTCAGGCCCCCCATCTTGAAGTTCTCATCGCCCACAAACTGATGGCAGGGATAGAGATCGCCATTGGGCGTCACGGCCAGATACTCGGTTCCCGAGCCGCAGCCGCTTAAGCGCTTCTTGATACAGGGGCCATTGGCCAGGTCGATGTTATAGTGATAAAAATCAAAACCACGGCCTTCGCGCTTGCGTTTGAGCATTTCAAGCGCGAGCTTTTCATACTGCTCATAAATAACTTTCAGGTCTTCTTCAGTTAAGGCTTCCGGGTCATCCGGCGCGGTCACAACCGGCTCCATGGACAACTGGGTGAAGCCCAGGTCCGCCATGTGGAGAACATCATTTAAAAAGTCCAGGTTGTTCTTGGTATAGGTGCCGCGGATGTAGTAACCGCTGTCCTCCCTGGAACTCACAAAGTCCTTGAACTTAGGGACAATGGTCTCATAGCTGCCCTTGCCCTGATGGTCAACACGGAAGCGGTCATGCACCTCTTTGCGGCCATCCAGGCTTAAGACAACGTTGTGCATCTCACGGTTGCAGAATTCCATGATTTCGTCATTGAGCGCGACGCCGTTGGTAGTCAGCGTGAAGCGGAATACCTTGTTGTGCTTCTTTTCAAGTTCGCGCCCATAGCGGACGATTTCTTTCACGGCTTCCCAGTTGAGCAGCGGCTCCCCGCCAAAGAAATCCACCTCAAGGTGACGCCTTTTCCCGGAATGCGCGATGAGGAAATCCAGGGCCTGTTTGCCGGTCTGAGCGCTCATCAACTCCGTCTGACCCTTGTACTTGCCTTGGCCGGCAAAACAATAGGAGCAGGTCAGGTTGCAGGCATGCGCGACATGCAGACATAGCGCCTTAATGACATCGCTGTCCTTCTTCAGGGTATCCGCGTTTTGCAGATAATCATCAGACGAATAGAGTTTGCCGGCGGCTTTTAACTCATCCAGGGTATCCAGCAGGGAATGAATATTTTCCTTCGTGAGGTCTTTTTCCTCAGGAAATTGCGCCATCAGGCTCTTGATGGTGTCTTCCCGGTTCATTTGTTCATATAGCCTGATGGCTTCAAGCGCCACCTTGTCAACCACATGAACCGAGCCCGAAAAAACATCAAGCGTGATGGAATAGTCATTCACTGTAAATGTATGTAACATAGTCCTCCAAAAAGCCGCCCGATAAAGGCGGCTTCTTTATCCATTTGTACTGATATTAAGGATTACTTTTCCTGTTCGCAGGGCTGGTTGGCCACGCCGCAGGAGGTCTTGCAAGCAGACTGGCAAGAGGTCTGGCATTCGCCGCAGCCGCCTTTTTCCATGCTCAGTTTCAGGTCCCTGGTGTCCAATGTTTTGATTTTCATTTTTGTTCACCTCTCCTTCATTTCTGTGTCATAATAACTTGAACGGAACGACCTGTCAATCATTTGCCTAAGACAAGGCGGAATGATATAATCATCCCCGCCTGAAGCGTTGTAAATTCAATCTTTTTCAACGCGTAAGGATTGAAAGAAGGCGTCGAGGAGTTCTTCTGACTCCTCCTTTAGGAGCCCGCCCTCGCAAAGCGCACGGTGGTTGAACACCGGGTCCATCGGCAGGGCATACACGCTGCCGCAACAGCCGTACTGCCGGTCAAACGCAGCGAAAACGCAGCGCTTGATGCCGGACATGATGATGGCGCCGGCGCACATGGGGCAGGGTTCCAGGGTGACATAAAGGGTACACTCATTCAGGCGGGAAACGCCAAGGACAGCCTGTGCCCTTTTGATGGCCAACATCTCCGCGTGGGACAAGGCATCGTTTAAAAGCACCTGCTCATTGTGCGCGCTTGAGATGACCCGGCCTTCATGGACAAGAACCGCGCCGACCGGCACTTCACCCCGGACTGATTTTGCCTGCTCCAGGGCAAGGTTCATAAAGTCTGTATCGTTCATTGTTTGCCCCCTTGTGGTTCATTTTATCACAAGGAACCCCGATTCCAAACCACCCCAACTGGCGTCAGGATGCCTCTTGGGAGTACGCCCGATCAATGTGGAGGTTGAATGACTGGATTGTATTTGAAAAGAACCGCTCTTTTGATGGCACTCATCGCCTTGATTGCCCTATTGCCCGGCATCAATGCTTTGGCTGGTACAGGCACTGTATCCGGCCTTGTGTTCAACGACAATGACTTGAGCGGTATTCAGGATGCCTCCGAAGGCGCACTGGCGGATGCCGAAATCACGCTGGTCAAGGTATCCGGCTCATCTGAGAGCATTGTCAACCAGGTACGCGCGGACAAGGACGGCCAGTGGCAGTTTACCGGACTTGAAGCCGGGGACTATTACCTGCAGGTATCCCTGCCGGTTGATTACTACCATGTTGCCTCCGCGGAAGGCGAAGTCGTGATGCTGCCAGCCCAGGGCCGTCACAGCAGAACCACCGTGTTCAGCCTCGCGGACGGCGCACAGCACCGTCAGGACATTGCCGCCAGCAAGAAGAGCGCGTACATCAATGTCATCGCCTTTGGTGATTTGAACATGAACGGCGGTCGCATGAGCAGCGAACGGCTTCTGCGGGATGTGCAGGTTGAGTTGCTGTATACCCACGCGGGCCAGGACTATGTCATCGCAACCGGGAAAACGGACAGGGAAGGCACACTGCAGCTGCGTGAACTGACTTCAGCCACCTATAAAATCCGTGCCACCATGCCGGAGCCCTATATCGTCGGCCCCATCGGCGCCAAGTTCAACCCCTTCTACAACGTGGTTAACCCCGAGGAAACCAATGTGGGCACCTCTGAGCCTTTCGTGCTGGAGCGCAGCCTTGGCATGGGTATTGGCGGCGTAATGGCCAGTTCATTAAATGGCAAGGTTTGGATGGACAGCAACATGGACGGCGTCATGGAAGACGGTGAAGGCGGCTATCCCGGGCTGACCCTGACCTTGACCCATCAAAGCATGGGTGTCACCCGCACCATTACCACCAATGAAAATGCGGATTTCCGCTTTGAATACCTGCAGGCCGGCGAGTACAGCCTGAGCGCGGAACTGCCCGAGGGCGTGATGTTTGCCCTTCCCGGCAGCCCTTCCGTGTTTAATGATGGTTACGCGCAGACCCAGTCGGTCAATATCCAGGTCCTGGAAGACAAGCCCGCTACCTTAGCCCCCATCGGCGTGATGCCCGCCTCCTCCATCCGACTGTTTGCCTTTTTGGATAGCAATGTCAATGGTTTGATGGATGAAGCTGAGCCGGCCTTCATGAACGCGACGGTAGAACTCCTATCCGGCGGCCAGAAAGTTGCCGAGGCAACCACCGACGCCCAAGGGCAAGCGTATTTTTCCAGGGTGCGGGACGGGGATGTCACCATCCGAGTCAATTTGCCGGATGAGCAGGTGTTTACTATTGGCGGCGAGGATGAAGGCAACCTCTTCGCCTCGTTGACCGCCTCCTCCTCTTTGGAGGTCACCAAAGCCCTTCAAAAGGGCGAAACCCTGAGCCTCTATGCCGGCGCGACCCTGCCCGCGTCCATCAGCGGCATCCTGTTTGATGACAACAACCTAAACGGTGTCCTGGACCAGGGCGAAGCCGGATTGGGCGGTTTTACCGTTCAGGCCATTGACGCGCAAGGGCAAGTCGCCGGTGAAGCGCAAACAGACGCCTCCGGCGCTTACCTGCTCAGCAACCTGGTTCCCGCCTCCTATAAGGTGCGCGTGCTGCTGGTCTCCCCCTATGTCTTCTCCCAGCCCTCCCCCACGGGTACCGGTATCATCAATAAAATTGTCACACAGACCGTGGCTTTCGGCGAAACCGAGGCAGTAACCCCCGGCCCCGGCGCGATGGTTGAGAGCATGGACGCCGGCGCCTTCCGTTCCGCGGTCATCAATGGTGCAGTACTTCTGGGCGATGAGGAAACCGGGTTTACCGAAGCCTCGGGCGGTCTTTCTGATGTGCAGATTACCCTGTTGGATGAAAACAAGCAGGCTGTCAGCGAATACACGGTGGCTACCACAGATGGAACCGGCAAGTTCTCGCTAAAGGGTGCGCTTCCAGGCTCCTATTACCTGTCCTATACCTTGCCTGCTGACGCCAAGTTCAGCCAACCAATGATTGAGGAAACCAGCCATGTGTCTGAACTCTTTGAAGTAAAGGCCAGTGATGAACTGACATTTGAGCCCATCTACGCGGTCACAACAGGCACCTTTGCCGGACAGGCTTTCCACGATGTGAATAACAACGGCGTCTTTGATGAGAGCGATATGGCCTTGTCTCAGGTAACCGTTGAGTTGACCAACAACAATACCCTTGAGTCCTATCCTGTTGTCAGCGACGGCAATGGACAATACCTGATTACCGGCATCCGGCCTGGCAGCTATGAAGCCTTTGTCCAAATGCCTGAGGGTTACGTGATTGACGCGAACGACAGAGGGCTTGTCCCGGCTTCCATCACCGGTCAATCAAACCGGCATTATGATATCCGCTTTGCGGAGCGCCTGTTGGATACCGTGGTGCCGGCGCTTCAGCCCATTTCCATTCAGGGACGCGCGTTCTACGACAATGACCTGAGTGAGACCTTCTCAGATGCCGACACCGCATATAAAACACAGCTGACCTTGACCCACATCAGAACCGAGTCCAGCATCAGCCTGGAAACAGATGAACAGGGCCAGTTTGCTTCCGAGCCCGCCTTCCCCGGCCTTTATCAGGTGACCTTGTCCCTGCCCAATGACCATTTGCTGACCACACCTGCCGCCACCGGCAGCCAGGATGGCTTGTGGAAAACGGAAGTGACCATGAGCGCTGAAGCATCCAAGCCCGAGCTCGCGGTTGTCCAATTGGGCAGCCTGTCCGGTTCTGTCTGGAACATGGACAGCAGCACCAAGGACATCAGCGGCCTTGAAATCATACTGCTCAATGAGCAAGGCACTGTTCTTCAACAGACCACCACCGGCGCAGACGGCGAATATGCTTTTAAAGACTTAATGCCCATCAATTATCGCCTGGCGGCAGTTTTACCGCAGGAATACCGCTTTGCCAGGGAGATGGACACTGCGGTCAAGCCCAGTGTGATTCTGTCTGACCTGGTGGGTGTGGATAGTTTCACTGGACAGAGCGAGCCCATCAAACTGAACATGGGCGAGAACAAAGCCGCCCAGGACATCGGCATGGGCGCGATGGGCAAATTGGGCGATTACGCCTGGCTGGACACGGACAGGGACGGCATGCAGGATACCGGCGAGCCGGGCATCCCGGGCATTGTGATCAAGCTGTACCAGTACAACCAGCTGACCGCACAGACCACCACCGATCAGTATGGCCGTTATCTGTTCAACAAAATGTTCCCCGGCTCCTACACCCTGGAAGTGGAGATGCCCGGCGAACTCAAGCCGACCGTCAAGCAGACAGAATTTGTCTTGGTCGCCAGCGTGCTTGAACCAACCGAGGATGCGATCGCCAAAGCCGAGGGTGTCATCGTCCCCAGCGGCGGCAGGAACCTCAACGCGGACCTGGGCTTCGTGCTAAAACAGGATGACGTTTTGCCCGAAGTCTTAAAGCACCTGCCCACCAAAGATTGGACAAGAATCAACGAGCAACAGCCCAGAAGGTAATAACTAAAGGGCACACAAAAAGCGCACAGCACTGTGCGCTTTTTGATTGCGGAAAATTGGATTACTCTTCTTCCTCTTCCTCGGGCAGGTTGGCGTTGTGGAAGACATCCATGACGTCGTCGTTGTCATCCAGCATTTCCAGCAGTTTTTGAACCTTCTGGAGGATTTCCTCGTCCTCAATGTCCACGCTGGTCTGCGGGAGCTTCTGACGGGAGGCGGAGATGAAGGAGTAGCCGGCTTTTTCGAGCGTTTCACGCACGGAGGAAAAATCCCCGGGCGCGGTCTGGATTTCAAAGCCTTCCTCGCTGCCGGTAACATCCTCAGCGCCGGCCTCAAGGGCCGCCATCATGAGCTCGTCCTCATCAAGGCCGGGGGCGCGCTCAATCAATAAAACGCCCTTAAAATCAAACATGTAGCTCACAGAGCCGGTGGTGCCAAGGGCGCCGCCGTTTTTGTCAAAGATGTGGCGCACTTCGCTGGCCACGCGGTTGCGGTTGTCCGTGACGATTTCAACGATGACCGCGACGCCGCCGGGCGCGTAGCCCTCATAGGTGATTTCTTCGTAAATGACGTTATCGGTTTCACCCGCAGCCTTTTTGATGCTGCGCATGATGTTGTCATTGGGCATGTTGTTGGACTTGGCCTTGGCCACGATGTCCCTTAACTTGCCGTTGGTATCCGGGTCGCTGCCGCCTTCTTTGACCGCGATGGCGATCTCACGACCGATTTTTGTAAAAATTTTGCCGCGCTGGGCATCCGCTTTGCCTTTTTTGTGCTTGATATTCGCCCATTTAGAGTGACCGGACATACAAAACCATCCTTTTTTTCGATAAAAATATCATACCATTACAGGGGTATAGCGTCAAATCAGTTTTCGCCGCGCACAGCCAGGGCGCGGTCGGGAAAGTTGGTGATGAGGATGTCTGCGCCCGCCTCCATGACCTTGCGCATATCCCTGTCGTCATTGACCGTCCACACATGGATGAGGCCGCCCTGGTGCCTGACCTCGTCATACTCCGGCTTATTGTTGAGCAGGTCATAAAACTGCGGGTGCAAGGCGTTGACGCCGGACAGCTTCAAATAATCCGCGGGCTTGAGCAGGCTGCAGTCATACAAGAGGCCACAGATGGCCTCGGGGTTCAAGCTTTTTAGGTAGGTCATGGAGTGGTGGTTGAAGGAGGAATACACCACCCTGTCCTCCATCCCCATTTTGGCGACCAACTCCAGGCAACGGCTCTCCATGCCCTCATAGGGGTTGTAGCTGTTCTTCAGTTCAATGTTGATGGACATCTTTCCGAGTTTGACCAGCTCCAGCACCTCCTCAAGCAAGGGGGCCCTGGCCTCGGTATATTCCGGGTGCGGGCGGTTGAACAGGTGCTTTTTGATGTCCTTGAGACTCAGCATGCTGATGAGGCCGGAGCCGTCCGAAACCCGGTCAATGCGCTCATCATGGGTGACAATGATTTGCTTGTCCCGGGTCAAATGGATGTCCAGCTCAATGCCCTCAGCGCCCATCTCCATCGCCAGCTGAAAGGCTTCCAGGGTGTTCTCCGGCGCGTAGCCGGAAGCGCCGCGATGCCCGTAAATCTTTGTTTTCATGTGCTGTCCTTCCAAAACAATCAAGTTTAAGGCTCTATGCTTTCCCGGGCCGGTTTGTCATCCTCCCCCACGTCTGCCGCTTCGTCCTTGATGTCCTCCTCCATGGTTTCATCAATGGATTCAATCAATTCGGCCTGCTCGCCCGCCAATTTGCGCTTGCGGCGGATGGAGAAGGTCTGGTCAATGAAGACCGCGATGGCGCCGATGATGATGAAGAGGTAATAGGTGATGAAGCGCCAGATGAGCAGGGCGGCGAAGATGATGGAATCCGGGAAAAAGCTGCGGAAGAAGAGGTAAAAGCCGCCTTCCTGGGCGCCGGAAGCTCCGGGCAGGGGCGTAAAGGACGCGGTGATGTACAGGAGGAACTGAATGGTCAGCACCTCAAGGTAGGTGTGATTTTGCAGGGAGAAGCCCTTGTAGATAAAGTAAATCACGCTCATGAGCGCGGTGACCTGAACAAGGGAGAAAATGAACAGGACCAGGAACTGGCCTTTCTGTTTGGTCAGCAGGTCCACGCTGGAGTGGAAATCATTGAGCGCGGCGTCCATCTTGGAGGAGGTCTTGGCCTTGTCCTTGACAACTTTCAGGCGGTGGAGGAGGTTGACAAAGAAGATGATGATGGCACGAACAAAGTTGCGGTTGATGGCCAGCATGATGACCAGGATGACCATGAGCGAGTTAAAGAAAAAGCCCAGCACCACCAGCCAGATGCCCTTGCCCAAAAGGGAGTAGACATAGGAGCCGTAGAAAATCCACAGGATAGCGCCGATTAAAAGCAGGGCGCACTGCCAGCAGAAGAACTTGACCGCGAGGGCGGAGTACCCAACGCCGGAAGGCACCTTGCGCTTTTTAAGCGCGAAGACCTGCATGGGCTGGCCCCCGGTGGCTGCCGGGGTGACCGAGGAATAGAACATGCCAATCAGGCCGACCAGGTTGCAGGAAGCCCAGCTGATTTTGACATCCTGAAAATAAAAAAAGATTTTGAGGATGAGACCCTCAAGAATCACATGCGTGAAAAAGCACAGCACAGCCGCCACCAGCCAGATGGGCTTGATGGACGCGAAGGCAGTGATGATGGAATTGACATCCCCGGCCTGGGACACCAAATAAAGCACCAACAAAAATGTCAGCACGATAAAACTTATGTTCAGCAGCATACTGCGTTTCTCTTTTGTCAGTCTGGCCATAAATCCTTTCCGCTTCAGCATGTGCTTTAGTCAGGTGATTATAACATGATTGGGAAGGGTTTGTCACCCAAGGCCAGATTGAACGAAAAGGGCTGATATGGTATGATTACTCGGTATTTTTGATGTGTGTATTGGAGGCTTTCATGATTGTCGCGAAGTTTGGCGGCTCATCCCTGGCGGACGCCGGCTGTTTTGAGCAGGTCAGAAGCATCTTTGAGGCGGATTCGGAGCGCCACTACCTGGTGGTCAGCGCGCCCGGAAAACGCAACCCCAGTGATATTAAAATCACCGACGTGCTTTTGGACTGCCATCACAAGGCGCAAATCAGCCAGCCTTTTGACGCGGAATATGCCATGCTGATGCGGCGCTACCAGGAAATTGCGCACACCCTGTGCCAGGATGGCTGCCTGGATGAGGACCTGCTTCTTGTCAAGGACGCCATCATGCAGGGCGCGACCCGGGACTATATCATCAGCCGGGGCGAGTACCTGTGCGCCAAGCTGATTGCCAAATGGATGGGCATTGGCTTCATCGACGCGAAGGACGTGGTCCGCTTTGACAAAAACGGCAAGTTGGAACTGCAAAAGACACTGAAATTATTAAAGGAAGAGATGCTCAAGCATGAGCGCGCCGTTATCCCCGGATTTTACGGGGCTGAGGACAACGGCGACATCCACACCTTTACCAGGGGCGGCAGCGACGTATCCGGCTCCCTGGCGGCGGCCGCGGTGGACGCGGATTTGTATGAGAACTGGACCGATGTGACCGGCTTTCGCAGCGCTGACCCGCGCATTGTGCCGGACGCCAGCTTTATCTCCTCCTTGACCTATAGGGAGCTAAGGGAATTGAGTTACATGGGCGCCTCCGTGATGCATGAGGAGGCCGTCTTCCCCGTGCGCATGGCCGGCATCCCCACCAGCATCCGCAACACCACCAACCCCCAGCACCCGGGCACCCTGATTTTGCCAAGCCCCAGGCAAATCGGCAAAATCCCGACGGTGACCGGCATCGCCGGAAAAAAGGGTTTTTCCACCATTATCCTCGAAAAAAACCAGATGAACGACGAAATCGGCTTTGGGCGCAAGGTGCTGTCCGTTTTGGAGCGGCACTACCTAAACTTTGAGCATCTGCCCACCGGCATTGACGCGCTGTGTGTGATGGTGAACTCCCAGGCGCTTGAGAAGAACAAGCAAAAAATCCTGGATGAGATTGAAAACGCGGTTTCGCCGGACACCCTGAGCGTGCAGGACGGTATCGCGCTGGTGACCTGCGTGGGCATCGGGCTGTTTAAGATGCCAGGCACCATCGCCCGGCTGTTCACGGCAGTGGCTGAGCAAGGCATCCCGGTGAAAACCATGTTCCAGGCGCCCAGTGAACTGTCCATCATCATCGGCGTACCGGAAAATGAATTGGAGAACGCCATCAAGGCTATCTACAACGCCTTCATCCGCGAGTAAAAGGCGCATGCAAGAATGCCGGGTGAGAAGCCGTTTAATGTGTGAAGACCGCAAGGAGGTTGTTTTATGAAAAAGTTCGTAGTCTTCTTCCTGGTGGCAGCCCTGACGCTGTCCATCCTCCCCCCTGCCTTAGCGCAGGGTGCCGGCCAACTGCCGCCCGAATTCCTGGCCAATCTGACACACAACGCGCCCAACACGGGAAAGATGCTCCCGGAGCGCTTTGACCCCTACCATGACACCTATTTGCTGACCGTAGCCAGCTGGGTGTCTAGAATCACATTTACGCCAACCACCTCATCTGACAACGCGGTGGTCACCGTGAATGGTCAGCCCGTGAAAAGCGGCCAGAAATCCCAGATTATCCAGATGACCAACGACCCGCAGACCGTCACCATCGTGGTGTCCGTGTATGACCAGGCCAATCAGTTAATGGCGCAGAAGACCTATACCGTCTACCTGCAGCGCCGGCCCAGCGAGCGGCGCACACGGGTGTCCGCCGGCTTTATCAACAGCATCCAACTGCAGGACGGCAAGGCGGTCATCACGGCGGACCTGGTGACCCTCAACTACAGGGGCGTCAACAACCTGTCCACCTATATCAATGACACGGTTTACCCCTACAAGTACACGACGGCTGAAAACTGCCTGTTCTATTTTGGCACGATGAACAACCCCGTGCGCGCGGTGGACGGGAAGACCTTTATGGACAATTACCAGATGTATGGCAGCAACCTGTACTACCTGGTCTACATTGAGGACGAGATTGTGGCGGTTCTCCCCTACGCGATGGACTGACAAAAAATACCTCAAAAAGCGGTGAGCAATCACCGCTTTTTTGATGCCGAAAATGGTTCTGTTCATATCCTAAATGTGATATAGTAGCAGGCAAAGACAAGGAATTTCAAAGGAGCGCATATGATACGGGATATGTCCTTTTACAAGACCATCCTCCGCCTGTCCCTTCCGGCCGCGTTTCAGGGGCTGATTAACCTCTTGGTGGTGATGGCGGACAACGTGATGGTGACCCAACTGGACCCGCTGGGCAATTCCTTTGCCGCGGTGGTGCAGTCCAACAGCATCACCAACCTGGCCATCGCCGTGTTAACCGGGCTGGCCAGCGGCTCCATCGTGCTGGTCAGCCAATACTGGGGCAAGAAGGACACCAAGCGCATCAGCCAGGTGACCTCCGCCGTCATGGCGATGGGGCTGTTAATCGCGCTGTTTTTCGTGCTGGCCATCAACCTCTTCCCCCGGAGCATCATCAACATCGTCATCAACAAGAACGAGACCGCGGCGACCGCGATTGCCATGCGCTACCTGCCCCTGGTCTGTCTGTCTTACCTGCCCTACGCCGTCACCGCCTGCTTGGTCGGCATGCTCAAGGGCATTGAGATTGTCAGGGTCACCGTTTATACCACCTTAACCTCCCTGATTGCCAATGTGGGGCTCAACTACGTGCTTATTTTCGGCAAGCTGGGCTTCCCGGCGCTGGGCGTGGAAGGCGCCGCCATCGCGACCATTTTGGCCCGCCTTATTGAGATGCTCTTGGTCCTGTGGTATGCGACCAAAAAACAGCAGCACGTTGTCATCAAGGCGGATTTCCTGCGCAACCAGGCCGCCTGGGCCTGGCAGGACTACTTTAAATACGGCATGCCGGTTGTGGTGACGGACGCGCAATGGGCCATCATCGGCATGCTCAAGATGGTTATCATCGGCCAACTGGGCATCGTGATGAGCAACGCCGCGGGCATCACCGACTCCCTGATGAACCTGGGCACCATGTTCACCTTCTCCTTAGCCGGCGGCGCCGCCGTCATGGTGGGGAAGGCAGTGGGCGCAAACAACATCAAACAGGTCAAGGAATACGCCAAGACCATTCAAATCATGTTCTTCTTGATTGGCATTTTCATGGCCAGCCTGGTCTACCTGATTCGCAACCCCTTTATCAGCCTGTATGGTTTGCCGCAGGAGGCCTCCGCGCTGGCGTCCAAAATTGTGTCCATCTGTGCCATTACCTTGATTGGCACCAGCTACCACGCCTCCTGCTTTGTGGGCATCAACCGGGGCGCCGGTGACAACCGCTTTGTGATGATGGTGGACATGATATGCGGATGGCTGGTGGTGCTGCCCGCCGCCTTCCTGGGCGCGTTTGTCTTTAAAGTCCCCCTGCACTGGGTGTATTTCCTGACCCGTGTGGACCAGACCTTCAAATGGCTGATTGCCTGGAAGCGCTTGAGGACCGACAAGTGGATTCACCACGTGACCAGGAGCGATGAGCAGGAAGCGCTCACGGAGATAAACCCGTGATAACGCAAAGCATGGATGGCGTTGGTTTTGAGCTCAAGGCGCCGCATGATTTTACCTGGATACACAAATACGGCCGCGTGTTTTGCGCGTTTGACAACCTGATTTCGGGCAACATCTGCTTTGGCGTAGCCAATGGTCAGCAAAAATACTTTATCAAGTACGCCGGCGCGCACACCAAGATGTATGCTGGGCAGCCGGAGAGCGCCGTGCGGCTCTTGAAGGAAGCGGCGGGCAAATATGAGGAACTGAAGCATCAAAGCGTCAGCACCCTACTGACAACGGAAGAGACGCCTTCGGGCTTTGCCCTGGTCTTTCAATGGTTTGACGGCTATGCCTTAGCCCCCATTGAACTGCACCTAAACCGCCTGCAGGCCTTTCACCTGGTGGATAGGCTCAGGATGTATGACGGATTGGTTGACCTGATTGTGCAGGCCAATCGGAAGGATTACCTGGCCGCGGGGCTTTCGCATCAGCAAATCCTCATCAATTTTGAGGAGAGCCGGGCGATTGTCAGCTCCCTGGACCACTTCAAGCGCTTTCCCCTGGTGGCCCCCCACCCCAAACTGCCCGGCTCCACCTGGTTTGTGCCGCCGGAGGGCTATGTGGTTGGCACGCCGCTTGATGAGCGCAGCAATGTCTATGCCCAGGGCGCTTTGGCCTTTACCTTCTTTGGCAACCCGCTCAAACAAAATGAGCAGGGATGGAGTGCCGGAAACGCGCTGTACCAGCTGGCGCAAAAAGCGGTCCAAGCGGACCGCGAACAGAGAATATCAAGCCCCGCGCTGTACCAAAAGCTGTGGCGGGAAACTGTGTTAAAAATGCCCCGATTGTCCGGGGTTTAGGAGTAGACTTTGCCCTCTTTGACGGTCAGGACGCAGGAGGGATTGATGGGGTGCACCTCGCTGATGTCCGTACAGGTGAGCAGGGTTTGCATCCTGTCCAAACGCATCAATAGCCTGGCCTGGCGGCCCTCGTCCAGTTCTGACAAGACGTCGTCCAGAAGCAGCAAAGGCGTCTCCTGATGGGCTTTGGTAAGGATATCAATCTGCGCCAAGCGCATGGCCAAGGCCGCCGTTCTAGCCTGACCCTGGGAGGAGAAGGCGCGCATGTCCTGCTGGGCCAGCATCAGTTTGACATCATCCCGGTGCGGGCCATAGGTGGTGGTCAGCCGGCGCAAGTCATCCTCCCGCGACTGGCTCAATAACTTCAAAAGGTCATCCGCCGGGTTCATGCTTTCCATGAGCGAGCTTTGATACTGCATAAAGAAATGCTCCTGCTCGCGGTTGGAAATAAAGGCATAATGCTCACTGGCCAAGTCGCTGATGGCAAAGGCAGCATCCCGGCGCTGGATGACGATGGGCGCCGCGGCCTTGGCCAATTGCTCATCCCAAACAGATAAGGATTTGCTGTCCGCCCTGCCTTTGACAATCTCTTTGAGCAGGGCGTTTCTTTGCCGTAAAATGGAGTGATAGGTCTGAATGGCGTAGAAATAGGCCGCCTGGCTCTGGGACAAAAGCATATCCAGGAAATTGCGCCTGTCTTGGGGCGAGCCCTTGACCAGGTCCAAATCCTCCGGGGAGAACATGACACAGGTCATGTGCCCCATCAATTCGCCGATTCGGGATACCGTCTTGCCATTGACATAGATAACCTTGCGCTCCCCCTGCTGGGCAAAGAGGCGCACACCCACCTCGTCATTCACTGCGGTTCGGGCGACCTTGGCGTGGACGGCGCAGGTTCTGCTGCCGATGCGCACCATGTCCCTGTCGTTGCTGGTGCGGTGGCTGCGGCCCAGGCAGCACAGGTGGATGGCTTCCAGGAGGTTGGTTTTGCCCGCGCCGTTTTCACCAATGAACACCGTGATGCCCTTGGGCGGCATCAGGGTGAGCTCCTCATAAGAGCGGAATTGGTGCAGTCGTAATTGGGTCAGGCGCATTACTTGTGGTACCTCTCACCGGATATGATTTTATAGGCGCGGTAGATTTGCTCGGCCAAAATGACCCGGGCCAACTGGTGGGGAAAGGTCATCATAGAAAAGGACAGCTTCATATCTGCGCGCTTGATAATGTCCTGGGACAAGCCGTTTGAACCGCCGATAACGAAGACGACAGAAATAGAGCGCGTGTGCCAGTCGTTGATAAGCCGGCTGAAGTCTTCTGAGGGCATCTGCCTGCCCTCAATGCACAGCGCAACAACATAGTCCTGCTCCTTAATCGCGGCCAGAATGCGCTCGCCCTCCGCCTTGACGGCCTTTTCTATCAGAGCTTCGCTCTTGTCGGGGTCCTTCTCATCCGGGATTTCTTTGACGGTGATTTTGCAGTAGCGGGACAGGCGCTGCAGGTACTCCCGCATCGCCTGGGCATAAAAGGGTTCACGCTGCTTTCCAACAGCCAGGATGGTAATCGGCAAATCTGACCTCTTTTGTTTGTCAATAACGGTGGGCAGGCTTTTTCGCCTGACGCCGTCTATGAATTATAGCACACCGCCCCCTAGCCTGCACCTTTCCCCTCCCCTTTTGATTCATCCACAGGCTTGTCCACCCGGCAAATGTATGAGACCCCGGATATTGTGAATATTATTCGTTCATATGCATGTAGGGCACACGATATCATCGGCTTTTTCCGTTCCCGGAAATGAATATGCAGCGCATCATGAAAAGAGGGTCAAACACCTGTTCTGTCCACAATGTCCACAGGGTTATCCACAGATATTCGCCGATTTTGCTTGCGAAAGGGCAGTTTTTTGAACAAATGGAAAAGTTTTCGTAAATTCAGGCGGAGTTATCCACAGGTCAGCGGCGCTTCTTATCCCATTTCCTGTCCACATGAGTAAAATGGTCAAAATAAAGAACTATGCCCAAAAATGACAAGAAAATACACAGCTTTGAAACAAATCAGCGTGCCCTGACCCGGTGAAATCCATTGTTTTCGACCTATTGCAAACTTGATGAATCAAAATGACACGAATTGCATAATCATGTATGCTTTCTTGACAAAAACAAGGCCTCGGGTGCATGAGCATGAGGATGGGACGACCGGGGTGAATCAAATAGTATCAGCGGTCAGTCAGATGGATGATATGAAGACACGCGGAGTAATTTAGACGAATGCCAAAGGGCAATGGAAAAACACTGCCCGGCAAAATACTCATGGTAGTGAAAGTCGCAGGCCAGGTTGAGGGTGCTGGAAGTGCTAAGGGCGCAGGGGGCGATTAGGGCACTAAGCGGAACATACATGCAAAATTTTAACGCGATTGGCGGTGGTTCTGGCATTTCTCCCACATATAACACAAAAAGAAGCCGCCTTGCGGCGGCCTCTTTAATGGACTTGATGAAGGGATTAGCGGTTTAGCAAGGTCTCCTCGGTGTCCTTGTCAAAGAAGTGCAGGCGGCTGGTGTCCATCACAACCGTGATGTCATCGCCAATCGCGGTCTTGGTGCGCGGGTCAACACGGGCGATGACGTTGTCTTCCTTGCCGCTGGTGGACAGGTAGAGGTAGGTCTCAGAGCCCATGAGCTCGGTGACTTCAACGTGCACCTTGAAGCCGGAATCCGGATTGGCGGCCACGATTTCGGGGTTGTCGGAGATGTTCTCAGGACGGATACCCAGGACAACTTCCTTGCCGATGTGGTCCTCATCCTTGAACTTGCGCAGCTTGCTCTCGGGGACTACGATTTTGTTGTCGCCAAAGACGGCGTAGACCTTGTCGCCTTCCTTTTTGAGGGTGACATCAAAGAAGTTCATCTGAGGGCTGCCGATGAAGCCGGCGACAAACTTGTTGTTGGGATAGTCGTAGTTGTTCTGCGGGGTATCAACCTGCTGGATGAAGCCATCCTTCATGATGCAGATGCGGGAGCCCATGGTCATGGCCTCGGTCTGGTCGTGGGTAACGTAGATGAAGGTGGTCTGCAGGCGCTGGTGCAGTTTGGTGATCT
>CAZHPW010000014.1:0-31728 GCA_964534515.1 uncultured Christensenella sp.
GTCCCGCTCCTATCTACCATTTAGAAATTTCTTTATGTTTATAATTGCATTTACCATGTGGTTCAGTGGGGGGCTGATTCCAACCTATTTGGTGGTTCGTGACCTAGGTTTGATAAATCGTCTGTGGGCGATGATTCTTCCCTGCGCTGTTGCGCCTTTTAATCTAATTCTGCTTAAAACAAACATGCAGGATATACCAAAAGCAATTGAAGAAAGTGCAAAAATTGACGGGGCGAATGATTTCCGAGTGTTTACCTCAATCATACTTCCTATGTCCACCGCAGCAATCGCTACAGTCGCTTTATTGATTTTTGTAGCCAAATGGAATGACTGGTTTCAAGCCCTTATTTATCTAACTGACCGGTCAAAGTTCCCGCTTCAACTGATTTTGAGAGACATACTTATCACAAACAGCGATAAAACCTTGAATCAGGCGTTGTTACGTGACTCAAAAAATGCTATCACGCCCTTGGGCTTCAAATCTGCTGTTATGGTCATCTCTATAGCCCCATTGGTGATTATTTATCCTTTCGCTCAACGATTTTTTGTGAAAGGAATCATGGTCGGAGCAGTAAAAGGATAGATTTCTGTTAATGTCTGAGAAAGGAGGAGAAACTGAAAAAATCACATTACTACGGTGGATCAGCCCTAATCAAGATAAAGCGAGAAGGAGAATGATATGAAAAAGCTGGCAATGATTCTGGTATTGTCCCTGATTCTGAGCTGCGTTGGCGGCTTGTTCGCTTCCGCCGAAGAACCTGTAACAATTCGATTCCTGGCGACACAATTTGTCAATGCAGAACTATCAAACGAAACGCCTACTATAAAAGAACTGGAGAAAAGGTTGAATGTTAAGTTCGACTTCAGCTTGTCAGCAGCCAATGCCACCGACTATGCTGAAGCCTTCAATCTGATGCTCGCTAGCGGCGATTATCCGGACATAATGTTGGGAACCAATGAACTAGTTGGACCATACCTGGATACCGGGATTTTCCAGGAACTGACCGATATTCTTCCGGAAAAAATGCCCAATGTGCTGTCTGAGCTTGAAAAATATGATTTACTCAGTGAAGTAAAAGCTGATGATGGCAAAATCTGGTATGTTCCAAAGATTGAAGGTTCCACGCGCATGTGGGAAATTGACTGGATCAACAAAGCCTGGTTGGATGAGCTGAATCTGCAGATTCCAACCACGACAGATGAGTTGTATGTAGTCCTCAAGGCTTTTAAGGAGAATAAAGGTCCCGATATCATTCCTATGACCATAGGACCTTGGGGCGATAAACTACATTCAATGTATGTTGCCTTCGGCACCTGGCCGAACTGGTATATGTTTGACAAAGAATCTGGGATGGAATATGGACCTTATGACCGTGCGGAGGAAATGCGAAAGTGCTTAGCCTTCCTAAATAAATTGTATGCGGAAGACCTGCTGGATCATGAATACCTGACTCGGAATGATGACTCCATTAATGCTCTGATTGCGAATAACCAATCCGGTTACTTCTATGCCTGGGCGGATGACGCTTCCCGGCTTCAGAAGGGTGGTACCCTGGGCGTGGACTATGTTATGTAAAACCGCTTAAAGGACCCGATGGTCATGAGGGCTGGTACAAGGCAAGTTCTCTTTCCAACCGTTTCTACATCGCTTCCAATTCTAAAATCAAGGAAAAACTATACGAGGTCATAAACTACATCTATAGTGAGGAAGGAAGGCTGCTATTCACTTGGGGTATTGAAGGGCTTTCATATAACGTTGTTGACGGGAAGAAGGTCTTTGTCGATTCGATTATGACAGATCCGGCCGGCCCACTTGATGGTAGAAGGAAAATGGGCACAAACCCTGTTACGTTCATTCATGTCTCTGAGTGGGATGGCTGGGCAGGTGTTTTGCCAGAATTGGTCATAGAAATTGCCGAAGTCACAGCAGATACTGCCAATCCGATTCAACCGAACCTTGCTGGAACCTCAGACGAGGAAACACAGTTAGCCAATTACATGCAGGACATCCAAAAATATGTTGATTCCCAGTTGCCCCTCTTTGTCAATGGTAGCCTGAATACTGAAAGTGACTTTGATGCTTTCATTGAGCAGATGAAGAGAATGGGCATTGAAGAAGCAAAAGCCATCAAAGACGCACAGTTTGAACGTTACCTTGGTAGGTAAATCATATTACTTGACTGATTGACAAACTGTCATTTAGTTATTAGCAAAAACACAGGGGAGAGGGTTTGAGCCGCTCCCCTGTGTTTTCTTGTTCTTTCCATCAAATAACGGAGATTTTGCATTCACTTCATTTCTATATCAATTCTTTATCGCATTGATCAGGAAAAAACAGTTTCAGTTTTGCGTAAAAATCTTCCATGGTCAGCCGGACATCCAAAGTGTGATACACCCTGATGTCCCGATAGCCGGTGTTGTGAATATAATTCATATCTTCAGGATTGATGCGGGGCGCCGGTTTCATTGTGTAATCAGGGCGCTGGGACTCCTGAAGCAAAACACTGATGGTGGCCTGGTCGCCAAGCCCCCAGGATTCTCCGTGCGGCCAGTCAAAATCATTGTTGCCATGGGTTTCCAGGAATTCAACCATCTGTTCAAACAGATATCTGCCTATTATGCCATATGGCGCGCAGCGCGCCTGCAGCTCTGACAGGCTGACGCCCAGTTGTTTGTAGACATCCTTGGGCACCATCCACAAATCAATTCCGCTTTTCATCACGACATTGGCGGCATGGATGTCCTGCATCAGGTTAAACTCATCACCGCCCTGCGGCCAGATGCCCCCGCCAATCCAAATGGCGGTTAAACGTCCGGCAATGGCGGGCTCCTTCAAGTAAGCGCAAGCCAGGTCAGTGATGGCACCCTGGAAGGCGACAAACAAGGGCATGGGGTCATCTTTCATTGCCTCATTGATAATGAAGTCTGCGCCGGGGGAAGGAATTGGCACATCTTCAGATGGCATTGGAACTTCAGCCCCCATCAGTACCGGACAGACATCTGACATATCCATCAATTCCATCACTTTGATGATTTCGTCATAGCTGGCTTTTGTTGTCAAGCCCGGAGCGCCATAGCGCCATTTGCTCACAAAATCAAAGTGCCCGGCGATGACCCCTTTCACATTAAACCTTGGTGTCATCAGGTGATGCGCCAGGGCAAACTGGTCATCCGCTTCATTTTTGCAGTCGGTATGGACAATCAGCCTGATTTTCCGTTTGGGCGGCACTTTGAACCTCAGCGGTGTGGCTTTCATTTCTCAACCCTTCACCGCGCCCAGCGCGATGCCTTTCTGGTAGTATTTCTGCAGGAAGGGGAAAATAACTAGAATGGGCAGGATCGCAACAAAGGCGATGGCCATCTGGACGCCCGTGGAAGGCACCCTGGCCAGTTCGGCGGAAGCATAGCCTGACATATTGCTGGAGGTAAGAAATTGCAGGTCGGTGACCATTTTGTTCAGTACGCTCTGAATGCCGTATAATTCTGTCCGTTTAGTGATGTAATACAAGCCATTCATCCAGTCATTCCAGTAGGTGAGCGCGGCAAAGGTGCCGGTGGTCACCAGGATGGATTTGCCAAGCGGCAGGGCGATGCTGATGAAGGTTCTAAACTGGCTGGCTCCGTCAATTCGGGCAGCCTCATACAGGGCGTCCGGGATGGATGTGCGGAAAAAAGTTCTGATGAGCAGGACATTCATCGCGCTGACCAGATAGGAGGGCAGCAGCAGCCCCCAAAAGGTGTCTTTTACGCCCAGGTAGCGTGTCCATAGGATATAGGAAGGCACAAGCCCGCCGGAGAAAAGCATGGTAAAGAAGACGAAAAAGGTCATTGCTTTCACAAATGGCAGGTTCTTCTGAGACAATGGGTAAGCCATCAACGCAGTGATGCTGACATGCAGCAGGGTGCCAACGACAGTCAGGGCAATGGTCATCCCGTAGGCGCGGAGGATTTTGTCACTGGAGCGGAAGATGTACGCATAGGACTCCAGGGAGAATGCGCTGGGGAAGAAGGAGTACCCCTGCGTTAACAGCACTGATTCCTGAGTGATGGAAGACATGAACAATAGCAGGAAGGGCAGCACGATGAGGAGGACAACCAGCCCCATAACCGCGTGGATGATAAATCGATAAACCAAAGGCTGCTTATTCATATACCCTCCTCACAGCAAGGCGTCATCAGGGCTTACCCTGCGCACCAGAAGATTGGCGGACAGCACCAGCACAAAACCCACAACGGACTGATAAAATCCGGCGGCGGAGGACATGCTGATGTTGCCTTGCTTGATCAATCCCCTGTAAACATAGGTGTCAATCACATTGGTTGTGGAATACAGCATGCCCGAGTCCCTGGTAACCTGATAGAACAATCCGAAATCTGAATAGAAGATTCGGCCAACAGCAAGCAGTGTCAGTGTGATGACGGGTGAGAGCAAAGCGGGCAGGGTTACATGACGGATTTGCTGCCATTTGTTGGCCCCGTCAATCGCGGCCGCTTCATATTGCGCGCTGTCAATGCCATTGATAGAGGAGATATAAATCAGGCAGCCGTAGCCCACAGACTTCCAGGTGTTCACAAAAATCAGGATGAATGGCCAGTGCTTTGGTTCGTTGTACCAATAGACCGGGGCCATGCCCAGCGCGGGCAGGATGCTTTTGTTGACAATGCCGTGCTGCATGCTTAAAAATGCGTACACAATGTAACCGACGATGACCATGGACATCAAAAACGGAAACAAAATGATGGACTGATAGAGTTTCTGCAGCCTTTTTCTCTGTGTGTCACAAATCAGTATTGCCAGTCCGACACCAAGGACAGTGTTGAACAGCATAAAAGCCAGGTTGTATAATAGGGTGTTGCGGGTAATGATGGCGGCGTCAGAGGTCATAAAGAGATAACGGAAGTTATCAAAGCCGACAAAGGGCGATTTTAAGATGCCAAGATTAAAGTTGACTTTCTTGAACGCGATGATCAACCCGGCCATGGGGATATAATTGTTGATAATCAAATAAATGGCTCCGGGCAGAAACATCAGATACAAAGGCATCCATTGCCCGTATCTTTTCAAAAACGATCTTCTTGGGGCTGTCAGGTTCGGCTGTGTCATGTCGACCTCCCAATGAACCGGAGCCCCGGTTTGGGGCTCCGGTTCCCTTTGATTCAGGAAAGTTGAGTGTTCTGGATGATATGAGCCTTACTTATTCTTTTTCTGCAAGCCAGGCATCCAGCTGGGCCTGCTTCTCGTCAATCACCTTTTGCAGCCCCGCCGCGTACAGCGCCTGATTTAACTGCGGCAGAACCTCGTCTGGTTCTACTGAGCCTGTCGCCAGCGCGTCAACAAACTGATCAGCCGCGTTGTTCAGCGCAACCAATTCGTTTTGCACCTTGCTGGAATCGTAGATAAAGCCGAAGGCTTTTGATTTGTTCGCGGAATCATTGAAGGCTTTGTACTGATCCCAGATGTCCGGAGGATTGCCGTTCCAAACGTGAGCGATGAACTGGTTGGGCAATTGCCAGCCGATGTTCAGGTTGTAGCGGTTGTTGGTCGCGTCCGCGCCTTCCGGGAAATCAATGACGGTTTTTGCCTCATCTACAAATACGTAGTGTTCACCCTCAATTCCCCAGAGGAGCAGGTTCATGAACTCAGGATTGGTGTAAGCGAAGTTCAGGAATTGCATGGCCTTGACCGGATCCTTGCTGTTAGCGGCGATGGCCCAGTTAAAGAAGTTGACAGAATAGGAATAGAGGTTGTTCGCGTTCTCAATGTAGGCTGTCACCAGCTCATAGCCTGTAACCTTCTGTTCCTGAACCAGGAAGCCGGGTTTGATGGGGGAAAGGTAGGCAAACGTGTTGCCGGCCTTCATGAGGTTGGAGTTGGATTCGGTGGTGGTTGCGGCATCCAGCATAATGTAGCCGGCTTTGTACCACTCCCGGATCAGCTTGGCGCGGCGGATATATTCGTCTGTTTCGTAAAGATTGACCACCTTGGTATCCTGACCGCCGTTTGAAAGTACGCCAAAGCCGTCGTACAGCTGGTCCCAGGATTCAACCTGGGAAATCAGGTTGACACCGACAAGCAGGTTCATTCCGGGTTCACCGGCATGAATCTTTTCAAACACAGGTGTCAAATCCTCGTACTTCTGGATAGCGCTGACATCAATCTCATACTTGTCGACAATGTCCTTGCGCATGACAATGCCGGACAAGCTGGCGGATTCCTTGTTGGCGGGAATGCCATAAAGGAAACCATTTACCGAGCCGCCAGTCGCGACATCTTCACCCATGAAGTCAATGATGCCCCGGCCATGTTCCTGAATCAATTCTGACATGTCTACCAGGTAGCCGTTGTTGATATAGCTGATGGCGTTCTGGAAAAACACAGGCAGGATATCTATTTGGTCACCGCCCGCCAGCATCAGCTGCTGCTTGTCCACATAATCGCCAAAGCCAAGCTGCATGATATCAAATGTCATGTTCAGTTCGCGCAGGGTGACCTCGTTGATGGCGGCGAGCACCTTGTCCATGTCAGGTTGTTCATTGCCGATGTAGGCCATGGTGATGTGGTAGGGTTCTTCCATGGAGGCTGCAAGAGGCAGCATCAGGCAGAGAACCAGTAGGATAGCGAGCAGTTTCTTCATCTTTTTTCCTCCATAATTGGTATTTAGTTGAGCAGGGATAACGAGCATTTAACCTGCATTTATTATTAAATAAATATTCACAACCTGTCAAGATGTTTTTGTCTCGCCGAACCAAACATGTAAAAAACTTGAATTTATCTACAATATTGACACAAGAAAGGCTGTTAAAAAACCTCTCGTGTATCACTAAATAATTACTAAATGAATTATTATTTTTAGTAAACAGACGAGCGGGTTATGTAAATAAGGCCAAAACCATCAACCAAGACCGAATAAAACCTGCGATCACCATCGCGGAACTAAAAATGGTAAATATTTAGTAAATATAAACTAAAACAATTCTTGACGAATTGCGGAGCCCGTGATAATATTCATTCAAAGGCAATGAAACAAGATTTTCCGGTTCAAAGCGGCTCCCTGGCATTAGGTTAATAACCGCAAAGGCGGCAACCTATCTTCCACTATGTTTTTCGCTCAACCGGTTCCCAATAAGCGACTTAAGCGTTCTCTTGGTATGTCAAACCGCTGCTTCAGGCTGATATCAAGGAGTTTTAATGAAGGTAAGGGTCAAAGACATTGCACAAAAAGCCGGCGTATCACCGGCTTCCGTCAGCAATGTTTTGAATGGCAAGAAAGGCGTCGGGGAAGCTACAGCCCGTCATATATTGTCTGTCGCCCGGGAGATGGGCTTTGTTTTCAACAAAACAACACCAGGCAACAAAGATTATGTGCGTTTGGTTTCCTTTAAGCGGCACGGCTTGGTCGTGATGGACACTCAGTTTTTCGCTGAGGTAATTGAAGCCCTGGAAAGGCAGTGTCATCAGGCAGGCTTTAAAATGGTGATTTCCAATATCCACATGGAGAAGGACGCTGATTACCTGGAGCGCATCCGGGACATCTGCCGTGAGGACTGCGCCGGCATCCTCTTGCTGGCAACTGAGATGTATTCCGAAGATGTGGACCTGTTTTCCCGGACCAAGGCGCCATTGGTGGTGCTTGACAGTCTTTTTCGGAACAAACCGCTTAACTGCGTCATGATGAACAACCAGGAGGCAGGCTATCTGGCAACGGAGAGGCTCATCAAGATGGGGCATACCCGCATTGAGCATATCACCACGACTGTCCGCCTCAATAACATGAAGTACCGCAGGCTGGGCTATGAGAGCGCTATGCATGACGCGAAACTGCCCATAGAGGAAAATGCGATATGGCGAGTCACCCCCACTCTGGAAGGGGCTTACAGGGATATGCGCCTGTTGCTGGAAACGCGGGAAGAGAGAATGCCTACGGCCTTTTTTGCGGCAAATGACATCATCGCGGCCGGCTGTGTGCGGGCACTCAAGGAAAAAGGGTTCAAACTGCCTCAGGACATCTCCATCATTGGCATGGATGACCTGGCCATCTGCCAGATTACGAACCCTGTTCTGTCCACCATTCGTGTCCCGCGGGAAGACATCGCCAGGACCGCGGTCAAGCGCTTGATGGAGCTTATGGAAGACGGCACATCCACTGCCATTGAGAAGACCCAGGTCGGTGTAGAACTGGTTGACCGCCAAAGCGTCCAGAATATCCGTGATATCTGACGGGTTAAGCCCTCAATACGCAATCTCGCATGGGTGCACCATGCTGAGGAATAAAAACCACAAGGAGGAACCCCAATGAAAAGATGGATCGCCCTGGCAATGACCGCGCTGCTGCTGGTGTCAATGGTGGCCGCTTCTGTTGTCGCAGAAGAGAAGCCGCTGATTGTCATCATCACACCCAGCCATGCCAATCCCTACTTCAAGACCGTCGCTGACGCCGCTTCCGCCAAAGCGGAGGAGCTGGGCTACCAGAGTATGGTTATCCAGCATGACGATGACGTGACAAAGCAGTCCGAAGCCTTTGACACGGCCATCGCCCGCAAAGCCGCAGCCATCATCTGCGACAATGCCGGCGCTGATGCCACCATCGCCCCTGTCCAGGCAGCCAAGGCTGCCGGCATCCCGACTTTCCTGGTTGACCGCGAAATCAACTCCACCGGCGACGCTGTTGCTCAGATGGTATCCAACAACTACCAGGGCGCGTCCCTGGTCGCCGAATACTTTGTTGAGCAGATGGGTGAGGAAGGCCAGTATGTGGAGTTCACGGGCCGCGAGTCCGACACCAACGCCGGCGTCCGCTCCCAGGGTTTCCATGATGTCATCGACCAGTATGAAGACATGAAGATGATTGAGCAGCAGACCGCGAACTGGAGTCAGACCGAAGCCTTTGAGAAGATGGAATCCATCATCCAGGCGCAGGGTGCTGAGAATATCAAGGGTGTTATCTGCGGCAACGACACTATGGCCATGGGTGTCATTGAAGCCTGTCTGAAGGCCGGCATGAAGGACGTTATCGTAGTTGGTTTTGATGGCAGCAACGACGTTCGCGACTCCATCCTCCGCGGCGAAATCAAGGCGACCGGCTTGCAGCCCATCGCTTACATCTCCGAGCAGGCTGTTGTCCAGGCTGATGAGTACATCAAAGCTGGGGGCAAAACTGAAAGAGAAGAAAAGCAGCTCATGGACTGCGTGCTGATCACCGTTGAGAACGCGGCGAAACTCGACAACTTCGCGATGACTGAGTAATGATTTAATTCTAGGTCAGGCAGGCGGCCGAGCTGTTTGCCTGACCCAAACCCTGATAAAGGTGGAGGAAGGGATGAAAAAACCAAGGAATGTCCTGCCCTGGGTTTTTGCCGCTGCGTTTCTGGCTGTGGTTTTACTGACCTGCCGGATAACCTTTATCCCGGACAAAAAACCGGAAACAGTTCTCAATGAGGCGGGTGAGATGGTCGAAGTCGCTCAATTGAGCCGGGTGGAACAATATGCCCTGGACAATTGGGATAGCCGTCTTTTGCCGACCATCCGGGAGAAGGCGGTTGACGCGCCGCTGCTGCTCAGCCTGGCGGTTGCCGATTTGCAGTCCGCGGGCAGCCAATACGGGTCAAGAGCCAATGAAACCAGCGCATGGAGTTTTTGTGTCAAGGGAACAGCCAAGGTCATTGGAGTAGAAAACGCGGACAAACCCAACCGAACCAACCTCTTGCTGGACGCGCCGCCTTATGATGGCGCGGCGGACTACAAACTGCATTATGGCAAGGTCTTTTCATCCAATATCAAGAATGCCATCAGGGACAGCGTGGGGTTTCTCAAACTGGATGATTTTGCCAACCAGGTGGAGTTTGCTGATTTAACCACTGCCTTTAATAACAAGATTAAAGAAGAGCTCATTCTGGCGCGGGATGCCGGGGACTATCTCAACAAAACTGTTTCGTTTTATGGCTGTATTTCGCTCCAGAAAACCGATGCGGATTCCCAGGTCATCGTGCCGGTGGAGCTTTCCATCATGGAGGGGCAATAAATGAATACGCTGCCCCAGCCTCTTATGCAGGCATACAGCATCACCAAGGTCTATCCGGGCACCACCGCGTTAAAAGAAGTAGACTTTGATGTCTATCCCGGCCTTGTCAATGTGCTCATCGGTGAAAACGGCGCTGGCAAGTCCACCCTGATGAAGATACTGGCGGGCATTGAAAAACCCACCCGGGGAGACATTGAACTGGAGGGTAAGCCGCTTGTCTTGCACAATACCCGCCAGGCGAGCGACCTGGGGGTCAGCATCATCCACCAGGAACTCAACATGTTTCCGGATATGACGGTCGCTGACAACCTGTTTGCCGGGAATGAGGTCAGCCGGCTAGGGGTCTCAATTGATCGCAAAACACAGATAAAAAAGGCAAGGGAAGTGCTGGCCAGGCTGCAACAGGATATTGAGCCGACTGAAATGATGCGCAATCTCCGTGTAGGTCAGCAGCAAGTGGTTGAAATCGCCAAAACCATGCTGCAGAAAGAGCTCAAGGTGCTCATCATGGATGAACCAACCTCCTCCCTGTCCAAGGCAGAGGTTGAGGTTCTGTTCAAACTGATTGAGGACTTAAAATCCCAGGGGATTGCGATTATCTATATCTCCCATCGCCTGGAAGAGATTATCCGCATCGGGGATGTTGTCACCATTCTCAGGGATGGTGAGAAAGTGGCATTCTCACAAGTTGAGGATATTGACTTGCATTGGATTGTGGAAAAAATGGTGGGGCACAGTCAATTAACCATTGATAAACCGCCGTATGAAGGTGAAGCGGTTCCTGTTTTGGAAGTCATTGACTACTGCCTTCCCCGCCTTGGCGGAGGATATACCGTGGATCATGTGTCCTTCACCCTCATGAAAGGCGAGGTGCTGGGCATCTATGGCTTGATGGGCGCCGGACGCACCGAACTGGTTGAAAGCCTCATGGGACTGCATAAAGAGTCCTCAGGTCTCATGGTACTGGATGGCGAACAGGTGAAAAAACCCGTTGTTTCTGAGCAGATTGCAAGGGGAATGGTCCTGGTGCCGGAGGATCGCCAGCGTGACGGTCTGGTTCAACCGATGTCCATTGCCGACAACCTGGTGCTGACCAGCCTCAAGCGCTTTACCCGGCATGGCATCATCAGGCGCAGACAATACCGCAAGGTTGTGGGTGAAACCATGCGTGATCTCCAGGTGAAGGCCGCGGACTCCAGGCATTTGATTACCAGCCTTTCCGGCGGTAACCAGCAAAAAGTGGTTATTGGAAAATGCGTCATTGCCAACGCCAAAGTATTTATTATGGATGAGCCGTCAAGGGGAATTGATGTTGGGGCAAAGACTGATATTTTCAGCATCATGCGTCGCTTTGCCTCTCAAGGTATGGGCATCATTTTTGTCGGGAGTGAACTCAAGGAAATCATGTCTGTCTGTGACCGCGTGCTGGTGATGTCCAACGGCAAACTGACAGCCAACCTCTCAGGACATGAGATGACTGAGGATGCCTTGGTCAGGGCGTCAGCTGCCGCGCTGCACACCGGCAAGATTGCTTGAGTTGAAGGGGGAAAGCCAATGACACAACTAAAAAATGGTTCTTCGAGGCCATCCCTGGGCATGCTGTTATTGAAGGGACGCACCTTTATTGCTCTGGCTCTTCTAGTGGTCTATTTCAGCTTCAGCGCGCCAAACTTTCTGGAATGGTCCTCTATTGTGCTGCTGGTCAAGCACGCTTCCCTGTATGGTCTCTTGGCCATAGGCATGACCATGGTCATCATCACGGGGGGAATTGATTTGTCAGTCGGCGCGGTGGTCGGCCTGTCTGCCATGATTGCCGGCGGCCTGATGACAGAAGGGCTGAGATTGCCCTTCCTAAATGGTGTCATTTACCCAAATGTCCCCCTGATTCTGCTGCTTGTCTGCATTCTGGCAATTCTCATCGGTCTGGCTTCCGGCTGGCTGATAGCCAAGGTGAAGGTGCCTGCTTTTATCGCGACCCTGGGGGCTATGTACATCGCGCGCGGCTTTGCCATGCTGCGCTCGGGCGGTGCCACCTTTCCCAACCTTTTTGGCAAGGCGGAACTGGGAAATCTGGGGTTTGATATCATCGGCGCGGGCAATGTTCTTGGCATCCCATATATCATCATCATTTTCGCCGTCGTAGCTGCCATTGCGGCCTTCATCATGAAGCGCACCCCCTTGGGCAACCAGGTTTATGCTGTTGGGGGCAATGAGCGCGCCGCCATCATCTCGGGCATCAAGACCACCAAGGTCAAGCTGTTTGTCTATATGTTCTCAGGTTTTTGTGCGGCTTTGGCTGGTATTATCAAAGCCAGTGAATTAAGGGCTGCCCATCCCGCGACCGGTGAAACCTGGGAGATGATTGCCATTTCCTCAGTCGTCCTGGGCGGGACCAGCATGTCAGGCGGTGTGGGCTCCATCGGCGGGACCATCATCGGTGTCCTTGTCATCACAGTGCTCAATGACGGCATGATTATGATGGGCGTATCCACCTTCTGGCAGATGGTAATAAAGGGCGTTGTCATTATTTCCGCTGTCATCATCGACTTGGTGCAGAAGGATTTGCAAAACAAGGCGGCGCTTGCCGCAAGGCTCAAATAAAGACCAAGGAAGGGAGAATGGGAATGGACGCTAAAAGCATCGAACGGCGCGCCAACCTGAGAAGGGCGGACGTGCTCACCATGATTCACCTGGCAAACGCCGGGCATACCGGAGGCTCACTGTCAGAGTTGGACATCCTAAGTGTCCTGTATGACGCGGTGATGAATGTTAGCCCTGATACCATCAGGGATGAAAACCGGGATCGCTTTTTGCTCAGCAAAGGGCACAGTGTGGAAGGTTATCTGGCAGTGCTTGCGGATAAGGGCTACCTCCCCAAGGAGGAGTTGCGCACTTTTTCAAAAGCCGGCAGCCGCCTCATTGGCCATCCCACCAACAAGGTAGAGGGTATGGAAATGTGCACCGGTGCGCTGGGCCACGGTTTATCCATCGGTGTGGGCATGGCTTTGGGCGCTAAACGGCAAGGTTTGACCTACCGGACCTTTGTCTTAATGGGTGATGGCGAGCAGGCGGAGGGCAGCGTCTGGGAGGCGGCCATGGCAGGCGCCAATTATAAACTGGACAATCTTTTTGCCATCATCGACCGCAATGGTCTGCAAATCTCAGGTTCAACCGAGAACGTCATGGCGCTTGAGAATTTTTCCCAGAAATGGTCCGCCTTTGGCTGGGATGTAACAGAAGTTGACGGCCACAATGTGCAGGAGATGATGGATTATTTCGCGACCCGAAAAGCCGAAGGCAAGCCTCACTGCCTGATTTGCCATACCATCAAGGCGAAGGGTATTCCGGGCGGGGAGAACAAGAAAGAGTGGCATCATAAGGTGCCCAATGAGCAGCAGGTCAAAGACAGCCTGAAGAACCTGGGCGTGGAAGGAGTGGACTGGGCATGAAAACTGAAGCGGTACGTATGGCCTTCACAGAAGCGCTGCTGGATGCGGCCAAAGAAGATAAGAAGATTTTTGCCGTAACCACTGACTCCAGGGGATCTGTGACCCTGGGTGAATTTGCAGAACAATTGCCCGAACAGTTTGTGGAAATCGGTATCGCGGAACAAAACGCCATTGGTGTTTCAGCCGGCTTGGCGAATGCCGGGCTGAAACCTTTTGTCTGCGGACCGGCTTGCTTTTACTCCCTGCGCTCCGCTGAACAGGTCAAGGTGGATGTCGCCTACTCGCATATGAATGTCAAGGTCATCGGTGTTTCAGGCGGTGTGTCCTATGGCGCGCTGGGCACCAGTCACCATGCCACCCAGGATATCGCGCTCATGCGCGCCATACCGGGGCTGGAGGTGTATTTGCCGGCGGATGGCAATCAGATGCGGGCCATGCTGAAGTACCTGGTCAAATCAAAGGAACCCGCCTATGTCCGCATGGGACGGGGTGCTGTGCCGGAGGTCTATCAGGAAGATGCGCCATTTACGTCCGGGAAAGCCAATCTTTTAAGGGAAGGCAAGGATGTTTCCATCATCGCCTGTGGTGAAATGGTTTATCACTCAATGAAGGCAGCAGAGCTTTTGGCAGAGGCAGGCATAAATGCCGCCGTCTATGACATGCACACCCTCAGCCCGCTGGATGAAGCCGCTGTTTTAAAAGCTGCGGACAATGGACTTGTGGTTACCGTGGAGGAGCATTGTGTCAACGGCGGTTTGGGCAGCGCGGTCGCCTCCGTTTTGGCACAGAAAAAGCCGGTCAGGATGAGGATTCTGGGTCTCCCGGATGAGCCGCTGTACAATGGCTCCTCTTCTGAGGTCTTTGCCCATTACGGCTTTAACGGGGAAGGCATCGCCAATTCCGTCAAGGAGGCGCTCAACCAATGAGTTCGCCTCATGTCATAGCAATCGATCAAAGCAC
This sequence comes from uncultured Christensenella sp., assembly GCA_964534515.1. GTDB lineage: Bacteria > Bacillota > Clostridia > Christensenellales > Aristaeellaceae > UBA6115. The sequence goes on from CAZHPW010000014.1 coordinate 14,429, forward strand.
TTCAGCCAGCAAAGTTTTCCTGTTGGATGATGTGGGGCGGATTGTTGACCAATTCTCTAAAAGCCACAAGCAGTATTACCCAAAACCGGGCTTTGTGGAGCATGATGCCGAGGAAATCTGGCAGAATGTTTTGGAAGGCATCCGCCAAGTCATCGTTTCCGGAAGGGACATTGTGGGTTTGGCCATCAGCAATCAGCGGGAGACCACGGTTTTTTGGGACAGGGCGACCGGTCAGCCGCTTGGCAAAGCCATTGTCTGGCAAGATGTTCGGGGAGAAGGCATTTGCCGTGAACTGGCGGAGCAGGCAGGCTTGGTGCAAAGAACCACTGGGTTAAAGCTCTCGGCTTACTTTCCGGCGGCCAAGGCTGCGGCAAAATTCAGGGACGAACCGGATTTACACAAGCGAGCCTTGCGCCGTGAAATCTGTGTAGGTACGGTGGATAGTTATCTGATTTACCGCCTCAGCGGAGGCCGGGTTTTCGCGACGGATGTCAGCAATGCGGGGCGGACCCAGCTGATGGACCTGAACACCCTTGATTTTTCAGAGGAAATGTGCGATCTCTTTGGCATTCCAATGGGGTGCCTGCCCGAAATCAGGCATTCTGACGCCGGTTTTGGTGAGGTTCGGGTGGAAGGCTTGCCGGTTGTTCCCACCGCCGCGGTCATGGGCGACAGCCACGCGGCGCTCTTTGGGCAGGGATGCCATGAGAAAGGCAGCCTGAAGGCAACATTTGGCACCGGCTCATCAGTCATGATGAACATCGGCACTACCCCGCTGTTATCGGTCAGCGGCTTGTCCACCTGTGTCGGCTACGCTTTCTTGGGCCAAGTGTGCTACGTTCTGGAAGGCAATGTTACCAGCAGCGGGGATACCCTGAAGTGGCTCACGGAGGAAGCCGGGCTGGCCCGGGATGTGGCGGAGGTAGAAAGCATATCGAATGTCACGCCGGATGCCGGCGGCGTCTACCTGGTGCCGGCTTTTTCCGGGCTTGGCGCGCCGCACCAGCAGCCCCAGGCCCAGGCTATCATTTGCGGCATCAGCAGGGGCAGCAATCGTGAACACATTGCCCGTGCCGCGCTTGAGAGCATTGCCTATCAGGATAATGACATCATCCGCGCCATGGAACAGGACACCGGCATGAAGGTCACGGCGCTCCGGGTTGACGGCGGGCCCAGCGGCAACGCTGTCTTGATGCAGTTTTTATCGGACATCTCAGGCTGCGATGTCCAGACAGCGCCCATCAGCCAGCTAAGCGCGCAGGGCGCGGGCATCATGGCGCTTCATGCGCTGGGGGTGTTCAAAGGCAGCCTCAAGCCGGGCAACGGCTTGCTCTATAGTCCACACCAGGGTGCAACCTGGCGTGAGGACAAACTCAAAGGATGGCAAACCGCGCTTAAGCGCAGCATTATCAGCGAATAGAACGGAGGACAACACTATGGCAGTATTTGGCGTACTTATCAGCAACCGCAGCTTCTTCCCGGCGCATCTGGTGCAGTCAACAAGGGAGAAACTGCTCAAGTCACTCAAGGAATGGGGGCATGAGGTCATTACCCTAAGCCTTGAAGATACCCACATGGGTCAGACAATGACCTATGAGGAAGCGCAAAAATGCGCCAAACTGTTCCGGGACAACATGGACAGGCTGGACGGCATAATTATTTCTCTGCCCAACTTCGGCGAGGAAACCGGCATTGCCGACGCCATCAAGTGGAGCAAATGCGACGTGCCCATCCTGGTTCAGGCTTGCGATGATGATTTTGACAAGCTGCAGCTGGAGAACCGCAGGGACGCCTTTTGCGGCAAGCTGAGTGTCTGCAACAACCTCTACCAGTATGGTATCAAGTACAGTCTGACAACCAGGCATACCTGCCCGGTTGATGGCGAGGAATTCAAGGCTGATGTGGATTGGTTTGCCAGGGTTTGCGCGGTCGTCAAGTCCATGAGGACTGCCCGCCTGGGACAGATCGGCGCCCGTGTCATGCCCTTTAGGACGGTGCGATATTCAGAAAAACTGCTCCAGGACGCCGGCATGACGGTGGAAACCGTGGACTTCAGTGAGATTTTCGCGGCTGTTGAAAAAATCACCGATGAAAAGGTGATTGAAGAAAAAGTAAAAGAAATCCAGGGTTATGCCAACATCGCTCATGGCATTGAGAACTACAAGGTGGTTCGCCAGGCAAAACTGAGCATCGCCCTTGAGAACTGGATGGAAGAGCACAATTGTGACGCCAGTGCCGTTCAGTGCTGGGACAGCGTGGAATCCAACTATGGCTGCGCCACCTGCCTGAGCATGTCCATGATGGGGGAAAAGGGCAAGCCCTCAGCCTGTGAGACCGATATCATGGGCGCGGTCAGCATGTTGGCTTTGCTGAAGGCTTCCGGTGTTCCGCCCATTTATCAGGATTGGAACAACAATTACCACCAGGAACCCAATAAGTGCATCAACGTCCATTGCTCCAATTACCCGGTCAGCGCTTTTAAGGAAGTGCCGGAAATTGAGAATCTCGACATTTTGGGAACGACTCTGGGGACCGAAGTATCCTTTGGCGCCCTTAAAGGTCGGGTCCGGCCAGGCGCGATGACCTACTTGAAGGTTGCCACTGATGACCGCAACGGCAAAATCCGCTGTTACCTGGGCGAAGGTTCCTTCACGGATGATCCCCTGCCGACTTTCGGCGGTGTGGCGGTCTGTGAGGTGCCCCGGCTCAATGACCTCATGAAGCATTTAACCCGAAATGGGTATGAGCATCATGTGGCCATCGTTCAGGCCTCCGTGGCTGATGTGCTGTACGAAGCGCTCTCAAATTACCTGGGCTGGGAGGTCTATCATCACGAAGCCTAAAAGGAATAATGAAGACACCGGCTTGCCCGCTTTGGCGTGGCAGGCCGGTGCTTTCAAGGAAAGGAAATTTGATGAGAAAGGTTCTTTTTATCGGCGGTCCCGCGAACATTTCAAGCCATACGGCCAAAGCGCTGCTGGACAAAGGCTACCAAGTCGGTATTTATACCCGTTCCCTCAGCCGGGATGACTATCAACTGGCAGACCGGGTCAAAGTCTACCTTGGTGACCGGATGGATGGCAAAGCCCTTCAATCCGCCCTGGAGGATTTTGGACCTGAAGCGGTGATTGACTTTTGCTGCTTTTCCCCTACGCAGTTAAAACCTGTTCTTCATGTCCTCCCTGCTGATTTGGAACAGTACATCTTCATCAGCACGGTGGATGTCTATGGTTACCCCTTGTCAGAGGTGCCCATGCCGGAGCACTCGGCCAAGAACGCGCCAAACTGCCGCTATGCAGCGGATAAAAGAGCTTGTGAGACACTGCTGCGCAGGAGCACAATTTCTGAGAAAACCACCATTGTCAGGCCGGCGTACTCCATGGGTCCCCGATTTGTGTTAACCGCCCTGTCCAGGAACGGGGGCAGTACGCTCATCCCAAAACTCAGGGCAGGATTGCCGCTCATCAGCCCGGATGATGGCCGCGGCTTCCTGCATGCCGGTACGGCATGGGACGCTGGGCGGATGATAGCGGAACTGACGCTTGTACATAAAGCTTATGGGCAGGACTATACTGTGGCCGCCGAACAGGCAACCGCCTATGATGATTACATTGCCCAGTTTGCTGCCGCTTTAGGTGTGATGCCGCGCATGGTCCACATTCCCACCCGGGACATTTACCGCCTGGCTGATTACACCATTTATGAGGAAAACCTGCTCTATGACCTGACCTCGCACAACGTCGCTTTTTCCGTTGACAAGTTCAAGGAAGATTGCCCTGAGTTCCGCTGGGAATATCCCTTAAGCAGCGCCATCCCTGAATACATCGCCTATCAGGACAAAAAAGGCGGTTTCTCAAATGACCTGGATGATTTGGAGAGCCTCATCATCCGCCGCTGGCAAGCAGAAAAGAATGACAGATTTTAAACATTTACGGGAATAAGGAGACCATCATGTCAGAAAAAAGCATACAAACTATGGATATTTTATTTCCTGCCACGGTTGAGCGCTGGGGGGGCTTTGAAATCAGGGTCAATGCTGAGGTTCAGGGGAATCCTTTCACCGACCATCATTTTTCAGGCACCTTTAAAGGCTCCGGGGAGAGCAAAACAGTTTCCGGTTTTTATGACGGAGAAGGCGTATTCTGTCTGCGTTTCATGCCTTCCTTTGAAGGCGGATACACCTTCACAACCACCGGCAGTTTTGAAGGCGCGGCAAGGGAAGGCGCTTTTGCCGTAACAGCCCCAAATCCAGGGAACCATGGCATGGTACGCGCCCGGGACTTTCATTTTGAGTATGAGGATGGGACACCGTTTTATCCGGTGGGCACCACCTGTTATGTCTGGAACCTGCAGGAAGAGACGCTCAGGAACCAAACGCTCATGACGCTGGCACAGGGGCATTTCAACAAAGTCCGTTTCTGTGTCTTTCCCAAACACTATCTCTACAATGTACATGAGCCGGTGACCTATCCTTTTGAAGGCACCCCCTGCTCCTTTACCTGGTCCGGGGAAGGCAGTTTTTATCGTCAGATGTCCATTCAACCCGGCAATGATTGGGATTTTTCCCGCTTTAACTCGGAGCACTTCAAACTCCTGGAACAGTGTATTAAGGACTTGAATACCTTGGGCATCCAGGCTGACCTCATCCTCTTCCATCCGTATGACCGATGGGGTTTTTCCGCCATGACCCCTGAGCAGGATGCTTTCTATTTGAAGTATGTTCTCGCCCGCTTGTCGGCCTATTCCAATATCTGGTGGTCTTTGGCCAATGAGTACGACCTGATGCGCGCCAAGACCATCGCTGACTGGGAGAACATTGCCGGCGTCATTGTAGAAAATGACCCCTATTATCATCTGCGTTCCATTCACAATTGCATGCCCATGTACGATTACTCCAGGCCCTGGATAACTCATTGCAGCATCCAGCGCCAGGACCTGTACAAGTGCGCGGAGTACACTGATGATTTCCGTGTCAGGTGGGGAAAGCCGGTGGTATTGGATGAAATCGCCTATGAAGGCGATATCGATATGGGTTGGGGCAACATCTCCGGCGAAGAAATGGTACGCCGCTTCTGGGAGGCCGCGCTGCGGGGCGGCTACGCAACTCACGGTGAAACCTTTGAACGCGGGGATGATGTCCTCTGGTGGAGCCATGGCGGAAAACTGCATGGGGACAGCCCGGAGCGTATCAAGTTCCTGCACAGCATTCTCAGCCAAACGCCGGGCAGGGGGCTCAAACAGGCCAAGGGGATGTTTGATGAAGTGGTTTCTACCGCCGAGGGCCTTATGGACAGCGGTTACTACCTGTATTACTACGGCTTTAACCGCCCCTATCGCCGCTTGTTCAGTTTCCCGCCCAACCAGCGGTATCATGCGCAGGTCATTGACACCTGGGACATGACCATTAAAGACGCGGGCATCCATTCGGGGGACTTTGAAATCAAACTGCCCCGCAAGCCCTGGATGCTGATCCGCCTGGTACGGCTATCCGCATAATAATTGAGAAATCAAAAAAACGGCTGCGTCCTGCAGCCGTTTTTAGTCGTCATTTATTTTCTTACTAAATAAACCACATCCGAATTGACCTGCGGCATCAGCAGCACGCCGGCTTCTTTATCCGCCTTGAACTCGGCGCTCAGCCTGCGTTTATTGGTCAGTTCAAACAAAATGATTTCCTGGTTCTCCGATAAACCAAAGGGCAGGTTCAGGTCCGTGGGGTAGGGCACATAGATCACGCGCCAGGCATCGTTCTCCGCTAGGCGGACAAGCTCGCTGTGACCGGGCAAGTCACTCATCGGCTTTAAATCAAACAAAGAGTACCGCTCCCACAGGTCGCGGATGAAGCCGGGCTCATACGCGCCTTCCAGGCGCAGGGCTGCGCGCCAGTCCAGGGGATGGCCTGAGAAGGCTACACTGCTGAAGGTCTGCCCGACCCGGTGCATGCTCCACAGGCCATGCGCCCCGTAGGAGATGCCGGCTTGCGCGCCGGAGAGAACGGACTGCCACATCGCGCGCCTCACATCAAAGGCTAAAAACCGGCCGTACTCATGCCCAAAACCATGGGCTTCATAGGGCGGTTCCGTGTTGATGACCGGTTTGTTTCCGGGCTTGGCCCAAAAGTATTCAGCGAAGCGGTAATGGTTCTTGTATTCCTCTCCCGAGCGCATGTGCCCACCCTGGAAGGTATAAAAATCAAGGCTGTCATGCAGGTCTTGCGGCATCTCGGAGTGCGGGCGCGGGTGCATGGTCAATAGGGCCTGAGGGTCGTTTTCTCTTATGACCTTGATGGCCTGCCGGTAATGCTCGCACACCTTTTCTGTCTCAAAATCGGTATCCCCGGTGACAGAGTAAAGCGGCTCATAGTCGCGGAATCGCTTCACCATGTAAGCCACGACGTCTTTCATCTCATCAAGCGGCATCAGGGTGTTCGGCGAATACTCCGCCGCCCAGGTATCCGGCACATAGTTAGACCAGATGAGGTGGATGCAGGGCGTAAAGCCAAAGTCCACCGCCATTTGAAGCATCTCGCAGGCCTTGTCAAAATACTCTTCGTTGATTTGTTTAAAATCATAATGCCCGCGCGCGTCCGGCAAGAACGGCGCTAAGGCGTTGGTATCTTCCGAATCATCATGGGAAATGGGCAGCGCGCTGATTTGCAGCACGTTGTAGCGCTGCATCCGTCTTAGGCGCAGGATTTCCTCCCATTCGCTCAAGTTGAGTTTGGAGAAAGCCATCCACAGCGTGTCCGCCTGGTAGAAAAAGGGCTGCCCGTTCTTCATCAGGCATCTGTTTTCCGGGTTTATGGTGATTCTGCTCATGATTGACAATTGCCCGAGGGCAAACCCTTTCTGAATGATAACAGCCGGTGTTTCCTGGTTAATTTTATAGTGTTCTATTCCTTCTTCCGATAATTCAAAGGGGTTTTCCCGTACTTCTTTTTAAACTGGCTGATGAAATAGGATTCATTCTGGAATCCGCAAGCAAAGGCAATGTCCCGGATGTTTTGCCGGGTGGTCAGCAACAGTTCCCTCGCTTTTGCCAGACGTTGCTCCATGATGTAGTTGGACAGGGACATCCCTTTTTGCTGACGGAAAAGATGAGAGAGGTGGTCTGGGCTTACAAATACCAGGGAAGCAAGATGATCCCTTTCCAATGGCTCGCTGAGGTGTTGCTGGATGTATTGCGCCGTATCGGCAACGGCGTCCGTTGTCGGGGCCTCGCCCCGAATGTTCTTATGAAAATCCTGAAGGGTTTGGGCAATCCAGACCCGCATGTCCGGGATGCTCCTGCAGGCGTTGTCCAGGCAGTCCTGATAGATAAAGCCGTCCATCAGTTGGCTGGGGCTGGCTTTGTAGTCCTCCATCACGGAGTAGAGCACCTGGAGAAAGTCATGGTAGAACAGCACCAGGTCACCCCTCATAAATCCGGGGGAGAGCTGATGTTGTTTCAAGAAAACATCTACCTCCTCAATCAGCGCTTCGTATTGCCCTTTGTGCATCATTTCTGACCATCGCATGGCGGGGATTAGGCTGGCGGACACCGTCTCCAAGCCGGTTTCCGCTTCGGGGTTAATGTTTCCCTCCGCATTGTAGCGATTTTTGATTTGCCATAGCATATGGGCATACAGTTCTTGAAAACCGAGTGCATCAACCGGCTGAGCCGCGCAGATATAGGTCAGCATCAAGCCTTTATTAACCGCGTCAGAGGAGAGTTTGGCTATGAGCCCCGGGATGTTTTCTGCCGGCAGATTCTGTCCGAACATTAAAAGGCAGATGGCATCTTCCATCTCAACCCGGTGATAATCCTCCAATGAAGAATCTATAAAGGCCTCCTTGATATAATGTTGGATGCTTTCCATTGGCAGCGCTGTTGTTAAAGGCAAGCCATTTTGCTCCCAATACCGGACCATCAATAAGGTGGCGGAGTTTTTTGAAAATTCGACGGGGAGGTTTAGCAGAGAGAGATGCTCCTGAATTCTTGAGATTTCTGGAGGAACCAGCTTTCTGCCAAGGTCCAGCCAAAATTGTTCAACGAGTTTGGGGTAAGCTTGCTGCCAATAATTGGCCTGGGCTTCCTTTGCTTTCTGTTCTTTGATGTCATCGGCCTTTTCCATGGCGTTCTTCACGCACAATAGCAATTGCTCTTCAGCGACCGGTTTCAGCAAGTACTCAAAGCCTTGAAGATTGACGGCTTTCTTTGCGTAATCAAAGGAAGCGAACGCTGTGAGGAAAATGCACACAAGGTTTGGATGCTGCTCTCTGCACCAGGCCACCAGTTCCAGGCCGTCACCCTTTGGCATCTGAATGTCCGTGATTAAGATGTCAAAATGATCCCCTGAAATGTATTCCCGGGCTTGAGCGGCAGAAAAGGCGCAGGCAATTGATTCAAGACCGAGCTGCGCTGTTGAAAGCTGTTGCTTGATGCCCATGGCGCTGTAATATTCGTCATCCACAATCAACAATTTCATACGCTATGTCTGCTCCCGTTCTTTGTGGGTCTGGTAAGGGAAACTGACCTCAATTTGCGCGCCGGCGCCTTTCCGGTTTGAAAACTGGAATTGAATGCCAGGGTTGGCAATCTGCGCGCGCTGGATGACATTGGCGATGCCGATATGCTCATTGCGATGCCGCTCCAAATATGCTGAAAGATTGGAGATATCCGCCAGGAACTCCTGGCTGTATCCATCTCCGGTGTCCCACATGGACAGATACACTTGATTTCCCGAAAGCTTGGTGGACAGATACAAAGCGAGAGGCCTGCCGATTTGCGCTTCAAACTTGATGGCATTTTCTATAAAATTCAGGACCAACAGCGGTATCACCAAGGCGTCCATCGCTTCTGGGTCATAGTCCCGATACAGTTCGATACTCTCAGGATAACGGATTTTGGAAATTTGAACATAATTGTCCGCGTAATGCAGTTCTTCTTTCAAATGAACCAGTCTGTCCGCGTTGAGCGTATAGCGCAAATGGTTGCTCAGTGTGCGAATCAATTCACGGGTCAGATCCAGGCGCCCAAATTCCGTCAATTGATAGATTGTATTCAAGCAGTTGAGGAGGAAATGAGGCGGCATCTGAAGCTGAAGGTACTGCATGCGGATATGCTGGTTCATCAACCTGTCTTCATACAGATCAATCTTCATGTCTTCAATGCGTTCCGAAGCTTCATTGAACGCTGTATTCACTTCCCTGAATTCATCAATCTCTGCATCCGGCAAGGTGCTTGAAAAATCTCCGCTCTGCAATGCGCGGATTGAGGTGGTCAAATCGCTGACAGGTTTTAGTATCCATTTTCTAAGCAACGCGGCCCCCAGGGCAATGACCAGAAACGCTGCAAAAGACGCGATGAGGATGACAACTGTCAGTGTATTAAGGCTGGCAGTTACGGTTGAGTCCCTTAGCAGGGCCAGGAGATAATAATCACCAAATGTGGTTTGCTTTGCCGTTACCAGCCACCGGTCTTGATCAATCTCAATAAAGTCCAGGCCGGTTTGGGGAGGAAAGCTGAACTTTGAAAAACTGGCGTGTGTTTTGGCGTCAGTGGTGAACACACCTGTAGATGAAGCTAAAAACACTTTGCTGTCCGCCAATTGGTCAGATTGAATGACGTCCAGCGCTGCCGGGATGCTGATCCAAGCGCCGATATAGCTGTCCGATACTTTCACGGCCCGCAGCAGATATTGTTCCCGGCCGGAAGGAACGCTGAGCCAGGCCGTTTTTGCCTGTCTCCAGTCTTGCGGGCTTAAGCTCTTGATGATTTGCCCCATGGGGGTTGAGATGGTGTTCAAGTCCGCGAAATACAAGCCGGTTTCCGGGTTGAAATAGAAGAAACTGTCAGCAGTGTAAATTGGCAGGGAGTTGGCAAACTTGCGTTTGACCCTTTCCAGGGCATTGTGAAAAGCCGTGGAATGAATATCATCATCCTCCAGGGTTTTAATATCCACATTCTCAAATATAAAGGTGCTGAGAAAAGAAAAAGTGCGCTTCAAGGTATCGCTGAGACGTTTCTGGGAGACAGTCAATACTTCGCTCGCGGTTTCATACAGCCTGTTTCTGAGGATTCTTGTCGCGTGATAGTTGTTGTAAAACAACAATAAGGCAACGGCAAAAAACAGCGCAAGAATAAACGCCCATATTCTGGCTTTTAAAGACGAAAAAAACTTGTTCTTACGCATCATCTTCTCCTGATTGGCCAAAGCGTATCACGCCGCGCTCTTTGTGTAAATGTTCCAAACCTGGCCAAAATCCACAAATCGCAGAATAATGATATTTTTTCTCGGAATCCTTGTTTGTGAACCGGGCTTAATTATGTACGATATGGTCAAAGGCTGACCGATACAAGCCAAAAAGAATATGGAGGAGACAGAATGAAAAAGAAGTTGATTGCTCTGATGGTCGCAGTGATGATGCTCGCGAGTTTCGCGGGCACCGGGTTCGCAGCCGAAACGCCAACCCGTATGGTCATGATGTTCATGACCTTTACCGGCGCGCCGGTGGATACCCTGCTGGTGCAGGATGCCATGAACAAGATTTTGGTTGACAAACTGGGTATCGAAATTGAACTGCAAATCACCGACATCGCCTCATATCGTCAGAATCTGACCCTTGCTCTGTCAGGCGGTGAACAGGTAGATATCGCTGGCACGGTTGGTGCAGGCTTCCCGCAGCTGGCGGCTCAGGGCTACTTTATGGACCTGGAAGAGAATGACAACCTTGCGTCAAACGGCGCCGGTATCATTGAACAGGTCGGCCAGGAATACATTGATGCCTGCCGCATGGGCGGTGTCCTGTATGGTGTGCCCAACAACCGTGACATGGCTCAAGGCCGCGGCTGCGCCGCAATTGCCACCGAATATCTGGATGGCATCGGCTACAAGGCGCCCGAAAACGCCGGTGAAATCATCCCCATCACCCAGGAAGAGCTGGATGAAATCTATGTGAAACTCCATGAAACCTATCCTGAACTGGAAGTGTACCGCCCCGTCGCGATGTCCATGTCCCAGTTCTCCAACGTGGACTTCCTTGGCGGCTCTCCTTATGGCGTGTTAACCAACTACGGCGAGAGTTTGGATGTGGTTAACCTGTTTGAGAGCGATTTCTACAAGGAATACTGCCAGAGGATGTATGACTACAACCAGAAGGGCTACATCAGCCCCGACGCCGCGACCGACACCACCACCGTGACCGAGCTCGTCAAGGCCGGCACCCTCATGGGCTACACCACCGGCGGCAAGCCCGGCATCAAGCAGCAGGAAACCAACCTCTGCGGCCGTCCCATGACCATTTTCCAGACCCTGGAAGACTACATCCGTTCTGACGCGGTCGCCTCCTTCCCCTGGACCATTCCGATTAACACCGCAGATGCCGAGAAGGCCATGGTTCTGCTCAATGAATTCTATACCAACCCTGATCTGGCCAATCTGCTCAGCTGGGGTATTGAAGGTGTCCACTACAAAGTGCTTGAGTCCGGTCTGATTGACTATATGGATGGCGTAGATGCCACCACTTCCGGCTGGAACCACAACGTGGCCTGGCAGATGCCCAACCAGTTCATCACACATGTCTGGAATGGCAATGACCCGGCGCTTTGGCAGAACATCAAGGACTTCAACAACAACGCGAAAAAGTCCGCGGCCATGGGCTTTACCTATGACAACACCAACACTTTGACAGAAATGACCGCCGTTCAGAACTCCTATGAAGAGTTCCAGAAGAGCCTTGAGTTTGGCTTTGTGGATCCCGCAGTTGGTATCCCTGAGCTCATCGCCAAGCTGGAAGCGGCCGGCATGAACAAAATCATCGAAGACAAAATCGCTCAGCTGGCTGTCTGGGCAGAAACCAAGAAATAAAGTTCCCCTGGGAAGGGGTGGTTATTCCGCCCCTTCCCTTTTTATCTAGTTATCAGCAAGGAGGGCATGTATGACAGTAAGCAAATTGCCAAACCCACGCAAAAAATCCGGATTTCTGCGCAGCCTGGCGGATTTTAAGCGTTACTGGGCCGTTTATCTCATGATGCTGCCGGGTCTGGCATATTTGTTTATCAACAACTATATGCCCATGCCCGGCGTCGTGGTGGCGTTCAAGCAATACCATGCCAGGCTTGGCATCTGGGGCAGCAAATGGGTGGGCTTGAAAAACTTTGAGTACCTCTTTGCCACCAGTGATGCCTTTGTCATCACCCGAAACACCATTCTTTACAACCTGGCGTTCATTGTCACCAATACCATCCTGGCAATCCTGGTGGCAGCCTTGCTAAACGAATTGTCCGGCAAGCGGAAAAAGGTGTATCAAAGCGTTATCTTGCTCCCCAACCTCATTTCCACGGTTATCATCAGTTATCTGGTGTTCGCGTTCTTTAGTTCAGCTAATGGCTTTGTGAACAACACCATCCTTCCGGCTTTAGGCAAAGTGCCGGTGAATTGGTACAGCGAACCTAAACATTGGCCGTTCATCATTGTTTTTGTCTATCTTTGGAAAACAATTGGTTACAGCTGCATCCTGTACTACGCGACACTGCTGGGGATAGACCGCTCTTACTATGAATCTGCCATGATTGACGGCGCAGGCAAAATCAAGCAGTTCCTCTACATAACCTTGCCTTTGCTTAAGCCCACCATCATTATGCTGACCCTCATGGCAGTCGGGCGCATCTTCTATTCCGATTTCGGCCTGTTTTATCAGGTGCCCATGAACCAGGGCGCGCTGTATTCCACAACCAATACCATAGACACCTATGTTTACAGAGGACTGCTGCAACTTGGCAACATCTCCATGTCATCAGCGGCCGGTTTGTACCAGTCCACAATCGGTTTCATCCTGGTGCTGGGCGCCAACCTGCTTGTGAGAAAAATTGACCGCGAAAGCGCGTTGTTTTAAGAAAGGGGGAGAATGCAATGAAAACAAGAGAAGACCTTGCCTTCAATATCTTTGGCCATGTGGTCATGACCCTGCTCTCCCTTTTGGCTATTATCCCCATTGTTCTGATGCTGGTGTCTTCCTTCGCGGACAACACGGTTCTGCTGCAAAAAGGCTACACCTTCTTTCCGGACAAGTGGAGTGCCTTTGCCTATGAATGGCTCTTTGAAACCAATGGCAGCATTGTAACCCGGGCTTATGGCATCTCTTTCCTGCTGACGGCCGTCGGCACGCTGTGCAGCCTGCTCATTACAACCCCCTTGGCCTATGGCTTGTCCAAGCCCGGCTTGCCGCTGCGCAAACTGCTGATGTTTTATGTGTTCTTCACCATGCTGTTCAACGGCGGCCTGGTCCCCACCTACATCAATTACACCAATGTCTTCAAGGTCAAGGATACCTTTTACGGATTGCTGATTCCAGGGTTGTTGATGAACGCCTTCAATGTCCTGCTGATGAAAAGCTACTTCACCAGCTCCGTACCCTCAGAAATTTTGGAGGCCGCGTACATTGACGGAGCCAATGAGTTCCAGACCATGATTCGCATTGCCATCCCCATGGCCAAACCCATGATTGCCACCATCGGCATGTTTGTTGGCATCGCCTATTGGAACGACTGGAACAATGGCTACATCTACCTTCTTAAAAGAACTGATTTGTTCAGCATCCAGAACCTCTTGAACCGCCTGATGCAAAACATCCAGATGCTCACGACAAACGCCCAGCAGTTGAGCAATGTCAATGAGGGCTTGGCCAAGATTCCTCAGGCGTCTGTTCGCATGGCAATGGCCACGCTGGGCATTCTGCCCATTGTGATTGTCTATCCTTTCATCCAGAAGAATTTCGTCAAAGGCATTACCCTGGGCGGTGTTAAAGGCTGAGAATATCTAGTTTTCATATGCAATTGACAGGAGAGTTAAATGATTAATCAAGTTGAGTACATTCCCGTAACTTCAGATTCACATCCCTTCGCCCGCGCCGAACTGGCTTGTAAACTGAGCGAAAAGGGTTATCTGGAAGATGAGTATTTTATTTCCGGCACAGCCAATGTGTATGAAGAGGATGAAGCAGGCAATCCTAAGGTCCTTTATGATTCCGCGCCTTATGTCAACCGGATTTTGGTGCGCAGGCCGGAAGATGTCAGCAAATTCAGCGGCAATGTTGTCGTTGAGATTTTAAATCCCTCAGCACGCATTGATATTGACCGTGTCTGGGTTGAAACCTGGCGGTTCATGGTCAGAAACGGTGATATCTATATCGGCATTACGGCCAAGAGCGATGTCCTGGATGCCCTGTACAAAGTAGACCCCAAGCGATATGAGCGCATCTCGTGGAAGAACCCCCTGCCGGGCCGTCCCCTTCCCAAACCCGGCCTTTTCCCCGTGCTTGAAGAGTATGAGAATGGGCTTTTCTGGGATATGCTAAGCGACCTGGCAGTCCTTTTGAAACAAGGCGGACAATCCAGCCCGCTTCAGGAATATGGAAAGCTGACCTTATTCCTTGCCGGTTGGAGCCAATGCGGCGGCTTCATCACCCGTTACAGGGAAACATTTGCGGATGCGGTCAGTGAAAAACTGGGTGAGCCTGTTTTTGATGGCTACTACCATTCCGGCGCCGGCGCTTCCAGGGCGCCCATCAACTCCTTTGCCGAGAGTGAAAGCTTCTGGGAAGCCCGCCAAGGGTTTAAAGGTTACATTGAGTCCAAGGAGCCTTTCATGGTTATCAACACCGAGACCGAAACCCCCTTCACCCGCTGGGGCGGGGACATGGATAAAGCCTGGACCAAATTCCGTGTCTATGAAATCGCCGGTTCGTCCCATGACAGCAAGTACAACCTGATAGACTATTATGAGACAGACACAGATTTACAGAAACTGGGCAGGGGACAGCCTTTCTATGGCATCGAGCCCTATCCCCTGGATTATCCCTATGAATACCAATTTTCAGCCGCCCTTCGAAACCTTTATGTCTGGGTGCGTGAAGGTGTTCCCGCGCCGGCTTCCAGGAAGGTAGACCGTCTGCCGGACGGCCAAAGCCCCAAGGATGCTTTCGGCAATACAACGGGCGGCCTGAGGATGCCATTCATTGACTATCCAACCTGTCTTTATTCCAAGTATTGCACCTTGAAGGAGGACCCCACAAAGACCCGGGACTTCTGGGGGCATGTTGAGCCATTTTCCGCCGACTTCCTAAATACGCTGTATGGCAGCCTGGACAAGTATCGCTCGCTGGTTACCACGAACACAGATGACCTCATCGCGGAGGGTTATCTGCTTCAAATGGACAGGGATGACATCATCGCTGACGCCGTAGCGCGCGCAAAGGAAAGAGGGTTGAAATGACAAGCATGAAACAAGCGGTTCAGTGGCAGATTATTCAATTTGACATTCAAGATGGACAAGCCAATCCAAATGTGGACTGCGGCATCAGGATGCATTTCACCGCGCCTTCAGGCAGGGAAATCTCGCGGGACGCGTTCTGGGACGGAGGAGACCGCTTTGCCGTGCGCTTCGCCCCGACAGAGGTTGGTGTCTGGTCTTACCGTTATGAAGGAACAGACCATGCGCCGGGCAGTCTGGAATGTCACCCCTATAAAGGTTCTTTGCCCTTGTATACGCATGGCTTTTTAAAGGTTGGACCCCAAGGGAAGTATCTCTGTCATCAGGACAACACACCCTTCTTCTGGCTGGGCGACACGCACTGGCATTTCGCCATCAGGGAATCCTTTAATACCTCCAATGACCCGCGATACGAGAGTCAATTCAAAGCGATTGTTGATAAGCGTGTTGAGCAGGGGTTTAATGTATACCAATGCAATTTTCACAGCGAAATCAAGCCCTATCCGGGTTGCCCGGCCTACTTTGTGAAGGAAAACGGGGAGTGGACTCCCAACATTGAATTTTTCCAAAACAATCTTGATAAGAAGATGGATTACCTGGCTGAGAAGGGATTCACCATTGCCGCCGGATTGTCCTGGTGCTTCTCCATCATGCAGGAAGGCGCGGTTGATTTTTATAAGATGACAGTGCGCTACCTGACTGCCCGCTATGGGGCGCATCCAATCATCTGGACCCTGGCCGGTGAAGCCGGCGGGTATTCAGATGCCATCCGGCCAAAAATGCTGGATGGGTGGGGCGAGGTCGCCAAAGAGATTGACCGTTTTGATACCTACCATCATCTGATGACTGTGCATTACACGAATGAACGCCCCTTTGCCACCTACATGAGTGAAGAACCTTGGTTTGATTTCACCTTGAACCAGGCCGGTCATGGCGATTACCCGATTGACAGCCGGCATTTCCGTGCACACCGCAAAGCCGTACCCAACAAGCCTTTTGTTGAGTCCGAGTCGCTGTACGAGAATGTGTTGACCCTGGAAAGCATGGGCCGCAGGAGGGCAACACCCGCCATGCTCAGAAGGGTAGCTTACCTGGCGGTACAAAACGGTGCCTCAGGTTACACTTACGGGGCCCAAGGCATGTGGCACATCCAATGGGATGAGCCGGAACCGGGCAATGAAGGACTTGGCTTTGGCAGTTTTGATCCCTGGTATAAGGCGATTGACTTTCCAGGCGCCTGGCAGATGAAAATCATGAAAGATTTTTATGAATCAATCGGCTGGTCTGATTTGAAGCCCCTTGACCCGGGCTTGTATGCGGCAGGCACCAAAGGCGCTTTTGTGCTTACCTTCAGCGCAGAGGATTTGCAGGCGCTGTTCATGCCCAGTGTCACCGCCAATGATGACTTGAGCAAACTGGTTGCCTATTACTCAGAAACCAACCGCTTCCAAATTGGTTATAAAACACTGCCTTGGTCATCCTACCGTGCCCGCTGGTTCCTCCCGGAAACCGGGGAGTATCAGGCTATTGATGAAGTTGTTCAGCCTGAAAAGGGCATTTGGTTCGCGCCTGTGAAACCTTTTGCCGGAGACGCAATTCTGCTTTTAGAGGCATTGGCTTAATCAGAAGTTTTTACCCAGCCGGTCTTCAAGGCCGGCTTTTTAATTTATTGCTCCGGACGTGAAGTTCTATATAGTTCCATGACAGCATACTTGAAGTGAATCAGATCAGGTCATTGCTTGGCTGTCTGATATCAGTTTAGTTATTAACGATTTTTGCGCTACTGCATGATAGGCTGCGTCACTCTCAGATGAAAGTCTGCGTGGCTTGGCGGTTTTATATCAAACTAATCTCACTGCCCCCTCAATTACAAGCAACATTTCCGAATGTGCTTTTCAAAATAAATTTAATTTGTTCAAATTAGATTTAAATGATTGGAATATCAAATAAAATCAAGAAATTCTTCTCAAAATGGTTGACTAAACGACGAAAACGTAAAAAGGGCGGGTATATATTGATACACCAAATAAACAGTGGACATTCGGCAACA
>CAZHPW010000015.1:0-4159 GCA_964534515.1 uncultured Christensenella sp.
TCATCGGGATGCAGGAGATGATGATGAGGGAATACTTCATCATTTCCATCAGCGCGGTCAGGCGGTCCCTTTCGGCCAGTTGCTCAGCGGACAGGACGGTGGTGGTCTGAACCCACTGGTTTTGCAGCAGGATGCTGCGCAGTTCCAACTGCAGGGGCCACTTGCTGCGCGTGGTGATGTACATCAGCGCGCTGAAATAGGAGTTCCAGTGCCCGATGCCGTAGTACAGGGTCAAGATGGCGATGATGGCGCTGGACAGGGGCAGAACCACGTACAGGAAGAAGCGCGTGTTGCCGCAGCCGTCCAGACGCGCCGCCTCAAACAATTCTTCCGGAATGTTGGTGGTAAAGAAGGTGCGCGCCACAATCATGTTGTACACCTGGATGGCGCCGGGGATGACCAGGGACCAGACCGTGTCAATGAGCCCAGTCTGCTGGATGATGAGGTAGGTCGGTATCAGGCCGCCGCCCACAAACATGGTGAACAGGTAAAACATCGTCACCGGCTTCCTGGCGAAGAAGTCCTTGCGGGAGAGGGCATAGGAGGTGGGCAGGGTGACGACCAGGTTGATGACAACGCCCAATACAGTGTAGTACAGGGAGTTAAGGAAGCCGCGCATCACGGTTTCCTCCTCCATGACCTTGGCGTAGCCCTCCAGGGTAAAGCCGATGGGGAAGAGGGTGACGCTGCCGGAAGCCACCGCCTTGGGGTCTGAGAAGGAGGAGATGATGACAAAATACAGCGGATAGGCGACCACCAGCATGATGAGGGTCAGGAGGATAAAGACAATCGCGTCAAAGACCTTGTCACTTTTGCTGCGCCCGATTTTTGTTATGGTGCTCATGCTCTGCCTCCTCTCACCACAAGCTGTTCTCGGACAGCTTGCCGGTAATCCAGTTGACGCTTAGGAGCAGGACGGCGTTGACCAGGGAGTTGAATAAGCCAATCGCGGTCGAGAAGGAGGGGTCCCGCTGCAGGAGGCCGACCTTGTATACATAGGTGGAGATGATTTCAGACACCTCCAGGTTCAGGTCATTTTGCAGCGCGTAGGCCTTCTCAAAGCCGATGGACAGGACGCTGCCGAAGTTCAAAATAAGCAGCATCGACACCACCGGCAGCAGGAAGGGCAGGTCAATGTGGCGAATGCGCTGCCACTTGGTCGCTCCGTCTACAATGGCGGCCTCGTGGAATTCCGGGCTCACGCCGGACAGGGCCGCGAAATAGATGATGGAGTTCCAGCCCATGGACTGCCAAACCCCGGTCCAAACATAGATGTGCCGCCAGTAGGCGCCCTTGCCCATGAAGTTGACGGGCTCCCCGCCCAGGGCTTTAATCATGGTGTTCACAACGCCCAGCCTGGGGGAGAGGAAGAGCAGAATCATGCCGCACATGACAACGGTGGAGATAAAGTGCGGCGCGTAGGTCACCGCCTGAATCATCTTGCGGTATTTGTGGTGGTTAAAAGAGTTGAGCAGCAAGGCCAAAATGATGGCGATGGGGAACCCGGCCAGGATGGAATACAGGCTCAAAACCAGCGTGTTGCTGATGATGGGCCAGGCGTTGGCGGAATTGAAGAAGCGGGTAAAGTTGTCCAGGCCCACCCAGCGGCTGCCCCAGATGCCCCGGCGCGCTGAGTAGCTGCGGAAGGCAATCTGCACGCCATACAGCGGGATGTAGTGATAGATAAAAGTAATCACAATGCCCGGCAGGCAGAACAGCAGCAGATCCAGGTTGCCCCGAATCTTGAGTTTGTTTCGCTTGGTGTGTGTTTTTTGCGTCATCCTCTCACCCCTTCTCCTTCATCCCCTGTATCACCCCGGTTTTCAGGCGGCCGCCCAAAAGCCAAATATAAAACCCCTGGGGTTAAGTGAACTCCAATGATGAATATCTGGCGCACCGGTTATCTTGCTTCCATGAAAGGGTATCAGCCTCCCACCGGACCAATCTGGCGCTTGTTTGGCCATATTATACCCGCCCCTGTGCTGATTGTAAACGCGGGAAATTGCAAAAAATTTCAGAAAACGCCAAAAACCTGGGAGTTATGTAGATTCATAAAGTGCCGGACAATTAAAATAGATTTGTCACGATGAAACCATAAAACGCCAATGCGCTTGCCCGCGTCTGTCTTTTTGCCGGGGAGGGACTGGGGGAGCCATCAGCCATATCTTCTGCCGCGGGTCAGCGTCATCTTCCCGGGCCGTTTTTCGCCCGGCAGCCTCATTCCGGATGCCCCGCATCCCAATGGCGTCAGCCTTTTTTGATGATGTCTTAATTCAGCATAATTTGTCATTCATCCGTTGACATCCGTCTTGTTGGATGGTAGCATAATATCTCAACTAAGGTTGTTTAAACATAAACAACGAAATAACTATTAAGACGCTTAAGTAAACGAAGCGCCTAAAAAGTTGATTATCGGAGGGGTTATGGATCTGCGCATCATCAAAACCAGACGGGCCATCAGGGAAGCCTTCCTTCAGTTGCGGGAAACCACTCGCTTGGAGCAGGTCAAGGTCAAGGACCTGTGCGAATTGGCCCTCATCAACAAAACCACGTTTTATAAGCATTACCCGGATGTTTTCGCCCTCTCCGAGGAACTGGAAAACGAGCTGATTGAGAACATCCTGGCCGATTTTAAGGACAAGGACTGCCTGCTGTCTGACCCGGAGCGCTTCATTTCCGGCATGCGCCACTGCATGGAAAAGCACCCGGAGGTCTTTATGCCCGTGTTCCAAAGCCGGGTTGGCGTCTATTTCACGGCCATTGAGGCCAGGCTGCTGCGCTTGTACCTGGAGGCGGCCAACAACGAGCAGGAGCAAATCATGATTACCTTTATCTTGGCCGGCATGATGCGCGCCTTCCGCGAGCTGCGCTATGAGGGCACCTACAGCACCGACGCCCTGGTCATGGGCATGAGTACCATCATCAAGGGCATGCCGGTCTACGGCCGGACCATCAGGATTTCGGCCTGACGCGCTGTCAGCCTCGCGCCCATAAACGGAGTTCCCTAATCGGGACTCCGATTTTTATTCCGAAACTACCATTGATTGGCTTATAAACTTCCGGAGTTTTGACCTGGGTCAAAGTTTTTTTCTATCGGTCAGGTTATGATGGGGGCGAATAAAGAGAAAGCAGGGACAAGACCATGACAGAATTCACCAATTATCAGGAAGCCAAGAAGAATTACCTGAAAACCTTGAAGCAGTATGTCCCGGTGGTGGACCGGGTGCACGGGGAGCATCACCCGGAGTTTCATGAGGTGCGCAGGCAGTTTGAAAGCCTGGAGCAGAAAACCACGCTGGCGGGCAAGGGCCGGCCAGAGTTGACCGAGGAATTTGTGAACCTCAGGAAAATCACCGACAACTACACCGTTCCGGATGATGTCTGTGAAAGTTATGAGGCCGTCTATAAAATGCTCGAGGCCCTGGACAAGGCCTACCACGCGTAAGGGAGGCCCTTCATGCAGCGCCAGATACTAAAAAACAAGCGGCTCATCACCCTCATCTCAGGCATTCTGGTGGGAGGCGCCTTCCTCACCCACTACCTGCTCCACCACGAGCCGGCGGCCGAATTCATGATGCTCATCGCGTCTATCATCGGCGTTTTGCCCATTGCCCTGCAGGCCTACCAGGCGCTTCGGGTCAAGGTGGTTTCCATTGATGTGCTGGTTACCATCGCGGTCATCGGCGCCTTCATCATCGGCAACTACGAGGAATCCGCCGTGGTCACCTTCCTCTTCCTGTTTGGGGATTATCTGGAGCTGCGCACGCTCATCAAAACGCGTTCCGCCATCCGTGAGCTGACCGAAATGGCGCCTGAGAGCGCGCTGAAACTGATGGAGGACGGCAGCTACCAGGAGGTGGACATTGACGAGGTGGACATCGGGGACAGCCTGCGCGTTTTAACCGGCGCCAAGGTGCCGGTGGACGGCCGCGTCTTAACGGGCGAAGGGCATGTCAATGAAGCCAGCATCACCGGCGAAGCCGTCCCGGTGCACAAACGCGAGGGCGACCAGGTCTTCGCCGGCACTATCCTGGACAACGGCACCCTGCACATCCTGGCGGACCGGGTGGGCGAGGACACCACCTTTGGCCGCATCATCGAACTGGTGGAGGAAGCCCAGGACGCCAAATCTGAGGCCGAGCGCTTCATCGACCGCTTC
>CAZHPW010000015.1:4169-31307 GCA_964534515.1 uncultured Christensenella sp.
CCTTGTGGTTTTCCTCATCTCAAGGAACGCGGAATTGGCCATCACCATTCTGGTGCTGGGCTGCCCCGGCGCCCTTGTCATCGGCGTCCCGGTCTCCAACGTCGCCGGCATCGGCAACGGCGCCCGCCATGGCGTGCTCCTAAAGGGGAGCGAAGTCATCCACGATTTCTCCCGGGTGGACACCATGGTCTTTGACAAGACCGGCACCCTCACCATCGGCCGCCCCAAAGTGGACGCCGTCCACCACTACCATGAGGATAAAGAAGAGACCCGCAGCCTCATCTTTAGCGTTGAAAGCCAGTCCGACCATCCCTTGGCCCGCGCCATTACCGAGCACCTCTCCGGAACAGCCGGGTATGATGTGGATAAGACCGATGTGGTCAAGGGCGGCGGCATTGTGGCCATGGTTCAGGGCAAAAAGGTGGCTGTCGGCAACCTGAAGCTGATGCGTGAAGAGGGCGTGCCGCTGACTGACGCCATGTTAAGTGACATCCGTGCGCTGGAGCAATCCGGCAACTCCATCGTGATGACCGCGGTGGATGGCACTCTGCGGGCCCTGGTCGGCATCCGGGACCAATTGCGCCCCGGCGTCAAGGAAGACTTAAAGCGCCTAAAGCGCATGGGCGTCAAGAACCTGGTGCTTCTCTCCGGGGATAACCAGGGCACGGTGGACCTGGTGGCCGGTGAACTGGGTTTAACGGAAGCCCACGGCCACATGCTGCCGGAGGACAAGGCCCAATACATCAAGGAACTCATGGCAAAAGGCCAAATCGTCGCCTTTGTGGGTGACGGCGTGAACGATAGCCCCTCCCTGGCCCTTGCGCAGATTGGCATCGCGATGGGCAGCGGCACTGACGTCGCCATTGAAACCTCTGACGTGGTGCTCATGAACTCCGACTTTGGCCGCCTGCCCCATGCGCTGGGCTTGGCCAAGGCAACCGCACGCAACATGCTGCAAAACATCGTGATTGCGGTGGGCGTGGTGCTGGTGCTGCTCTTCTCCCTCTTCTTCAGCACCTGGATGAACATGTCTGTGGGCATGCTGGTGCACGAGGCCAGCATCCTGGTTGTCATTTTGAACGGCATGCGCTTGCTGCGCTACAAACTACGCAAATAAACGCCTGATTGGCGGCGAACAACAAAGGAGAAACCATCATGAAAAAAGCGACCATCCAACTGGAAACCCTCACCTGCCCCTCCTGCATGACCAAGATTGAAGCCGCGCTCAAAGGCTTAAACGGCGTCAACAAGGACAGCCTGAATGTCTCCTTCAACACCAGCAAGGCCAAGGTGGACTATGATGAGGGCCTGGTGGAAATCGACGCCATCACCAAGCGCATCACTGACCTGGGCTATGAGGTCAAAAAGGTTCAGGTCAAGGACGCGTAAGCCCGCCTGAACAACCCGGATATTCTATTGATTTAACTTATTAAAAGGACGCCTTCGGCTTGATACCGGGGGTGTCCTTTTTTACGCTGACAGCTGTCTTAGGTGCTTAAATCAAAATTATTTACAATTAAAAGTAATTTGGTATTGACATAATGTAATCTACAAGTTACATTATAGATGACCCGGGTCGATTACATTATTTTCGGAGGAAGAGAGAATGTCTTACCAGGAGAAAAAGTACGGTGCCATGTTTGTAACCCAGATGCTGCTCCTTGCCGCCTATGTCATCATCGCGCTTGGGCGCTACCGCGCCGGCCTCTTGAACGCTACCGACCTGAAGGCCTGGGCCGCCTTCATGCTGATTGCGGCCGCCATCAGCTTTGTGGTCATCCTTTTGGCCCAGGTCGTCTTCCATTTCGGCCTCGCCTCCAAAGCCCTGGCCCGCCATCACGGCGTCAATGAAAAGACGCGCGAGGACCTGGAGGACATCGCGGTCAAGGACGAGATGGACGAAGCCATTGAACTTAAGTCAGGCTGGGTCAACGCCTCTGTCATGAGCGTGGGCGGGCTGGTTGCCCTTTTGTCCCTCCTCCTTGGCGCGTCCTACGCCCTGATGCTCAACATTTTCTTCCTGAGCGGTTTTCTGGGCATGATAGCGGAAAACGCCGTCACCTTCAACCTGTACAGAAGGGGTTTAAACCATGGATAATGAGTTTGTTATCCTCAACAACCTGCGCCGGCTGCGCTTTGACGCGGGGGAGATGACCCAGCAGGAGTTGGCCAGGCGGGCCGGCATCTCCAGGCAGGCGGTTATCTCCATTGAAAGCGGCAAGTACTCACCCTCCCTGGAGCTGGCTTTCCGTCTGGCGCTGGTCTTTGACAAGCCCATCCAGGAGGTTTTCTACATCCAGGACTCTCAGATAGACTAGGTGCAACAGCCGTTTTTGTTCAGGTAAATGGGGGAGCCTTTATGACCGCTGCGACTTTGAAATGGATTGCCATGCTCACCATGTTGGTGGATCACTTTGGTGTGATTTTCCTGGAGCCGTTTACCGGCAGTGAGTCCCTTGGTTTCAGTTCGCCTGCCTTGACCTTTTACACCATCACCCGGCTTATCGGCCGCCTGGCTTACCCCCTGTTCGCTTTTCTGATTGTGGAAGGGTTTATCCACACCCATGATAAAAAGCGGTACATCAAGCGAATGTTTCTCTTTGCGCTATTGACAGAGCTTCCCTTTGACTGGGCTTTTGGTTACCGCCGCCTACTGACCTATCAAAATGTGTTGTGGACCTATGTGCTGGCGCTCTTGGCTCTTTACTCGCTTGAGACCCTGCCCCGGCAATTTGCTTATCCATTGGCGGCTTTGGCGGCAATCTTTGCCGAGTTGGCCCGCACGGATTACGGCGCGTATGGCGTAATCTTTATCATCCTGCTTTATCTAACCCGTACAAACAAGGCGGCTAACACTGCCGTGATGGCCGGCATGGGTATCTTACAGTTCACTGCACCGCTAAGCGCCATGTTGACCCATCACTACAACGGGCAAAAAGGCGCGCAGCCCAAATGGCTGTTCTACGCCTTCTATCCCGGACATTTGGTGCTATTGAAATTTTTGTTTCTGCTGATGTACCCCCGCCCATGACAAATAAAAGAGGCGCTGCCAATTTGCAGCGCCTCGCATGCTTATAGATTTGATGCTTAGCCCAGGTTCTCCCTCAGCCAGGCGCAGTCCTCCTTTAAGCACTTGTCATGTTCGTCATAAAAACCTTCGCGCTCCACAATCCAGAAGGCCTCAAGGCTCTGTTCGTCCAGGGCTTTTTTGATGTCCTTCCAGTTCATGTTGGATTCCGGTGCGCCCATTTTGCACTGGTTGCTCATCTTGCCCTCACCCGCTTTGGCGTGGGCGTTGAACTGGTCCAGCAGCTTTTGCCGTTCCTCAATCGGCAGGGACTTGGCATTGGCAAAAACGGCCTGATGGGCGGGCTTTTCATCATACCGGGAGGCGGGCTTTTCGCCCGGGCCCATCACCTTGTCGTTCTCCTTGACGTGGATGGACAGGATGCGGTCCTTGTACTTCCTGATGAAATAGGGCGGGTACATGCCGCCGTTCATCGCCCAGCCGCAGTCCAGCTGCAGGTAAAACTTGCTGCCGTTATCTGCCAGGTGCTCCAAAAGTGCCTTGCCCTCATCCACATAAAACTCCTGGCTGTGGTTGTGGTAGCCCACCTTGACGCCATAGGGCGCGGCCATGTCGGCCATGTCATCCATCAATTTGGCCACTTCAATCGCTTCTTCTTTGCTGTTGAAGGGCGTCCCGGCCCAAATGACGGCCTTGCCGCCAATGTCGGCCAGTTTCTGGACGATTTCTTCCGTCGGCTCCGCGTGCACGGACACGACGGTCAGACCGGTCTCAGCCAGCCACTTTTTGATGTCCTCCGCGCTCTCTGCCAGGTCAACGGGCAGCAGCTCCACGCAGTTAAAACCCAGCTCCTTTGCCTGCTTCAATTTCTCCAATAGCGTGGGCCCCAGGCCCAGGTAACTGGCGAGCCCGCCGAAAGAATAGGTGCCGATGCCGATGTTCATCTTAAACGCTCCTTATTTGGTTATTTTTACTGTTCTTCGGCCATTTGGCCGCTGTGGTATCGATCAACGCTCCAGGTCTGCAGGATGGCCACGCTTGCCGCGGTCAACAGGGACATGATAATCATCTGCCGGGTAAAGCCCTGGGAGATGAAGACGGCGGCCAGGCTGGAGCCCAGCGCCGAGCCCAGTTGGATGGCGGAGCCGTTGAGGCTCAGCAGGAAGCCGGACTTGTTCTCAGTTTCCTGGGCGATGCCTGAGTTCAACTGCAAACCCATGAACCAGGAGGACATCACCCACAGCGCGATGAGGGCCACCGTTGCCCAGAGCACATTCTGCAGGAACAGCATCAAAAGGACGATGCCCAATTGGGCAAAGGCGCCCACTTTCATCGAGCGCGCGTAGCCGATGCGGTCAGACACCCGGCCGCCCAGGTAATTGCCCGCAAAACTGCCGATGCCAAAGAGCATCAGGAAGACGCTGATAGCGCTCTCGGCGCTGGGGAAGAGGTGCAGGAGGTAGGCGGTGACATAATTGTACACCCCGTGGTAGCCCATAAACATCACAAAGGTAAACAGCAGCACAAGGTAGACCTTCGGGTTGTTCAGCAGGCTCAGTTCGTTTTTCAGGTTCAGCCGCGGCTGCTCCTGGTCTTTTGTGTTCAGGTTCATGTGGAAATAGACCAGGCACAAAACCATGATGGCGGACAGCGCCCAGAAGATGACACGCCAGTCAACGGAATCGGAAATCATGCGCGTAAAGGGGATGCCCAGAACCAGAGCCAGGGAATTGCCCGCGATGAGCAGGGCCAGGGAGCGGCCAAGGCGTTCCCTCCTTGCCAGGGCGACCACGGTGGCTGTCGCCATGACGCCATAGCTGTTGATGGTCACCCCGGAGAGCAGACGCAAAGCCAGCAGCGCGGGGAAACTCTTCGCTGAAACCAGGAGGATGTTGAGCACAATGGACAAGACCAGTGAAATCTTGAGCATCCATACCCGGTTGACTTTGCGGAAGAGAATCAGCGTGATGGGTACGCCGATGGCGGCGCCATAGGAATGCATGGTGTTGAGCAAGCCGGCGGAAGCGATGCTCACATTCAGGGATTCCGCCATTTTGTCCAGGATGCCCGAAAACAAAAAGCCGGTCATGGACAGCACAAAGTTCATCAGCGTGAACATCAAGATGGTCAGTTTGCCTTTTTTCATATGCTCCTCTCCCGGCTCACACAGCGCTTTTCATTATAACCGGGCACATCTTCGGACATGCCCGGCTGGAGTGTATCAAAGGTTTGGCTTTTATGCCAATTCCAGGTCCCAGTCCTCCCGCAGTTTGGGCACATCGCTGACCAGGCTCTTGGTGTAGGCGTGCCTGGGGTTCAAAATCACCTCGCTCGCCTCCCCGCGCTCCACCATCTCACCATTTTCCATGATGTAGAGGGTATCGGACACATAGTAGGCCAGGCCCAGGTCATGGGTGATGAACAGGATGGTCATCTGCTTCTCATCGCGCAGTTTCATCAGCATGTCAAGAATGGTGGAACGGGAGCAGGCGTCTATCATGCTGGTGGGCTCATCGGCGATGAGCACATTGGGTTTGATCATAAAGATGCGCGCGATCATCAGCCGCTGCATCTGCCCGCCGGAGAGCTCAAAGGGATATTTGTTGTAGAGTTCCTCATACTTCAGGTTCACAAAACGGCAGGCGTCGCGCATCTTCTCCCGTTTTTCTTCAATGGACAGGTGCCCCTTGTCCTGGAGGTTTAAGCAGTCGTTGAGGATTTTTTCCACCCGGAAGAATTGGTTGAAGGTGGAAAATGGATCCTGGAAGATGGCCTGGATGTTCTGCCAGTAGGCCCGGCGCTTTTGCAGGGTGGACAGGTCGCGCCTTTCGCCCTCATACAGGATTTCTCCGCTGGTTTCTTTCAAGAGTCCCAGCAGTATCTTGGCCAGGGTGGTTTTTCCCGAGCCTGACTGGCCGACGATGGAGACAATCTCGCCCTTGTGCAGGACAAAATCCATGTTCTTTACCGCGTGCACGCTCTTTTTTCCGGAGCCGAAAATTTTGTTCACACCCCGGGTTTCAATCAATACCCGGTCAAAGGTTTTCTTGTTCTCGCTCATACGCCTTCCCCTCCATAAAAGCCCATAGCGTCCTCGCTTTGATATAGTTCCCTCAGTTTGGCTTCAGAGTGCAGGCAGCGCTTGTAGCGGCCTTCGGCAAAGACGTCAATTTCTATCTTTCTCTCCCGGCACTCCTTGACGGCAAAGGCGCAGCGCTCGGCAAAGCGGCAGCCCTCCGGCACTTTTTTCAGGTTGGGCGGCGCGCCGGGAATGCAGGCCAGTTTTTGGGATTTCATGCCTTCTTCCGGCACGATGATAGATTTCATCAGCGCGTGGGCATAGGGGTGGACCGGGTCAAAGATGACCTGCTCAGAGGTGCCCTTCTCCACCAGCTCGCCCGCGTACATGACCACGATATCATCGGCCACATGCCGAAGCAGCGGCAATTCATGCGTGATAAAAATCATGGAACGCACCAGCTTTTCATTGAGCATCTTGCGCAGCAGGGAAATGACCACCTTCTGGCTGGACACGTCCAAGGCGCTTGAGGGTTCATCAGCTATCAGCACCTTGGGGTTTAAGAGGGTGGACAGCGCGATGACCGCGCGCTGTTTCATGCCGCCTGACAGCTCGGAAGGGTAAGCCCACAGGGCGCGCTCCGGCAGCTTTAAATAATCAAACTTCTCCCTCGCCAGCGCGATCATCTGCTCACGGCTTAAGTCCTTTCGGTGCTCGGACAGAATGTCAATCGCGAAATGGACCAGTTTGCGCGTGGGATTTAACGCATTCATCGCAGCTTGGGGGATGTAAGCGATTTCAGTGCCCAGGAAGTTGGTGCGCAGGTTTTCATAGGGCAGTTTCATGATGTCGGTGCCGTTGATTTCGATGCTCCCTCCGCCAAAATTCAGCGGCGGGAAATAGTAACCCATCAGGGATAGGGCCAGGGTGCTCTTGCCGCAGCCGGATTCCCCGGCGATGCCCAGCACCTTGCCTTCCTGAAGGTCCAGGCTGACCCCGTCCACCGCGTACACATTTTCCTTCAGCCGCGTGCGGTAAAAGGTTTTTAAATCCCGTACTTTCAATACCTGTTCTGCCATGTCATCAACTCCTAATCTTGGGATTGAACACCTGGTCCATCCCAGAGTTCATCATGTACAGGCCAAAGGTGACCATGGCGATGCACAGGGCGACGGGCATAAACTCCCACCAGCGGCCGGTGGTGATGGAGTTGTATTGCTGCGCGCGGGAAATCATCCGTCCCAGAGAGATGGCGGTCGGGTCGCCCAGGCCCAGAATGGACAGGGTGGCCTCGGCCATGATGCCGGAGGCGACCTGGAGGATAAAGGCCATCACCACATAAGAGGCGATGTAAGGCAGGATTTCTGACAGGATGATGCGGGGGGTGGAGTAACCGGTGATGCGCGCCATGTTGACGTGGTCCCGGTAGCGCAGGCTGACGGTCTGTGCGCGGACGGACTTGGCCGTCCATGGCCAGGCGGTCAGCCCGATGACCAGGCCGGTAATCCAGGCCTCCCTGATTTGGCCCAGGGCGACGGAAATGAGGATCAGGATGACAAAGGATGGGATGACCAGGAAGAGGTTGGTGCCGGTGGAGAGGATGTTGTCTATCCAGCCGCCCACGTAGCCCGCGAACAGGCCGATGATAAGGCCCAGCACGGTTGCGATGCAGCCGGCAATCAAGCCCACCATCAGCGACAGCCTGGCGCCGTGCGCCATCTGAAGCAGGATGTCACGGGATTCCATATCCGTCCCCAGAGGATAATCCCCCGATGGCGGCTGATTTTTCTGTACCAGGAAGGTGCCGGGCACGGCGGAGGTGATGACCTTTCTGGCGTCATCGTACTCAAGGCCGATGCCTTCAAGGCGCTCCCTGACGGTGATGACCCATTTCTGGTTGGCTTCATGGTCAGCGACCAGCTTGTCAATCGCCGCGCTCACATCATTTTCTCCCAGGATTTCCTCAAACTCCGCTTTGACCTCGGGGTCCGTGATGGTGTCCGCCGCAGCGCCTGATTTGAGGGCTTCTGCCGCCTTCAGAACGGCTTCATAATGCGCCTGCAGGCGATCCAGTTCCGCGTAGCCTGCCGCTTCCACCTGCGTCATTTGCTCAGTGGTCGCGTCATCCGGCAGTTCCAGCACCTGTTTGAGCGCCGCGAACTCCGCGTTCCTGGGATACTTGCTGCCTTTTACCTGCTTGGCGCCGGAAAGCGCGCGGGAGATGGCGGTGCGCTCAATCTCAAGCTTGCTTTGGGCAAGCACTGCCTGGAGCGCTTCGCCGGCTTTGGGGCTCAATTCGTCAATGAGGGCGGCGGCCTCCTCGGCTTTGCCGTCTGACAAAGCGGTGATGATGGGTAAAACCTGCTGGTATTCTGGGTTCTCCAGGCGGTTGGCTTTGGGGTCCCTTGTGTCAAAGATGGGGTAGAAAACCGCGTAGAGCACCACAATCATCAACAGGATGAGACCTGTCAGGAAGCGAGGGGACTTCAACATGATTTTAATGCTTTGCATCTTAGCCCTCCTCTATCTGCGCCGAGCGCACCCGCGGGTCAATCAGACCATAGATGATGTCAATGAGGAAATTGGCCACCAGCATGGTCATGGAAATAATCAGCGTACAACCGGAAATGAGCGGGTAGTCAATGTTGCGGATGGCCTGCATCAACTGAAGGCCGATGCCGGGATAACCAAACACAATTTCAATCAGCGTGGAGCCGGACACCATCGCGCCCAGAGACAGCGCCAGGCCGGATACCTGGGGCAGCATGGCGTTGCGGAAGACGTAGCGGGTCACCTTCTTGTCCCTGATGCCCAGCAGTTTGGCGTACAGCACATAGTCCGCGTTGAGTTCATACAGCGACATGGAGCGCATGCCGATGGCCTGCCCGCCGATGTTGATGAGGGTCTGGGACAAAAAGGGCAGCGTCCAGTGCGCGAAGAGCGAGCGGTAATACACCATGGAGGTCTTGTCCACAATCAGGGTGTTGTAGCCGCCCAGCACCGGGAACCAGCGCAGCCCCACCGCCAGCCAGAGCAGAAGCATCATGGCCAGGATAAAGGAAGGGATGGAGGACAAGAACAGCGCGGCCGGGAAGATGGTCTTGTCAAACAAGCCTTTTTTATAGGCGGTGACAGCGCCCAGCAGGTTGCCCACCACCCAGCCCACCACGATGGAGGGCAGCATGATGGCAACGGACCAGGGAATTTTGGTACCCAGGATGGCGGTCACCGGGCGGCTCTCGGTAAAGGAAATGCCTAAATCGCCCTTGAGCATGTTGCTCACATACAGGAGGAATTGCTCCGGGATGCTCTTGTCCAGGCCCAGGCTCTCAATGTACTGCTGCTTGTAGGCGGCGGCCTTGGAGGAATCCTGGATGCCTGAGACGATATCGGCCAGCATGATGTCCACTGGGTTGCCCGGTATCAGCCTGGGCAAAAGGAAGTTGAGCGCCAGGGCGATGACAAAGGTGACCAGGTACCAGCGCATCTTCTTGCGGTAATATTTTCCGCTTGCCGGGAATAGATAGGTGCCCGCGTAGAAGACGACCACCAGCGCGAAGGCCAGGCGCCAGCCCAGGGTGACAAAGCCTGGCAGCAGGAGCGCCAGCGCCGCGACCGCGAGCGCGATGATTAAAAGCGTCACGGTTCTGGGTGTTAAGGCTTCCCTGATGGTGTTGGCCCGCCTTTCCTTTATATATGTACTCATATATCTTGTGTCCCCTTCTTGATTGGTGAGCCGAATCCTTTGCTTGGGAACAATATAGGTTTCGGTTCATCGGATACCCTTCGGGGTTGAATTCAATGGAATGGAGAGGGCGGGTACGGGGCGGAAGGCCGCCCCATACCCGCGGATAAGGTCAGATGATAATTAGTTTACTCGCGGCCGGTCGGCTCCAAGAGGTAGAGCTCACGGATGCCCGCGAAGTCCGCGCACAGCATCGGCGGAATATCGCTGTTGTCCTGTCCGGACACAAAGCCGGTCCAGTAGCCTTCATAGGTGGTCTGCCACCAGTGCGGGCGGTACATAAAGGGCACATAGGGCAGTTCTTCCAGCCAGATGGTATTGATTTCGGTATAGTACTCACGCAGCACGTCCATATCGGTTTCCGTCATGGACAATTCCACCAGCTCATTGACGCGGTCATTGTGGAAGCGGTTGAAGTCGCGCGCGGCAAATTCGCCAATGGGCGGTACGCCCTTGCTGTACATGGCGAACTGGGCTTCCTGCCAGGGCATGGCCACGGAGGGCGCCGGGGTCATGGTCCACATGCCGATGTCGGTGTTGCCATAGTAGAAGTCATTGAAGTAGATGGCCATTTCCGGGAAGTGGGTGACCAGGCTGATGCCGATGGCTTTGGCGCTTTCCACCAGCGCTTCCAGGGTCAGGTTCCAGTCCGACCAGCCGGCCGGGCAGGAGGCCTCCCACTCAATCTTGCTGCCATCGGGCATCTCACGCATGCCGTCGCCGTCCACGTCCAGGTAGCCGGCTTCATCCAGCAGGCGGTTGGCTTCCGCCACATTGCCCGCCAGGTCGGTGGTGTCCCACATCAAATCCTGCATGTCCTCGTTTTCCCAATCCAGGTAGTCTTCAAAGATGTAGGCGTTGATGTAGGCAATCTTCATGGGCGCGGTATAGCCTGATACGGCGTTTTTGGCGATGGCCTCATAGTCCAGGCTCAGCGCCAGGGCCTTGCGCATGATGGGGTCAGACAGGCCGGGCTTGTTCAGATTGAACACCATGGAGGGGTTGCCCCAGCCCAGGTGATGCGGCGGCTCGTTGTAATAGGTTTTCACCAGCGTGTTGCCGTTTTCATCCTTCATGTTTTCCATGTAGGTTTCAACGTTGGCCAGGAACTGCTGGGTGATGTCCACGCGGCCCTCACCAAAGGCGATGGCGCCCGCGTCGTTGTCCGCCAAAAGCTCATGGGTGATGTACTTGGGCTTGGCCAGTTTGCCAAACATGTTCTCCGCCTGGCCCCAGTAGGTGTCCACACGGATTAAAATCTGGCGGGCCTCGTCATCGGCGAAGTGCTTGTAGGGGCCGGTAGCGATCGTATCTTCATTGAACAGTTTGGTCATGGCCGGGCCATGCTCTTCCCAGCGCGGCATCCAGACGGCTTCCGGCAGGATGGGCACGGAGGACAGGTAGGTCGCGGCGACCAGGGGGTTGTAGTTGTCCTGGTTTAAGACAAATTCCAGGTTGTAGTCATCCACAGCCACCACTTCGGAGATATAGGTGAAGATGTCGGGGTTGTTGGTGACGATGTCCGGGAACTTGGCCGTGTCATGCACGTCATAGGAGAACTTCACGTCCTTGGCCAGGCAGGGGGTGCCGTCATTGAAGGTGACATTCTCCTTCATCTTGACCGTGTAGCGGGTGCCGTCCTCACTCAGCACGGCCGGGCTCTCCGCCACCAGGGGCTCATTGACGTTGGTTAACATGTTGTACATGTACAGGGACTCGTAGATGAGGAAGCGGGAGTTCTGGATGCCCATACCGACATTGCCGCCGGCTTCCATGGGGTTGTAGCTGGACGCGGTGCCCCAGGCCCAGCCAAAGTAGGCTAAGGTCTCGTTGCGCGGCAACTGCACCAGGTTGCCTTCGGCGATGCCGGGCAGGACGCTCATAGCCAGGACCAGAATGAGCAGGAATACCAGGGTCTTTTTCATGGTTCTCCTCCTTATATATTCTTTCCGTAATCCCTTTACGGAAAATTTCAGGGTTTACAGCCTCGTGTCCCACTTGCCGCAAAAGGCGTCAACCGGGCTTGTGCCGGTAAAAGGCGCGCGGCCCAGCAGGCGGTCTATGAGGGCCGTAATGTTGTCCGGCAGCGCGCAGTAGGTGTTGATCATCACCGGCACCCGCGGCACATCCACCAGGTGGTAGGGGTTGGCGAGGGACACAAAGATGGTCGGCACAACGGCTGAATAATTGGGGCAGTTGGCGCCCATGGGCTGAGCCCACTCAATGCGTACGGTGGTCTGGTTGGACTTGGTGAGGAGGTTGGATACATACAGCAGCAGGTCATACTTCTCCGTGATGTCGGTGGTCTTGGCGGAGCGGCCTTCCATGCCCTGGGGCGGGCTGAAGATGTCAACCTCAAAGCCTTCTTTTTCAAGCCGTTCCTTGAAGATGGCGCCGATGTCCTCCTCGCCCCCGCCGCCGTAAAAGCTTTCTCCGGTCACAATGGGGTAGAGCAGGACGCGTTTGTGGGTCTTGGGGGAGATGGGCAGGATGCCGCCCTTGTCTTTGACCAGGGTGACGGAGCGCTCGGCGCATTGCCGGGCCAGGTCGCGGTGCTCCTGGCAGCCAACGACGGCGTCGGCCTGTTCCTGGGTGGGGCGGTTGTCCTTCTTGTGCAGTTTGAGCGCGGCCTTCAAGGCCAGGATGCGGGTCACCGCCTCCTCCAGGCGTTCCTTGGTGATGATGCCCTCTTCATAGCCCTTTTGCATAAAGGCGATGTCCTCTTCCATGTTCTTGGTGAAGAGGAAGATGTCACACCCGGCCGCGATGCAGGCGGGCACGGCCTTCTCCCGGCCAAGCGGGATGCAAAAGCCTGCCATGGTGGAGGCGTCGGACACGATGAGGCCGTTGAAGCCCAGTTTATCGCGCAGCAGGTCATTGAGCAGTTCGGGCGCCAGGGTGGCGGGCATGATGTCCTCATCGCGGATGCCGGGCCGCAATTTGCGCGAGTAGGCGGGCTGCATGATGTGCCCGGCCATGACGGTCAGCGCGCCGGCCTCGATGCCGGCCTTGTAAGCCGCGCCATAGGTTTCGTCCCAGTCCTCACAGGACAGGTCATTGATGGAGGTGACCAGGTGCTGGTCCCGCTCATCGCAGCCATCGCCCGGGAAGTGCTTGATGGAGGCGGCCACGCCTTCCTTCTGGATGGCTTTGACATAGGCGACGCCCATGTCAGACACCCGCTTGGGGTCAGAGCCAAAGGTGCGCACGTTGGTGATGGGGTTTCGCCAATTGAAGTCGATGTCAATGATGGGCGCGAAGGACCAGTTGCCCCCGACGGCGGCGGCTTCCCGTCCGGCCACCTTGCCCAGCGCGTCCGCGAAAAACACGTCGTCCGTCGCCGCGACCTGAAGCGGCGCGCCAATCTGCGTGCCGTCATTGGCCAGGCCGTTGCCGCCGCGCTCCAGATTGGCGGGCAGAAGCATCGGGATTTTGGAGTGCTCCTGCAGCAGCCTGGAGATTTTGACCGCGTCGTCCTTGGGGAAGGGGCGGAACATTGCGCCAGCGGGCTTGATTTCCTTGGCCATGCGGATTAAGTGTTCCTCCGCCGGGTCAAAGATAATCATGCAGAACAATTGGCGCAGTTTTTCATCCTGCGTCATTGAACCCAGGGTTTCCTCCACCCAAAGGATGTCCTCATTCGTCAGATAAAACGGGTTGCCTTTTAAATCAATCATGTCGCACCTGCCGTATTTGGTATATTTTATTCCGTTTACACAATTAAATCATAACATGTCAGAAGGATAAGAATAGTGTGAATTTACTGATGTTCATGGCTGCTTTTTATCATATATGTTGTTTTTTATTTGCAAACAAATTTGTGAACTGTATGAATTTATCAACAAAACTGTTATAATCCGCCCAGAGAACGCCAAAAATCACATCCAATTTAAAACAGAACCGGAGGCATCTATTGAACGACCGCTACGAATTTGTTGAATACCTGGAAGGCTTGCCCATCAAAGCCTATGTGCATACCGTGCGCAGTTTTCCTTTGCACTGGCACAAGGAACTGGAGGTGCTCCTGGCCATCAAGGGCTCTTTCTTTGTGGAGTTTCGGGGCGAACTGGTGCGGGTGTCGGAAGGGGACATCGTGGTCATCGGCCCCAATGTCATCCACGCCACCAGCCAGACGGAGGAAACCAATCAGGTCATCGCCCTGCAGGTCAACAGCGAGGACTTCAGCAGCCAGAAGATGTTTGAGGATTTCTCAAGCCGGGAGATAGAGTGCTTCGGCAATCCCGCGACCCACCCGATGATAGATGTCATCAGAAAGAGCCTGTGTACCATCACCCTGGAGGTCTTCTACCGGCGTCTGGGTTATCTGTACAGCGTGTCCGCCCAGGTTCAGGTTATCCTGGGCACGCTGATGAGCCATTTCAGCCGGGAGAGGGACCCGGGTCTCCAGGGGGTGGGCGGCAGCACGCAGGAGAGACTGCTTCGGATTCTAGACTTCATCAATGAGCATTACATGGAGAAAATTACCCTGCAGGACCTGGCCTCCCGGGAATTCATCGGCACCAACTATCTGTCCTCCTATATAAAGAAGAACCTGGGCATGACGCTGAGCGATTACCTCAGCCACATCAGGCTCAAAAAGTTCCATGAGCGCCTGCAGACCGATTTCTTTTCGCCCATCAATGACCTGGCCATCAAATGCGGCTTCTCCTCGCCCCAGTACGCGGCCTCCCTGTTCCAGCGCCAGTATGACATCACCCCCGGCAAGTTCAGGCGGGAGGTTCAAAAGCAAAACCTGTTGATGCAAGGCGCGCTCCAGGCGCTGCAGCATGGCAGTTACCTGGACCAGTTTCCGGAACTTGACATCAGCCTGGTCACCAAATACCTGGATACGGTGGCCGCTCCATACACAGGCGAAGCGGCTGAGGAGCGCGTTTTAACCAGGGTGGATTGCGCCAAACCGGCGCAGGAGCGCTTTTATGGCTCAGCCATTCGGGTGACCACCTTTGGCCGGGCGTATGAAGGGCTGCTTTCCCATGTCCAGCGCCAACTCAGTGAAATCCAGGCGGAAATCGGCTTTAGCCATGTTCGCTTCCACGGCATCATGAGCGATGACATGATGCTCATCAAGGCGGACAGCGGCGGCATCCGCTACAACTTCTTCCTGGTGGATCAGCTTCTAGACTTCCTCTTGTCCATCGGCCTAAAACCTTTTCTTGAATTGACCTTCATGCCCACCATCCTGGCCTCCGGGGACAAGACGATCTTCTCCTGGGGCGCCAACATCACCCCGCCCGCCTCCTTAACCCAGTGGTGTGATCTGGTCATAGCGCTGATGCGGCACCTGGTCAGCCGCTATGGCGCAAATGAGGTGAAGACCTGGTTTTTTGAGGTCTGGAATGAGCCGGACTATGTCGGCATCTCCTGGACCGGTAACAAACAGGATTTCTTCCGTTTTTATACCGAGACGGCCGGGGCCATCGTGTCTGTCCTGCCGGAGGCAAAAATCCTTGGCCCTTCCATCACCACGATTGGTATCCAGAATAAGAAATGGGCCAAGTCCTTCATGAACCATTGCGAGGCGCAGAAGGTCCCGGTTCACGCCTTCAGCCTGCACCTGTATTCTGAGCAGATTACAGAGGATGATTTGAAGGCGGGCTTTGGCCATGCGGTTCGAAGCACCAGCTTGCTGCAGCCGCCCTACCCCTTGATGCAAAGGGACTACGCGGGGCTGCTCATGGACAGCCTGCGCCGCCAATTGGGTAAAAAGCACGCGGAATTGCCCCTGGTGGTCACGGAATGGAACCTGTCCTTGTCCATGTACAACCCCATCAATGATTCCCCCTTTGCCGGCACCTCCCTGCTGTCTGACGCGCTGAAACATGACAGCGCGCTGAACACGATGGCGCACTGGACGGCGCTGGACTACCTGGAGGAGGCGGTGCCCATGCCCGCTTCGGAGTTCCACGGCGGCTTTGGGCTGATGACCGTGAACGGCATCAGAAAGCCCACTTTCTGGGCGCTTTGGGCGCTTTCCAGGCTGGGTGACAGCGTTCTATCAAAGACGGAGTACAGCATCCTGACCCGCAAGGGTGATGACCTGGTGCTTCTGGTCTACCACCACCCCATGACAGAGTCAGCGTATGATTTAAGTTATGCCGAACCCTACCATCTCTCCCAAAATCTCCGACAGGGCAGCCATGAGTATAGCTTTGAGTTGAGCCTGGACGCCTCCTCATGCCTCTTGCGGCGGCATCACTTCAGGACTGACCGCAGTGACGGCAAAACCATCCTGGCGGATTTGAAGCTGAGCGAGCCCTTGACCCGGGACAGCATTGAGCATGTGAAGAAGCTGGCCCGTCCGGTTTACCGGGAGGAAAGTGCGGTCTGTGATAACGGCACCCTTACCCTGAAAAGCCAATTAAAGAAATGCGAGTTTGAATTAATCACAATCAGCCCGATTCCTGGGAATAGCAGGTTCTAGGCAGGGGTTCAAGCCTTGACGTTGCGGCAGGCAGCCCTTTGTTTCATTGACTTTACCTGCCCATCCTTGTATATTTTCCTTGGCTTTACCGGCTGATTCTGGCCGCGCCTGAAAGGACAAACCATGCGTTTTTTGAAAGTTTTAAAGCTTGCTCTGCTGGCGGCGCTGATTGCGGCGCTGCTTTTGCCCGCGGCTTTCGCGGAAGCGGCGTTGAAGACAGGCAGCTATGTCGCCTTTGGCGCTTATCCGCAGAGCGAAGGCGGGGCGGAGAAGCAGCCCATCCTCTGGCGTGTTTTGAGCGCGCAGGATGGCCGGGTCTACCTGCTCAGCGACCTGGTGCTGGATGCGCGGCCGGTTGAGGAAACGGGCGAGTACCGGGGTTTTGAATCCTCCGCCCTCAAAACCTGGCTCAATGAGGATTTTTTGGCCCTGGCTTTTTCTCCTGAGGAGGCCCAGCGGCTCTTGCCTCAGGACATCGGCTTTTTGATCACCCTGCCCTCCGCCAATGACCTGCGCAATGAGGACTATGGCTTTATCCGTGAGGAGGACAGGGCGGCCTCCGCCACGGCTTATGCGGTGGAGCGGGGTGTGGAGACCTACCGCGGCGGCGGGGCCAGCTTCTGGATTTCGGACGCCTCCCAAAGCAGCAAGGATTCTCAGCGCCGCGTGATGGACAAGGGTTCCATGGGTTACTCCCGCGCGATTTTAAAGAACATCGGCGTGCGCCCGACCATTCTGGTCAACGCCGAGGGCCTGGACCTCGTTTCCGGCGAGGGCAGCAAGGACGCGCCTTACCATCTGGCGGCTTCCGGTACCTATGTGCCGAGCACGCCCACCCCGCAGCCCAGCCCCACGCCCGTGCCCGTTCTGGCCAAGCGTGACTTTGGCAGCCTGCAGACAGAGGGCTTTCCGCCCTTGACGGAGGAAGGCTTTCTGCCCGAGGGTGAAAACGAGCACATCTTCATTGACGCAGAAAATGGTAACTGGCGCTACGCCTCCCAGGACTGGCGCGTTGTGATTGAGAAATTCAAGCATGAGGAGCTGGGTTCCAACATCCTTCTGGCCAATCTTTACGTCAAGGATGGAGCGCAGGGGCTGCACATGGTGCCGCACACCCCCGGCGAACTGACGGTCAACCGTGAATTGTACAAGGGCAAGCCGGCCGACATTGCCCGGGACAACAACCTGGTCTTCTCCATGGACGGGGATTATTACATCTACCGCGTCGCCAGGAACGCCAAGCGCGCGGGTTATGCCATCGGCATCGCCATCCGCGCGGGCGAGGTGGTCTTTGACATGCCGGCGTCTGAGAGCCGCTCAGCCTACCCGCCCCTGGATTTGCTGGCGCTCTATAAAAACGGCGATATGAAAGCCTTCTTTGCGACCGAAATCACCAGCGCCCAATTGCTGGTGGACGGCGCGCACGATGTGCTGTCCTTTGGTCCGGTGCTGATTCGCGACGGGGAACTCAACACCTTCCATGAGCGCTTGGGCAACACGCCCCAGCCCCGTGCGGCCATCGGCATGATTTCACCCGGGCATTATGTCGCTGTCATTATTGAGGGCCGCATCACCGGCAGCAAGGGCGCCAGCGTCACCCAGACGGCGGAATACATGAAGACACTCAACTGCCAGGTCGCCTTCAACCTGGACGGCGGCTGGACCAGCGCCATGACCTTCATGGGCAAGCAATTAAACCAGTTGGACAACTCCGGCATCCACAACAACGCGCGCACCCAGAACGAGGTCATGGGCCTGGGCTTTACCAATGCCTATACCGAAAACAAGGTGCCCTGAGATGGACGGGTCATTTCGGGATAAAGTAGTCGTCATCACCGGCGTGTCCCAGGGCATCGGCCGGGCCTTGGCCAAGGGCTTTCAGGCGGCTGGCGCCAGGGTGGCCGGGATAGATGTGAACCCTTGCCCCATGAGTCTGGACTTCTTTTTGCAAGGCGATATTGCGGAGCAAACCGCGCTTCAGGCGTTCGCGGATGCCGTCATCACCCGCTATCAGCAGGTGGATGTGCTCATCAACAACGCCATGCGCTCCTTTGGCGGCCTGCCGGATTGCGGGTATGAGGATTTTGTCCGCGCGCAGAAAATCGGCGTGGCCGCGCCCTACTACCTGAGCAAACTGTTCCTGCCTGTTTTTTCAAAGGGCGCCGCCATCCTCAACATCTCCTCCACCCGCGCCTTCCAGTCCCAGAAGGGGACGGAGAGTTACACCGCGGCCAAGGGCGGCATCACCGCGCTGACCCACGCGCTGTCAGTCAGTCTGTCCGGCCATGTTCGCGTGAACGCCATCGCGCCGGGCTGGATTGATACAACAGGCGCCGCCTTTGATGGCGCGGACAATGCGCAGCATCCCGCCGGCCGGGTAGGCGTGCCGGAAGACATTGTGAACGCCGCGCTCTTCTTGTGCTCAGACAAGGCCGCCTTCATCACCGGACAGACCGTTTCGGTGGACGGCGGCATGGGCAAACTGATGGTCTACCACAACGATGAGGGCTGGAGCCTGAACCCCTGAGCGGTTTAAACCATGTTTTTTGAGGAGCGACACGCTCCTTTTTCGCTTTTTATGGGGCGAAACCGGCTTTACACCCCCTTGTGATTAAGATACACTCAAGTGGAAAAGGGATACATCCAAATAAACGCCTTGGAGGAAGTATGTTTCGCAAGAACGAGTACCAGGACTTGAATGTTGTAGCCGACCTGCGCCTGCCCATGACCACCACCCTCATCCCGCATGAGGACAGGGAGAGCGCGCTGTCCTTTGCCCGTGTGTCCTCCTTTAGCCGCTGCCTAAACGGCACCTGGGACTTCATGCTGTTAAACGGCCCGCATGAGATTCCCTCGGACCCCTCCACCCTCGTGCCGGACAGTAAGATTGTCGTGCCCGGCTGCTGGCAGATGCAGGGCTATGGCAAGCCGCAGTACACCAACGTGGCCTTCCCCTTCCCGTATGACCCGCCCTTTGTGCCGGATGAGAACCCTATCGGCGTGTACAAGACCACGTTTACCCTGCCCGAGAGCTTCAAAGGCCGCCAGACCCGGCTGCGCTTTGAGGGCGTGGATTCCTGTTTTTATCTGTATATTAACGGCCGGTACGCCGGCTTCTCCAAGACGCCGCACCTGGCCGCGGCCTTTGATGTGACTGAATTTGTGAAAGAGAACGCTGAGAACGAGCTGCTGGTGCTGGTCTTCCAGCTGTCTGACGGCAGCTACCTGGAGGACCAGGACAAATGGCGCCTGCACGGCATCTTCCGCGATGTCCTGCTGCTCAGCTACGGAAAAGAGCGGATGGAGGACGTCATCGCGGACACCGGGCTTGAAAAAGACAACACCACCGGCACACTCAAAGTCAGGGTACCGGTCAAGGGCGCCAAGCAGGTCAAACTGAGCGTGCTGGACGGGGACAAGGTCCTCAAGGAAAAGACGGTCACGGTCAAGGATGGTTTGGCCAAGGCCGAGTTCACATTCCCCGGCGTCACCCCCTGGAGCGCTGAGAACCCGCGGCTGTACACCCTGGTGTGCGAAATCCCGGGCCAGGCTGAGGCGGTCAAGATTGGCTTCAGGCGCGTTGAAATCATCGGCTCCAGGTTCTATGTCAACGGCAAGTCCGTGAAGCTGCTGGGCGTCAACCGCCATGACACCCACACCACCCTGGGCGCCGCGATGCCGCTGGAAACCCTGAGGGAAGACGCCCTCATCATGAAGCGCTCCAACATGAACACCGTGCGCACCGCGCACTACCCCACAGACCCCCGGTTCCTGGACATCTGCGACGAGGTGGGGCTGTACGTGGTGGACGAGGCTGATTTGGAGTGCCATGGCGTCAACATCTTTGATTCCTATGACCTGATTGCCGTTGACCCCAAGTGGGACAAGCAGTTCATCGACCGGGGCGAGCGCATGGTGCAGCGGGACCGCAACCATGCCAGCGTCGTCATCTGGTCCCTGGGCAATGAGGCCGGCTACGGCGTCAACCATGTCGTAATGGCCAAGGCCATCCGCAAACTGGACAACAGCCGCCCCATTCACTATGAGCGTGATGAGAAGGCGGAAACCGCGGACATGGTCTCCCAGATGTACACCGACATCCCCCGCCTCATCAAGCAGGGCAAGGAAAAGGGCAAAAAGCCCCTCTTCCTGTGCGAATACGCTCATGCCATGGGCTTGGGGCCCGGCAACCTGGAGGATTACTGGCAGGCCTTCCGCAACTATGACCGCTTGATCGGCGGCTGCGTGTGGGAGTTTGTGGACCATGGCATCCTGCAGGTCAATGAGCAGGGGGAGGAATACTACGCCTATGGCGGTGACTTTGGCGAGCAGCCCCACGACCGCAACTTCTGCGTGGACGCGCTGATGTACCCGGACCGCACGTCGCACACCGGCCTCTTGGAATACACCCATGTCCTGCGCCCGGTCAGGGCCAGGCTGTCTGATGAAAAGGCCGGCAAGGTGACCCTTAAAAACTATTATGACTTCACCGACCTGTCCGCCCTCAACCTGCTTTGGCAGGTGGAGAAGGATGGCCAGGTCATCACCTCCGGGCACAAGGCTCTCAAGTGCACGCCCGGCAAGTCCGCCGTTATCACCCTGCCGCTAGGCGCGTATGAAAAGGGCAGTTATCTCCGCCTGCGCTTTGCCTTAAACGCGTCCACCCCCTGGGCTGAGGCCGGCTTTGTGGTTGCACAGGAGCAGTTGGCCCTGGCGCTTGGCCGGGAAGCAAAGAAGGCTGTCCTGCCCAAGGCCGCGCTCAAACTGGAAAAAGATGACCTGCGTATCCGGGTGACCACCGGCCGCACGGTGTACACCTTTGAAAAGTCGCAAAAGGGCCTTTGCAGCATCCTGTCCTCCGGCACTGAGCTGCTCAAGGAAGCGGTCACCGCGGGCCTCTTCCGCGCGACCACGGACAACGACCGCGGCTGGGGCAAGGCTGGCCCGCGCTGGAAGGAGCGCGGCCTAGACAAATTCCTGCTTAGGGTCACTGCCTTTGACGCGAAACAGGACAAGGCCGGCGTCACGGTCAAGGTGTCCACCGTCGCCGCGGCCAAATCCCTGCGCCCGATTCTGACGCTCAACCAGACCTATTCCTTCCTTGCGGACGGCCGGGTCAAGCTGGCGGCTGAGTTTGTGCCCATGGACATTGAAAAAGATCTCTACCTGCCCCGCCTGGGCTTAAAGTTCCAGATGCCGGAGGCTTTCTCCCATCTGACCTGGCTGGGCCGCGGCCCGCAGGAGTCCTACCCGGACATGAAGTCCGCCGCCCTGTTTGGCCGCTATGAGCGAACCGTGCTTGAAACCCATGAGCCCTACGTCTTCCCGCAGGAAAACGGCTCCCATGAGGATACCGGCCTTCTCATGGTGCACATGCTCTCCGGCCAGGGCCTGGTCATCGCCTCCAAGGAAGGCTTCGCCTTCTCCGCGCACAACTATACCGCCCAGCACCTGGAAGACGCCCTGCACACCCCGGACGTGCCCCGGTGCGACTTCACCCAGGTGCACATTGATGGCGCGATGGGCCCCCTGGGCAGCAACTCCTGCGGCCCTGAGCCCCTGATGGAGGACAGGCTCTTCCTGCACGAACCCAAGACTTATCACTTCACCCTGCTGGCGGCGGACAAGCAGTTCCTGCCCGACCTCTCAGCGCTCAGGGAAGCCCTCAACGATTAAGGTATATAGACCAGCAAAAGCCGCGGCGCTCCCGCGGCTTTTGCTTTGGGAGGGGGGAGGAGACGCCGGGAGGGCTTTTGAAAAAGCCCTCCCGGACCCTCTGAAAACTTTAATCATTCTAAAATCATTTTATGCGTGTGCGGAAATGACCTCTTAATACGTCTAATGGGTGGAACGTTCCAAAAAGCCAAAAGGAAGTGCTCAGTGGATAAAACGTATTTTGTCAGCCAGATACAGGCGCATGGCGACATGCTCTACCGGGTCGCGCTGACCATCCTGAGAAATGATGAGGACTGCAAGGACGCCTTGCAGGAAGCGGCCCTGAAAGCCTGGGAGAAGCGGCACACCCTGCGGGAGCAGGGGCTGTTTAAGACCTGGCTGACTAGGATCCTCATCAATGAGTGCCGCAACATCCAAAGAAAGCGGCAAAGAATCGTGCTGATGGAAAAAATACCTGACAGCGCCGTGTTTCAGGAGGATGTCACGCTCATGATGGTGCTTCATTCGCTGCCTGAAAAATACCGCGTTCCCTTGGTGCTGCGGTATTCAGAGGGCATGAGCGAGAAAGAAATTGCCCGGGTGCTGCGTCTGCCGCCCTCCACCGTGCGCGGTAGGATTTACCGGGCTAAGCAGCGGCTGAAAAAGGAGTTGGAATAATGGACAGGAAAGAAAATATGCTCAGGGAGGCCTTCCCCAAGATGCCAGAAGACATCCGGCAGGCCTTGATGAATACCGCGAGCTCCGTTACGG
The DNA here is from genome assembly GCA_964534515.1 of uncultured Christensenella sp. Lineage (GTDB taxonomy): Bacteria > Bacillota > Clostridia > Christensenellales > Aristaeellaceae > UBA6115. Next base: position 26,830 of record CAZHPW010000015.1, read on the forward strand.
AGGAAGAAAAAATAAAACAATTCCCGCTGAGGGCTGTGGCCCTTGCGGTGCTCATTCTTGTAGCGACCATGGCGCTGGCCTACGCGGCCTTCCATTCCCAGGTGGCGGATTTCTTTGGCCGCCTTTATGGCAAGGAAACCCAAATCTGGCTGGAGCAGGGACAGGCGGCGCTGCTGGAGGACAGCATCATATTAAACGGCGTCACTTTCCGGATGAAGGAAGTGGTTTATAAGAACCGCGGCCTGTATGGCTTGGTGGAGGCCAAAGGCGAACAGGCGGGGCAAGCCCAACTCCGCGTGAACCAAATCGGCGTTGATGAGGGAGAGCCGCTGCCGGTCAAGGTGGCAGGCTATGGGCAGGAGCAGCAGGCAGACGGCAGCGTGCTTCATTCTTTTGAGGTCAGCGATGCCCTGGTGATTGGGGAAGGTGAAAGTTTTGTCCTGCACATCACTGCCATGGTGGGTGAGAAATCAAAGGACTGGCTGATCCATATCAAGCCGGACATCCTGATGGAACAAAGCGAATCGGTGTCCGCGCCGGAGGACAAACAGCAGGTTTTAATGGACGGCATCGCGCTGATTGTGCCTGATGAATATAGTAAAACTGGTACCCTGCCCGTATACCGGGCGGAGGAGCGGAACTTTGGCGAGAACATCCGCCCTGAATTGTTCAACCAAAGCGGTGTGCTGGAGCGTACCCAATTCGTCGTGACCTTCCGGGATGGGTCGGTGCTTGACTGGGCTCCTGAAGCCCTTTTCTACAATGAATATCAGGGCACCTATAACGGCAACTATAAGTGGCCCGATATGCCGGAGGAGAGCATTCCCTTGGGCACCCTGAGCAAGCAGGCCGGCAACTTGGCCGGCAGCGCGCGGTTTGGCTGGTACCAGGGCGAGGAGATGCCGGGCGACCTGCGGTTGCACCAAACATCGCTGACCGGCATCACCTTGAAAGCTGCCGAAGACCGGGTAGAGGAACTGCTTTTGCAGCTGGATGTAACAGGCTATACCCGCGTCTTCGCGCTGGATATGGATGTGTCGCGTATCCAAGCGCTGGGCGAGAGCATGAACCGCTGGATTTTAAGGGAGGGCAACCCCACCAACGCGCCTGTTGTTGATTACTCCAAGGTTACAAAAGACAACGAGGGCTACTACCTGGTGTATGAAAATGCCATGAGCAAGGGCAGCGACGGCGCCTTTGGGGTGTCTGCTTATGTGACCAAGGATGGCATCGTCTCTTTGTCCCTGCGCGACGAATACAAAAAGGGCGAGCTCTTGAACACACCGGACAAACTGGTCGCGCCGGAAACCGTCCTTGCACAACTGCCGAGCGAAATCGCGCGTTCCAGGTTCGCCGACATGACCGTCAAAAGAATCACCGGAGTCCACCTGGTCTACGCGGCCGCGAGAGACAGTCAGGAAGGCATCGTGATGACCCCGGCCTGGCTGGTCAACTACTATGACACCGAAAACGAGGCCTATGAGGCTTTTGCGGTCTTCAACGCCGTGGACGGCTCCCTGCTCAGTGCCATGTTCATCTAAAAAATTTCTATATCAAAGCAATCAAAACGAAAAGCCGCGATACCCTCGCGGCCTTTCTTATTCTTATATTATTCGAAAATTTCTTTTGCCTCTTTTCTTTTTAAAGAAAAGAGGAAGTCCCCGTTTCCTCGCCCCTCAATACAACTCATCCCGATACAAGTCAATCAAAGCCTGGGTCCCCAGGTCGCCCTTACCCTGCTTGACCAGGTGCTGGTAGAGCTTGAGGACGCGCTTTAGGATGGGGAGCTTGAGCTCGCGGTTGCGGCACTCGTCCATGGCAATGGCCAGGTCCTTGACAAAATGCTTGATGAAAAAGCCGGGGGCGGTGTCGTTGCGAATCATCTTGGGGCCGTTGTTGCTCATCTGCCAGGAGCCGGCGGCGCCGGAGGAGATGGCTTCCAGCATCACGCCGGTGTCCAGGCCGGATTTCTCGCCGTAGCGGATGGCTTCAGCGACGCCTGAGACCGCGCCGGCGATGGCAATCTGGTTGGCCATCTTGGTGTGCTGGCCGTTGCCGTCCTTGCCGGTATAGACAATGCGCTTGCCCATGCACTCAAAGATGGGCAAGGCGGCGTCAAAATCGGCCTTCTCGCCGCCCACCATGATGGCGAGCGTCCCCTCGCGCGCGCCGGTGTCCCCGCCGGAGACAGGCGCGTCCAGGGGGCGCAGGTTCTTGCGCCGGGCGCGCTTGGCGATGTCCGCCCAAAGGCTGGGGGAGGTAGTGGTCATGTCAATGATGAACGCGCCGGGCTTGGCGGTTTTGAGGATGCCCTCGCCGCTTAAGTAGACCTCTTCCACATCCTGGGGGTAGCCCACAATGGTGATGACGGCGTCCGCTTTTTCAACGCAGTGCTTGATGCTGGTGCAAAGGGCCGCGCCTTCATCCACCAGTTTCTGGGCTTTGGAGGCCGTCCTGGTATAGAGGGTGAGGAGGTGTCCGTTTTTCATCAGGTTGCGCGCCATGGATTGGCCCATGACCCCGATGCCGATAAAGGCGATGTTCATGTGTTTTCCTCTTTCTGTAAGTTTGGTTTCTTGCCGGACAAGGCCAAATCGCTCTCCGGGTCAAAGACCTCGCTGCTGTCATTGGACTGGGTTTCCTGAAGCTGGCCGGAGCGATAAGCGGCGATGAGGGCTTCCAGGTCCTTGATTTCGTGCGCCATCTGCCTGCCGGCGTCGGTCTCCTGGATGAGCATGCGGCGGGGCAGTTTTTCAACGACCTGGAGGACAGGGCTGTCAAAGAGTTCCTCGTCCAGGTTGTCCCAGACCGGGTGCTGAGCCAAGGCAAAGGAGTGTGAGTTGAAGATGAGGGTGTAGCCGCCAATGCCGGTGGTGCCCTGGTAGGCCTTGGAGATGCCGCCGTCTATCATGTACAGCCGGCCATTGCCCTTGACCGGGCTCTCGCCCTGCTTGATTTTAACCGGGACATGGCCGTTGATGATGTGGCCGGTGTCGGGGTTTAGGGAAAACTCAGACAGGATTTTTTTACAGGCCTCCTCGCCGTCAATCAGGCTGTAATAGGCGTTCATAACCTCCTTGTGCGTGCTCTTGTCCTCAATGAGGGCGCGTTCAAAGGTAGCCATGCGGTTTTTGCCGAAGATGGGGGAGATGGGGCCGCACCAAAGGTACCAGAGGAAGTCACGGGCCTTGACTTGCTCCTCGCTGTCATACTCCAGGTACCAGGCGTCGCGTACCATGGCGTCAATCTTGGCAAAGAGCTCAGCGCCTTCATAGTGCTTGCCTTCTCCCAAGTCCAACTTGGCAAAACTGCCATCCTTCTCCATGGGCACGCAGCCGTGATAGAGCAGGTTGCCGTTGTGCTTGAGGAAGAGCGCGCCGTGGCTGATGAAAAAGCGCATGTGCCGCTGCAGGCGGCTGGAGTGGCGGAAGGAGGCGGTGAGCGCCTTCATCAGTTCCTCCTCGCCCGGGGACAACTTGAGCGGGTCCTTGGGGTCAATGGTCGGGAAATGGCTGTCCTTTAAGGGGTAGTCGGTGTCGCCGATGCGCACGGTGCCCTTTTCATAATCGACCATGCTCAACAGGTCGCGGCTCTGCATGCCGTATTCGGGCCGCCGACGGACCAGTTGGCCTTCCAGCTTGAACTGGATGACGGCCATGGCCTTGTGCATGCGCGCGCCCAATTCCGGGTCCACGGTGTCAAAGATGTTGACGTTGTACTTGTCCTTCATTTGGAAGGCCAGACAGGGGTCCGTGGCGTAGACTTCATTGGCGAACACGGACAGCGGGCGCAGGTTTAAGCCGTAGCCGTCCTCAAACAGGTCAAAGGTGTTGTAGGAAATGCCCTGGCGCACAACACCGGCAATGAGGGCGGGGTTGCCAAGGGCGGCGCCCAGCCAGTGGATGTCATGGTTGCCCCAGAGCACATCCACATCGTTGAAGTTCATCAGCTCATCCATGATGAGGTCAGGGTGCGCGCCGCGGTCATAGATATCGCCGATGATGTGAAGCCGCGCGACGCAAAGCTTCCGGATGGCGGCGCAGAGGGAGGAGATGAAGGCGCCCGCGATGCCGGTGTCCAGGATGGCGCGGATGACGCCGAAATGGTACTGCGCGCGGCTTTCATCCTCATCCATGTAGCACAGTTCATCAATCGCGCCCACAAAGTCGGGCGGAATTTTGTTGCGGGTCATGTTGCGGGTGTATTTGGCGGAAACGGCCTTGAACACCTTGATGAGGCGGGTGATGGAGAGGTAATACCATTCCTCGTTGAGCTCATGCCCGTGCTGGCGGATGCGCAGCATGGCCTCCGGTTCATAGATGAGCTGGGCCAGTTCATCCCTGTCCTTGCGGCTGAGCGCGCCTGAAAACAGGGTTTCAATCTTGTCGCGGATGGTGCCCGAAGCGCTCTTGAGCATCCTTAAGAAGCCCTTGTGCTCCCCGTGCAGGTCGGAAAAGAAGTACTCCGTGCCCTTGGGC
>CAZHPW010000016.1:0-31295 GCA_964534515.1 uncultured Christensenella sp.
TGAGGTTGTAGGCGCGGCCCTGGTTGGTGAAGAAGAGCAGGTCATCATGGGAGTGGACAGTGTAGAGCTGCTCGGTATAGTCCTCCTCGCGCAGCACCTGGGCGGACACGCCCTTGCCGCCGCGCGCCTGGGCGCGGTAATTGGACAGGGACATGCGCTTGACATAGCCAAAGTGGGACAGGGTGACGACCATCTCATCCTTGGGGATGAGCTCTTCAATGTCAATCTCGCCCTCGACCGGGGAGATTTCCGTCCGCCTGGCATCCTGGTACTTGTCACGGATGACAATCAATTCTTCCTTGATGACGGAGAGCAGCATCTTTTCGTCGGCCAGGATGGACTGCAGGTAGGCGATGGTCTTTTGCAGCTCATCGTACTCGGCCTGGAGTTTGTCCGCTTCCAGGTTGGTCAGGCGTGCCAAGCGCATGTCCAGAATGGCCTGGGCCTGTTTGTCTGAGAACTCAAAGCGTTCCATCAACTGGACCTTGGCTTCAGCCGGGTCCTTGGAGCTGCGGATGAGATGGACAATCTCGTCAATGTGGTCCAGCGCCTTGAGCAGGCCTTCCAAGATGTGGGCGCGGGCCAGGGACTTGTCCAGGTCATACTTGGTGCGCCTGGTGACCACATCCTCCTGGTGGCGGATGTAGTGGTAAATCATGTCCTTCAGCGTGAGCAGCTTGGGCTGGCCATCCACCAGCGCCAGCATGATGGCGCCAAAGGTTTCCTGCAATTGGGTGTGCTTGAACAGGTAGTTGAGCACCACGCTGCTCTGCGCATCCCGCTTGAGCTCAATGACCACGCGCATGCCGTTGCGGTCGGACTCATCGCGGATGTCGCGGATGCCCTCAATGCGCTTTTCATGGACTAGCTCCGCCATCTTGGTAATCATGCGGGCTTTGTTGACCATGTAGGGAATCTCGGTGATGACGATGCGGCTTTGGTTGTTGGGCAGGACTTCAATGTCTGTCTTACCCCGCACCACGATGCGGCCGCGGCCGGTGTAGTAGGCTTCCCGGATGCCCGAGGTGCCCAGGATGATGCCGCCGGTGGGGAAGTCCGGGCCTTTGACATAGGTCATCAACTCATCCAGGGTGATCTCCGGGTTGTCAATCATGGCGACGGTGCCGGAGATGATTTCACCCAGGTTGTGGGGCGGGACGTTGGTCGCCATGCCAACCGCGATGCCGGAGGAGCCGTTGACCAGAAGGTTGGGGAAGCGGCTGGGCAAAACGGTGGGCTGCATCAGCGACTCATCAAAGTTGGGCATGAAATCAACGGTGTCTTTGTCGATTTCACCAATCAGATGGCCGGCGATTTTGCTCATGCGGGCTTCGGTGTAACGCATGGCGGCGGCCTGGTCGCCGTCGACCGAGCCAAAGTTGCCCTGGCCGTCTACCAGAAGGTAGCGGATGGAAAAATCCTGGGCCAGGCGCACCATGGCGTCATAGACAGAGGACTCGCCATGGGGGTGGTACTTGCCCAGCACGTCGCCGACGATGCGCGCGCTCTTGCGGTAGGGCTTGTCGCTGGTCATGCCCAGCTCGTTCATGGCATAGAGGATGCGGCGGTGCACGGGCTTTAAGCCGTCGCGCACATCCGGCAGGGCACGGTTGACGATAACGGCCATGGAATAGGCGATAAACGATTTTTTGACTTCGCTTTCAAGCTCCGTTGGGATTAAATTATCCTTGATGTCACTCATATCAATACTGCTCGTTTCTCAATTTTGTTGGCAAGACCCAAAGAGGATTACACATCCAGGTCGGTGACCAGGTCGTAGTTTTGCTCAATGAATTCGCGGCGCGGTTCCACCTGGTCGCCCATTAAGAGGGTGAAGGTCTCATCCGCCGTGATGGCGTCTGCCACAGTCACCTGCATCATGGTGCGGGTCTCCGGGTTCATGGTGGTGGTCCACAATTGCTCTGAGGACATCTCGCCAAGGCCTTTGTAGCGCTGCAATTCGGGCTTGGGCTCACGGCCGATTTCGTCGTAGAGCGCCTCCAGCGCGGCGTCGTTGTAGACATAGCGCTCCATCTTGCCCTTGGTGACCTTGTACAATGGGGGCATGGCGATGTAGACATAGCCTTTTTCAATCAAGGGGCGCATGTAGCGGTAGAAGAAGGTGAGCATCAACACACGGATGTGCGCGCCATCCACGTCCGCGTCCGTCATGCAGACGATGCGGTGGTAGCGCAGTTTTGAGATGTCAAACTCATTGCCGATGCCGCAGCCAAAGGCGGTAATCATGTTCTTGATTTCTTCGTTCATCAGGACACGGTCCAGCCTGGTTTTCTCAACGTTGAGGATTTTGCCGCGCAGGGGCAGGATGGCCTGGTAATGCCTGTCACGGCCGGATTTGGCAGAGCCGCCGGCTGAGTTGCCCTCCACCAGGAAGATTTCGCACTTGGCCGGGTCGGTCTCGGAGCAGTCTGCCAGTTTGCCGGGCAAAGAGGCCGATTCCAGGACCGATTTGCGCCTGGCAATGTCTTTGGCCTTACGGGCGGCTTCACGCGCCCTGGCAGCGCCTAAACAGCGATCTAAGATAACGCGGGCGACGGCGGGGTTCTCTTCAAGGTAGGCGCCCAGGTGCTCTGACACCAGGCCGTCCACAATGCCGCGCACCTCGGAGTTGCCCAGTTTGGACTTGGTCTGCCCTTCAAACTGCGGCTCCTTCAGCTTGACGGAGATGACGGCGGCCAGGCTTTCCCTGACGTCCTCGCCCTTTAGGTTGCTGTCCGCCTCTTTTAAGTACTTGTAGCGGCGGCCATAATCGTTGATAGTACGGGTGAGCGCGGAATAAAAGCCGACCACGTGGGTACCGCCCTCGGGCGTCCTGACGTTGTTGGCAAAGGCGTAGGTGTTTTCCTGGTAGGAGTCGTTGTACTGCAGGGCAACCTCAACCGCGATGTCGTTTTTGAGCCCCTCCACATAGATGGGGTCAGGGAAAAGCGGGCTGCGGTTTTTGTTGATGTACTGGACGAACTCCACAATACCGCCCTTGTAGTGATAGCTCTTGCTCTCCTCTTCCTCGGGGCGCTCATCGGTGATGTCGATGCGGATGCCCTTGTTTAGGAAGGCCATCTCGCGGATGCGGGACTGGAGGACGTCAAAGCGGAAGAGGGCGTCCGGCTCAAAGACGCCGTCGGGATTGGACTCGGAGCGGATGTCCGGCCAGAAGCGCACGGTGGTGCCGGTGCGGTCGGTATCGCCGATGACGCGCAGGTCGTACTCAATTTTGCCGCGCTTGTATTCCTGCTGATAGATTTTGCCGCCCTGGTAGACCAGCACTTCCATGTGGTTGGACAGGGCATTGACGACAGAGGCGCCTACGCCATGCAGGCCGCCGGAGACCTTGTAGCCGTCGCCGCCGAACTTGCCGCCGGCGTGCAGCACGGTCAGGCAAACCTCAACCGCGGGGCGCTTTAATTTGGGGTGCAGGCCGATGGGGAAGCCGCGGCCGTCATCCTCCACGCTCACGGAGCCGTCCTTGTACAGGCGCACCTTGATGTGGCTGCAGTAGCCGGCCAGCGCCTCGTCAATGGAGTTGTCCACAATTTCATAGACCAGGTGGTGCAGGCCGTTGACATCGGTGGAGCCGATGTACATGCCCGGGCGTTTGCGGACGGCTTCCAAGCCTTCCAGCACCTGGATTTGTTTTTCATCATAGGCCTTGTCCACATGGGTGGCCATCTGAGTGATGTCCTGGTAGTTCTCGCTCGACATAAAATACCTCATTCCTGTACATTCAAAGGCAAAATAATTGGCCTTTGGACTTCCTATACATTATAGCATAAAACGGTAAAAAAAGGAAGGAAAAACGCCGCGGAAATCAAAAGAAAATATCGGCGTTTTCCATTGAAAAATCTCATTTTTTAGACCATGAAAAACACCTGTGTTTTCTGGTCAAAGACACGGCCAGGAAAAAGGCACAAAAAAGAGCGCTTCGACACGCTAAAAAAAGGGTGAGTTCTAATTTAGGCAGCGGCTTTTTCCGGGTAAACGCCGGTACATCTACTCAGCTGGCTGCTCCGTTTCGACCGGCTCGGGCTCATAGGGCACAAAGGGCTGGATGGCGCCGACGCCCTCAATGTAGGGGGCCAATTCAAAGTCGGTGTCGTTTTGCACCAATTCCATGGTTTTTAGCGCTTCTTCCCCGCTCAAGAACACCGGCTGGTAGTTGTTATACTCGCTCACGCCCGATGGGGAAACCGGAATCAGGTTGACCTGGTGGCCCATGTAAGCGCCCTGCTTGTCAAAGCTCAGTTCCACCCGGGCGATGAGGGCGCGGTCCGCGCGCTTGCCGGGACGCCTCAAAATATCCAGGCGGTGGTTGCCGCCAAAGGAGAAATTGCCCAGGGAATAGACCACTGTCGCACTGGCTGTCCGGTCAAGCCCCTGGACCACATGGGGGTGGTGGCCGATGACCAGGTGGGCCCCATTTTTGACCAGCCAGTTGGCCATGCTCTGCTGGGCTTTGTTGCGGGTATAGGAATACTCTGTCCCGTCATGAACGATGCCGATGATGACCTGGCAGCCGGCATCCTTCAGGGACTGCATGGAGGCTGAAAACTCGTCCTTTTTGCGGTAAAAATAGGAATGCACCGAGCCGATGAAGCCGATTTTGATGCCGTTTTTCTCATAGACATAGGTGAGCGCCTGGGCGTCGTTGCTGCCAAAGTAGGCGATGCCTTCAGCCATTAGCGCATCTATGGTGCTGTTCATCCCGGGCGCGCCGTAGTCCAGCATGTGGTTGTTGCCCAAAAAGGCCAGTTCAACATTGCCTTCGGTCAGGATTTTGGCGAAATCCGTCGGCGCGCGGAAGACGTAGTTTTTCTTGGCTTTGTTATTGGTTTTGTCGTAAAAAACGTTTTCAAGATTGACGATGGTGAGGTCATCTTTGGCAAAGAAATCCTTCACATTCAAAAAGGGATAGCCATACCCCTGGTTTTTCACCGCGTAAACAAAGGAATAGTCCCGCTCCCAAAGGTTGTCGGCGCTGCCCAGGGTGCAATCCCCGGTAAAGCTTAAGGTAATAACCTCGCCCTCCTCCATGACCGTGGCGGCGTCAGAAAACAGCGGAAGAACAAAAAGCAAGGCCGCCAGCGCCAGGGAGAAAAAGCGTGAAAAGCGTTTAATCATGGGCAAAATACTAACAAATTATGAGGTTGATGTCAATCAAGGCCCAGTCTTGACAAGCTTTAAAACGAGGTCTATGATGCCTTCAAACCTGTGAGGGAGACGAGTACCCGGAACAGCCTGAACATAGAGAACCGCTACCTGGTGAAAATGCGGTGCAGGGCGACCGGCGAATGGACTTCTGAGGGCTGTCCGAAGGGCTTTGGCCTGTAGGAACAGACGGGATACACGCCCGTTATCAAGGTGTCGTATGTGTCGGCATACGGATAAAGTGGGCCTTTTGGCCAAATTGAGTGGTACCGCGGATAACACCGCCTCAAGCAAATTGCTTGGGGCGGTTTTTCTGTAAGACCAGCCGACAGGAACCCGGAAACCAGACCCAAAAACGAAAGGAGACCCCAACATGAAACGCTTTGTATCCATCCTGGTCACCCTTTGCCTGGTTCTCTCCCTCCCCCTGTTCTCCCTGTCGGAAACCAAGGTCATCAAAATCGGCATCGCCCAGTTCGCCAATCACCCTTCCCTTGACAACTGCCGGGACGGCTTCCTGATGGGCTTGAACGAAGCCGGCTTCAGGGAAGGCGAGAACCTGGAGGTTGAGTTCCAAAACGCCAACGGTGACATGGGCACCGCCGCCCTGATTGCCTCCTCCTTTGTGACCAACGGCAAAGACTTGATTCTGGCCATTGCCACCCCCATGGCGACCACCGCGGTCAACACGGCGGACGGCAAAATCCCGGTGGTGTATTCCGCTGTTTCCGCCCCCATTGAAGCCGGCATCGCCTATGCAGACCGCCCCTTTGACGGCAACGCCACGGGCACCAGCGACCTGATTCCGGTCAAGGACCAGTTGGCCCTAATCCGCGCGCTGCAGCCGGAAGCCACAAAAATCGGCCTGTTGTATACCGTGGGCGAGGTCAACAGCCAGGTGCAGGCAGGCCTCTACCGTGAGGCAGCCGATGAATTTGGTTTTGAGATTGTGGAAAGCACCGTCACTTCCGGCGCGGACATTCCCCTGGCTTTGCCGGGGTTGATGGAAAAGGTGGACTGCATCAGCATGCTGACGGACAACACGGTGGTGCAGCACCTGGACCTGGTGCTTGACCAGACAGATGAAAAGAAGCTGCCCGTTTATGGTAGTGAGATTGAGCAGGTCAAGAACGGCTGTGTTGCGACAGTGGGCATTGACTACATTGCCCTGGGAAAACAAACCGGTCAGATGGCCGCGCGCATCCTAAACGGCGAAGCCGCCGACAGCATTCCCTTTGAAGTGCTCAGCGAGTTCGCGCTGTATTACAACGGGGAGGTGCTGGACAGCCTGGGCATGAGCCTGCCCGAGAGCCTGACTGACAAAATCAACGAGGTATCCACCATCCAATAACCACCGTTTTTTAAGAAAGGAACATCTTACACCATGGCTGACGCGCTGCTCTCCTTCGTCCGCTCCCTCCCCGCCACCGCGGAACAAGGGCTGATTTATGCCCTGATGGCCATGGGCGTGATGATTACCTATCTGATTTTGGACTTTCCTGATTTGACGGTTGACGGCTCCTTTCCCCTGGGGGGAGCCGTCAGCACCTCCTTGATACTAAGGGGCATGAGCCCCATCCCGGCGATGCTCATTGCCCTGCTCTGCGGGATGGCGGCCGGGCTGCTAACGGGGCTTATTCACGTGAAACTGAAGGTGCGCGCCTTGTTTTCCGGCATCATCATGATGACAGCGTTGTATTCGGTCAACTTGCGCATTACGGGCGGCGGCTCGCTGCTGTCCATCCCCCGGCAGAGCGTGACCCTCTTTCGCAACAACACCCTGGTCAGCCTGCTGCCGGAAGGCTTGTCCGTCCTGATTATTTCATTGGCCTTGGTAGTGATTGTGAAGCTTGCCCTGGACTGGCTTTTAACCACCCGCTTTGGCCTGCTGCTGCGCGCGACCGGGGACAACGAGCGCGTGGTCACCGCACTCGCGCGGGATTACGGCAACATGAAGATTATGGGGCTGATGCTGGCCAATGGCTTGGTCGCGCTGTGCGGCGCGGTGCTATGCCAGCAGCAGCGGCTCTTTGACCTGTCCATGGGCACAGGCGCGATGGTGCTGGCCTTAGCCTCCGTCATCATCGGAGTCAACCTGTTTAAAAAGGCGGATAAAATGCGCGCGACCACCAAAGCCATCATTGGTTCCCTGATTTACAAGGCCGCCTACAGCTTTGCCATATCCATGGGACTGCGTCCGGGGGACATGAAACTGGTGACCGCGCTGCTGTTTTTGGGCATTCTGTCCACCCACCTGTTCAAAGGGAAGGAGGCCGGGGAAAATGCTTGAAATCAACCACCTGCGCAAGGTGTATAACCCCGGCACCGTCAGGGAGCTATGCCTGTTTGAGGATTTCAGCCTGCAGGTGCCCGAAGGGCAGTTTGTGTCCATCATCGGCTCAAACGGCTCAGGCAAAACCAGCCTGCTCAACCTTATTTGCGGTTCCATCCTGCCGGATAAGGGAAAAATCCTCATCGATGACAGGGACATCACCAAGATGCCCGAGCACAAACGCTTAAAGCGCATCGGGCGCATCCATCAGAACCCCGCCCTGGGTACCTGTGCCGGGATGAGCATCCTGGAGAACCTCTCCCTGGCGGACAACAAAGCCAGGAAGATGAACCTGCTGCCTGGCGTTGACAAAAAGCAGAAGGAGCGCTTCCGCGATATGCTGAAGCCCCTTGGCTTGGGGCTCGAAAACATGATGGAGGCCAAATGCGGCGCGCTCTCAGGCGGTCAGCGCCAGGCGCTGGCCATGGTGATGAGCGTGATGACGCCGATAGATTTCCTCATCCTGGATGAGCACACCGCCGCCCTTGACCCCAAGACCAGCGACCTGATTATGCAGTTGACCTGTCAGGTGGTGGCTGAAAAGAAACTGACCGCGCTGATGGTGACCCACAACCTGCGCCACGCCATTACCTATGGGGACCGCCTGGTCATGATGCACCAGGGCGGGATTGTACTGGACAAGGCGGGCGAGGACAAAGCCAATACCAAACTGGAGGATGTCCTGGACCTGTTCACCGAAATCAGCGTTGAGCTTGGCAACTGACAAGTTTTTATCCGGTACACAGGTAGGCAAACGCCTTAAAACAGGCTATCATATTTTCGCGAGCACATTTATAAAACGTGAATACGGAAAGGCATGGCATTGATTCGATTCAGCAACCTGGCGGTGAACCCCGGCCAGAACGAGCAGGACGCCCTGAACCTGGCGCTCAAAAAACTGCGCTTGCCGCCCGAGCGGGTGATATCCTATCAAATCAGCAAGAAAAGCATTGACGCGCGCGACAAGAGCCGGGTCAAAGTTATCTATACACTGGACATAGAGTTCAAAGGCGATGAAGAGCGCCTTCTTTTGCTGCACAAGGACAAAGGGCTTGTAAAGGCTAAAGCGCCTGTCCCCTTTGCCGTTACAAAAAAGAAGATGGATTTCCGGCCTGTGGTCGTGGGTTTGGGCCCCTGCGGCCTCTTTGCGGCCTTGAGCCTGGCAAAGGCCGGGCTGTGTCCTGTTGTTTTGGAGCGGGGCAAGCCGGTCGCGCAGCGCGGCAGAAGCGTGAACGCGATGAACCGGCAGGGCATATTGGACCCGGAAAGCAACCTGCAGTTTGGCGAGGGCGGCGCAGGCGCGTTTTCTGACGGCAAACTGACCACCGGCATCAAAGACCCTCTGGTCCGCACAGTGCTCCAGATTTTGGTTCAGTACGGCGCGCAGGACAGGCTCCTGTTCGAACAGCGGCCGCACATCGGCACCGATGTCCTGCCCCGGGTGGTCAGCGCCATCCGGCAGGAAATTGAGCGCCTGGGCGGCACGGTGTTGTTTGACGCGAAGTTGACCTCCCTCAAGATTGAGAATGAAGAGGTTACAGGCGTCATTTATGAGCAGGCAGGCGATAAAGTAGAGCTGCAAACCCGAGCGGTCATCATGGCCATCGGGCACTCCGCCAGGGACACGCAAAGAACGCTGCATCAGCAAGGCATGAAGATGGAGCCCAAGCCCTTTTCCATCGGGGTGCGCATTGAGCACCCTCAATCCTTTATCAACAGGGCGCAATACGGCGAGGCGGACAAACTGCTGCCGCCGGCTGAATATCATTTGGCCCACAGGCTGAGTGACGGCCGCGGCGCGTATTCCTTTTGCATGTGCCCGGGCGGGCGGGTGATGCCGGCCGCGAGCGAGGAGAAGATGGTCTGCGTCAATGGCATGAGCAACTCCAGGCGCGATTTTGACAACGCCAACGCCGCCCTGCTGGTGGAGGTCAGGCCGGAAGACTATTTGGTAGACAACAACCCGCTCAGCGGGTTTGAGTACCAGAGGAAATATGAGCGCCTGGCCTATGAGCTGGGCGGCGGGGATTACAAAGCCCCTTATCAGCTGGTTTCGGACTTCATGCAGGATGTGCGCTCCACCGGCTTGGGCACGGTCATGCCCAGTTACAAGCCTGGGGTCAACCCCGCACGCCTGTCTGAAACGCTGCCTGATTATGTGAACATGGGGTTAAAGGAAGCCCTGGTCGCCTTTGACCGGAAAATCAAGGGCTTTCTGATGAAGGACGCGGTGATGACCGGGGTGGAAACGCGCTCCTCATGCCCGGTGAGCGCTTACCGGGATGACAGGCGGCAATCCAACATCAAGGGCCTTTTCCCAGCTGGGGAGGGCGCCGGCAAAGCGGGCGGCATCATGTCCTCCGCCGTGGATGGTTTGCGCGCCGCTGAGGCTTTAAGCAACTTATATGCCGATAACGGGGTATAATTCCTGATAAGAAAACATCAGATTGATAAAGAGCGGGGCAGGCGATTGGACAAGAAGAAGGACAAGAGGCAGTTTCAGGAGGGGCTATACCGGGCAATCCGATTTTTGGCCCTTCCCTTTATGACCCTGTTGTTCAAAGCCGAGACGGACAAAGAACCTGTACTGCCTGCCCCTTTCATTGTTGTGTCCAACCATGTATCCGACTTTGATTTTTATTACCCAGCCAAGATGTTCAGACAGCCCCTTGGCTTTGTGGTCGGCGAAGGCTTGCTACAAAACAAGTGGCTGAGGAAGCTGCTGATTGACGGCCTGGGCTGCATCAGCAAGCAGAAGGCGACCAAGGATAGCCACACAACCATATCCATCTTCAGACGCCTGCAAAAAGGGCGGAATGTCTGCCTGTTTGTGGAAGGCAACACCACCTTTGACGGGGTGACCGGCCCTTTTCCCCCAGCCACCGGCAAACTGCTTGGCATGGTCAACGCGGGTCTTGTCACTCTTAGGATTGAAGGCGGGTATTTCTTGAAGCCGCGCTGGGGCAAGGGATTGCGCCGGGGCAAGACCGCCTGCCGGGTGGTGAACACCTATACCAAAGAGCAGTTAAAAGCCATGAGCGCGGAAGAAATCAACGCGGCCTTGGCCCGTGACCTGTATGAGGACGCCTATCTCCGCCAGGAGCATAACCCTGAAATATACAAGGGCAGCACCCGGGCTGAGGGCATTGAGCACGCGATCTACCTTTGCCCCAATTGCAAAGCCCACAACAGCATCATGGGCGAGAAGCACACGTTTGGCTGTAAGGCTTGCGGCGCAAAAGCCATTTTCACACAAAGCGGTCATCTGGAGGGCGACTTTACATTTAAGACGCTCAAGGACTGGCTGCGCTGGCAGAAGGAAGAACTGAGGCAACTGGCGTATAAGGTGAATGGCGCCATCCTGACCGACGATGACCATACGCTTTTGGTTCAGACGGAGCGGGGACATCTGGAGCACAGCGCTCAGGGACAGATGCGCATGAACCGGGAAAAATTGGTCATTGGCAAAGCCGAGTTCGCACTCAGCGACATCGCGGGGCTTGAAATCTACCGCAAGAATGTGCTTCAATTTTCAACAAAAGACGGACAGTATTATCAGACCGGGAAAAAAGACGGCTTTAACGCGCTCAAGTACCGGGATCTCTATGAAATTATGAAGGCAGGTGAATAAATTGGATTTTTCAAGCGCCAACCATGGTCTGTGGGACATCTTTATCTGGGGTGGCATCATCGCGTTTTTGCTGCTGCTGGCCAACATCTTAACCAGAAAGGTTGAGTTTATAAGAAAGAGCCTGATGCCCGTGGCCGCGCTGGCCGGCTTTATCCTGCTCGCGCTGCGCTCAACGGGTTTATTGAAGTTTCCGACCGAGATTTTGGAGATGATTACCTACCACGGCATCGCCATCGGCTTTATCGCGATGTCGCTCCGGACCACCAAAACCGAGGTCAAGGGCAAATTCGCCTTTCAATCCGGCGCCTTGATTGTGTCCACCTACCTGGTCCAGGCCATCATCGGGCTTGGGATATCCGCCCTTTTGTATTTCACGCTCATGCCCACCCTCTTCCCGGCCTCCGGCATCCTGTTGCCCATGGCCTTTGGCCAGGGGCCCGGGCAGGCCAACAACGTGGGCAGCACCTATGAAGCGCTGGGCTTTGTGGGCGGGCGCTCCTTCGGGCTGTCCCTGGCAGCGGTGGGTTACCTGGTCGCCTGCGTGGTCGGCATCTGGTACACCAGAAAGGTACTAAAGAAGCGCGGCATCACAGCGGTTGAGACCAAGGCTGTGTCCGGTTCTACCGTTACGGAAACCTTCCAGGACGCCAACGAAGTGCCCTTGTCCGAGTCCGTGGACCGCTTGTCCATTCAATTGGCCCTGATTCTCATCACCTACCTGGTCACCTTCCTGGTGACCCATGGCATTACCCAACTGATTGTGTCAGTCGCGCCCGGCGCCGGAAAAACCTTGGCGCCGCTGTTCTGGGGCTTTAACTTCATCACCGGCTCCTTGGTCGCCATGGGTACAAGGGCGGTGTTGTCCAAACTGCGCAAGAGCGGGCTGATGCAGCGGCAATACCAGAACAACTATCTCTTGAACCGCATTTCCGGCTTGGCCTTTGACCTGATGATTGTGGCGGGCATCGCCTCCATTGACATTTATGACATGCGGGGGCTGCTTGTCCCCTTCATTCTGATGTCTCTGGCCGGTGCCATCATCACCTACATTTACCTAAAATGGGTGGTGCCCCGCCTCTCCCCCGGGTACGCGGATGAAAGCTTTATCGCGATGTATGGCATGCTGACAGGCACCATCTCCTCCGGCATCCTGCCTTTGCGGCAGATTGACCCAGAGTTTAAAACCCCGGCGTCTGACCAATTGGTCGTAGGCAGCGGCACCGGCATCATCTTTGGCGCGCCCATTTTAGTCCTGGTCGGCATCGCGCCCAACTCCATTTTCATGCTGCTGCTGACCATTGCCTTGTGCGCTGTTTACCTGCTGGCGCTGGTGTGGTTCATCCTGGGCAAGAAACTGCCCTTCTTCAAAGGCAAGCTAAAAGCTTAATACTTAAAAAACAAACCCATCACCTGCCGGGTATCAATCCGGCAGATTTTTGTGTAAAGTTTCATCATCTGCCATGTTTTCCTGCGATATTTGGGAACATTCAGGCATAATTGCACTTTGTTTGCATTGCTGTTGCATTTTAATGCAATCAAGAGTACACTGGCCACAAGACTTGCCATGGCGAAAGGCCTGTGGCGGGACAAGTATACAGGAGGGATATATCATGAAGAAACTGTTCGCATTGGCTCTTGCGCTGCTGCTGGTTCTGCCCGTGTTCGCGCTTGGTGAGGAATATGCCGGCAAGATTGTCATCGGCATCTTCGAGCCCGCGTCCGGCGACAACGCCGCAGGCGGCAAGCAGGAAACGCTTGGCATGTATTATGCCAACTCCCTCGTCAACACCGTTGAACTCAACGGCAAGAAGTACCAGGTGGAAGTGACCGAGGTGGACAACCAGACGTCCGCCGACAAGGCACCCGCCGCCGCCCAGACCCTGGTCAGCCGCAATGTCAACGTGGTGCTGGGCACCTACGGCTCCGGCGCGTCCATGGCCGCCGCCCCCATCTTTGAAGCAGCCGGCGTTCCCGCCATCGGCGCGTCCTGCACCAACCCGGGCGTGACCCTGGGCTCCCCGCTGTACTGGCGTGTTTGCTACACGGATGACTTCCAGGGCGACGCGCTGGCCAACTTTGCCTACAACGAGCTAGGCGTCACCACCGCCTACACGCTCAACATGCTGGGCGAGGACTATGGCGCAGGCCTGGTCAACTACTTCACCAAGGCCTTTGAGAAATTGGGTGGCTCCGTTGTAGCCGATACCTTCCCAGAGGGCACATCTGACTTCTCCGCCTACCTGCAAAACGCCGCCAACTTTGGCGCGGGCGTCATCTTCTCCCCCTCTTCCACCACTTACGCCTCCCTGATGTTGGGACAGGCCGCCAGCATGAACCTGGAAATCCCCTTTGTCGCCGGCGACACCTGGGCGTCCTCCGTGGTGCTGGAAGCGGTTCAGAACACCAATATGAAGGTGTACTTCTCCGACTTCTATGATGAGTCCGACAAGGAAGCCACCCAGGTCTCCAAGGACTTTGTGACCGGCTTCAAGGCCTGGCTGAACGCTAACCCCCAGAATCTGACCAACAACGGTGGCAATGACATCATCGCCGCGGTATCCGCCCTGGGCTATGACGCCTACATGACCGCCATTGAGGCTATCAAGAAGACCGAGACCGGCTCCGCCGCCGAAATCGCGGCTGCCCTGCCCGCGGTTGAGTATGAGGGTGTTACCGGCAAGATTGTCTTTGACGAGAACGGCGACGCGATGAAGGACATCGCCTACATCAAGATTGCCGATACCCAGTCCTTGAACTACGTCTTTGTCACCACCACCTCTGTTCAATAATTAATCCCAATCATATTTAGCAGGGGTGCTGTGCGAAAAAGCGAAAGCGAAAAGCGCAGCGCCCCTGCCATATAGTTAGGAGGGGCTGACTCAGTGGAATGGCTTGAGCGATTTTTCCCCTATATTCTGGCAGGTGTGTCCGTGGGCGGACAATACGCGCTGATTGCCATTGGTTACACAATGGTCTATGGCATCTTAAGGCTGATTAACTTCGCCCACGGGGATATCTTTACCGTGGCGGGTTTTTTCATGGTGTACATGAGCGCTACCATGCCGCTGTACATCTCTATCCCCCTGACCATTGTCTTGACCGTGCTTTTGGGCTTCGCGGTTGAGCGTGCCGCCTACAAACCGCTGCGCGACGCGCCCAGGATGTCCATCATGATTTCCGCCATCGGCATGAGTTACCTCTTACAAAACCTGATGTGGTACGTGACCGGCGGCCTGGCCAAGCAGTACCCGGTGATTCCGTTTATCTCAGACTCCGTCACCGTCTGGGTAGCCACGACCAAGATTGTCACCCTGGTAACCCCGGTCCTGACCATCTTGTTGGTGGTGTTGCTACAGCAGCTCATTCACCACACCAAACTGGGCATGGCCATGCGCGCGGTATCCCGTGATTTTGAGACAGCCAAGCTGATGGGCATTCAAATCAACAGCGTCATTTCCGCCACCTTCATCATCGGCTCGTTTCTGGCCGCTGTGGGGTCGCTCCTCTACTTCAGCAATTATGCCACGGTGACGCCCACTGTCGGCGCGATGCCGGGGCTGAAGGCCTTTGTGGCGGCTGTTTTTGGCGGCATTGGCTCCGTCCCCGGCGCTGTGATCGGGGCTTTCATCATCGGCATCAGTGAAAACCTCATCAAAGCCCTGGGCTATTCCACCTTCTCAGACGCCTTCACCTTCGCGCTGTTGATTTTCATCCTTTTGGCGAAACCAACAGGCTTGTTTGGTGAGAAGACCATCGACAAGGTGTAAGGGAGGAGCAAGATGAAAAACAACAAGATGTCCTGGATGATTGCCTTTGTGCTCCTGGCGCTGCTCTTCGCGGGCCTTTATGTGCTGGAGCAGTTGCTGCCGCCATCCACCATGCTCTTCACCATCCTCAAAAAAAGCGTGATTTACGCCTTGATTGCTGTGTCCATGAACCTGTTAAACGGCTTTACCGGGCTGTTTTCGCTCGGCCAGGCCGGTTTCATGGTCATCGGCGCTTATACCTACGCGATGCTGACCATCCCGGTCAACATGCGCGCCATGGTCTATCAGTATTATGACGGCGGCGTCATCCAGTTCGCGCTGCCGGCGGTGATTGGCATCGTTGCGGCTGGCGTCGTGGCCAGTATCTTTGCCTATTTGGTGGGTCTCCCGGTTCTCAGGCTCAAGAGCGATTACCTGGCCATCGCGACGCTGGGCTTTGCCGAAATCATCCGCGCCTTTATCCAGTATGAGGGCTTGGGCCCACTTACCAACGGCTCCAACCTCCTCAGGCGCTTCCCCACCTTCACCGGCATCGTCTATCCCTTTGCCGCGGTCGCCATCTGCATCCTCATCATTGTGCTGCTGATTCATTCCACCTATGGCAGAGCGCTCAAAGCCATCCGGGATGATGAGACCGCCGCGGAAGCCATGGGAATCAACCTGTACTTCCACAAGCAGCTGTCCTTTGTGACCTCCTCCTTCTTCGCGGGGGTGGCGGGCGCGCTGTTGGCGATGTATCAGGGCTCCATCCAGGCGGCAACATTTAAATCCTCCATGACCTATGAAATCCTGCTGATTGTGGTCATCGGCGGCATGGGCTCTGTCTCCGGCTCTGTGTTGGCCAGTTTCCTCTTTGTCGCCTCCAGCGAATGGTGGCTGCGCTTTCTGGACAATGAGATGTTCATCGGCGCGTTCAAAATGCCGCTGCTGCGCTCGGGTTTCAGGATGGTGGTTTTCTCTGTCATCATCATGGCGGTTGTGCTGTTTTACAGGAGGGGCATCATGGGCGACAGGGAGTTTAACCTGAGGTTTTTGACCAAGGGACGCTCAATAGTGAAGGAGCGGCAAAATGGCTGAGAGAATGCTAGAATTAAAAGACATCACCATGCAGTTTGGCGGCGTTGTCGCGGTCAATAATCTGAGCATGCATATCGCTAAGGGCGAAATTGTGGCCCTCATCGGCCCCAACGGCGCTGGAAAGACCACAGCCTTTAACTGCGTAACCGGCATGTACCGCCCCAGCAACGGCCAGGTTGTGTTTAAGGACAAAGTCATCGTATCCAACCACCCCCAGGGCAAAATGAAAACCATGTACCTGGGAGACAACAAAGACAAGTACAGCCAGGTCGTCGCGCCTACTCCGGACAAGATTACCCGCCTGGGCATCGCCCGCACTTTCCAGAACATCCGCCTGTTTAAGACCCAGACGGCTTTTGAGAACGTCTTAATCGCGACACACCTGCACAGAACCAGCAACCCCTTCACCGCGACCTTCCGCCTCAATTACAAGGAAGAGCGCCAGATGCGGGAATTGGCGCTGTCGATGCTGGAGGTGGTCGGCTTAAAGGACAGTAAGGACGAACTGGCCACCTCCCTCCCCTACGGCAAGCAGCGCAGGCTGGAGATCGCGAGAGCCCTGGCCACAAAGCCTGATTTGCTCCTGCTGGATGAGCCGGCCGCCGGCATGAACCCGCAGGAAACCCAAGAACTGGGACAGTTCATCGTGGACATTAAAAACCGTTTCGGCCTGACCGTGTTCCTGATTGAGCATCACATGGACCTGGTCATGGACATCTCCGACCGCATTTATGTGATTGACTTTGGCAAGCAGATTGCGACCGGGCTGCCGGATGAAATCCGCGAGAACCAGGATGTCATCAACGCTTACCTGGGGGTGGACGAAGAATGAGTTTACTGACTGTAACCAACCTAAAGGTCAATTACGGGGGCATTGAGGCGCTCAAGAGCATTTCCTTTGACGTGCAAAAGGGGCAGATTGTCAGCCTCATCGGCGCAAACGGCGCCGGCAAATCCACCACACTGCGCGCCATCAGCGGGCTGGTGCCGGTCAAGGGCGGCAGCATCAATTTTGACGGCCGTGAAATCACTTCCCTGGACACCTCCAAAATTGTCAGCGAAGGCATCGTGCTGGTGCCCGAGGGCAGGAAGATCTTCCCCAACCTGAGCGTGCTGGAGAACCTGAAAATCGGCGCTTATCTGCGCACCAACGCGGATGAAATCAACGCGTCCATCGACTATGTGTATGAGCGCTTCCCCCGGCTGAAAGAGCGGCACTGGCAGATGGCGGGCACGCTCTCCGGCGGTGAGCAACAGATGTTAGCCGTTGGCCGCGCTTTGATGGCCAGACCCAAACTGCTCATGATGGATGAACCATCCCTGGGCTTGGCGCCGCTGGTGGTCAAGGACATCTTCAAAATTATCTTAAGGCTGCGCGATGAGGGCATTACCATCCTCCTAATTGAGCAAAACGCCAACGCCGCCCTGCGCGCGGCTGATTACGGCTATGTTCTGGAAACCGGCCGCATCACCATGGAGGGCGAGGGCATGACGCTGCTCAACGACCCCAAGGTGCGGGACGCCTACCTGGGCACAGCCAGAACCAGAAAGAAAACAGTGACAAACCAATAGGTTCTATCCATGAAAAGGCTTTGCCGGGAGCAAAGCCTTTAATATTTGTGCCCGACAGGATATAATCTTTGCACACCAAGGAGGAAAGAATGGACTGGATTGAAGCAAGCGTAACCACCACCACCGGCTATGCCGACGCGGTGAGTGAGGTATTGATGCAAAACGGCGCCAAGGGCACCCAGATTCTGGACCGCTCAGACGTGCCCAAAAAGGATGACGGCACCGGCTTTGGCGAATTATACGGCGAGGACATCCTGGACAATATGCCGCAGGAGGTTACGGTCAAAGCCTGGTTCTCGGCGGCTGAGGATGTACTCAACACCAAGGACGCCCTAAAACTGCTGTCTGAGCAGGCGGAAACCAACCTTGGCAACCTGAACCTGAGCGTGCAGAACGTGAAGGACGAGGACTGGGCCGAGAACTGGAAAAAGTATTACAAGCCCATGCGCGTTGGCAAGAACCTGGTTATCCGCCCGGTCTGGGAGGAATACCAGGAAGAAAGCAGCGACCTGGTCATCACCATGGACCCGGGCATGGCCTTTGGCACAGGCACGCATGAGACCACCCGGCTTTGCATGGAGATGATTGAAAGCCACTTTAAGGGCGGTGAGGCGCTGGATATCGGAACGGGTTCCGGCATTTTGGCTATCGCGCTGAGCCAGCTGGGCGCTGAGAAAGTGACCGCGGTGGACATCGACCCCGTGGCGGTCAAGGCCGCGGGCGAAAACATCGCGCGCAACAGGCTTGAAAACAAGGTCATGGCGATACAGGGAGATTTGACTCGGGACATTCAGGGGCCTTTTGATTTCGTCTGCGCCAACATCCTGGCCGATGTCATCATCAGCCTTGCGTCGCCTGTCAAAAACCTGCTGAGAAAGGGCGCGCCGTTTCTGGCCTCCGGTATTATCAAAGACAGGAAGCAGGATGTGCTCGACGCCTTCCTGAGCGCGGGCTACAAACTGCTTGACGAAAAAGAGCAGGGCGAATGGGTTGCCCTCTTGTTTGGGCTGAAAGATGCCTGATTTCTTCGCGGAAGATATCCAAAACGGCGTCGCTCACTTCACCACGGAGGACAGCCATCACGCGCTCAGGGTCCTAAGGCTCAGGGAGGGCGAAAGCCTGGGCGTCAGTTTTGAAGGCCGGCGCTATCTGGCCAGCGCGCTGGTGACAGATAACGGTGTGACCGCCAGGATTCTGGAGGAAACCGCGAGCACCGAGCCCAAGACCCGCATCACCCTCTACCAGGGCTGGGCCAAGGGCGATAAAATGGAGCAGATTGTCCGCCAGGCGACCGAATTGGGGGCAGCCAGCGTCGTGCCGGTGCTGTTCTCCCGCTGTGTCGCCAGGCCGGAAAACGCCAAGCGCATGGAACGGCTCAATAAAATCGCCCGGGAAGCGGCCATGCAGTCCAAGCGCACCCTCATCCCACAAGTGGAAGACACCATCACGGTAACGCAATTGCGGGAACGACTAAAGGCGCATGAGCAGGCGCTGGTCGCCTATGAGCTGGAAACAGCCAAGACCCTGCCCGAAGCGATGAAAAACGCGAGCGACATCGCGCTCATCATCGGGCCGGAGGGCGGGCTGACCCCGGACGAGGTTGATACAATGGGCGCCACTCCCCTCTCCCTCGGGCCGCGCATCCTGCGCACGGAAACAGCCGGAATCGCCGCCATCGCGCAGATTCTGGCCTTAAACAACGATTATCAGTAAGGAAACAAGGAAAATTTGAGCAATCAGAAAACAGTTGCCTTTTATACGCTGGGTTGCAAGGTCAACCAGTATGACGCCCAGGCGATGAAGGAAATCTTTGAAAACGCAGGCTATGAGGTCATCAACTTCGGCGAAAAGGCCGATGTCAACGTCATCTTAACCTGCATTGTGACCGCGGTGGGCGAACAGAAAAGCCGGCAAATGCTCCACCGGGTGAAACGGGAGCAGCCGGAAAGCCAGCTTATCGCGGCGGGCTGCCTGGCCCAGAAGGACGCCGAGCGGCTCAAGGACCTGGGCGCCAGGCTCATCATCGGCAACCAGCACAGGGAGAATGTACTCAACCTGCTGGATGAGGCGATGCGGGAAGACAGCCAGATTGTGGCAGTGGACGATGTCAAGAAAATCCCCTTTGAGGAATTGACCGTCAGCCGCCAGGACGGCCGGACACGCGCCATCATGAAAATCCAGGAAGGCTGTGACCGCTGGTGCGCGTATTGCATCATCCCCTCCGTGCGCGGCGGCATCCGCTCCCGAAGCCCGGAAACCATCAGGGAGGAAGCGCTGCGCCTGCAAAAGGCAGGGTATGAGGAAATCGTATTGACCGGCATCCATCTGACCAGCTATGGCAAGGACCTGGACAGCGCGAGCCTATTGGACGCCATCAAAGCCGCCGCAGTGCCGGGCCTTAACAGGCTTCGCCTGGGCTCGCTTGAGCCGGTCATCGCGACCCCGGAATTTGTTGAACACCTCAGTCAAATCAAGGCAGTTTGCCCCCAGTTTCACCTCTCCATGCAATCCGGCTCTGACACGGTGCTAAACAGGATGAAAAGGCGCTACACCGCACAGGAGTACCGCGAAGCAGCCCAAAGAATGAAAGCCGCCTTCCCCGACTGCGCGCTGACAACCGACGTCATCGCGGGCTTCCCCGGTGAAACGGACGCAGAGTTTGAGGAGACGCTGGCCTTCTGTAAGGACATGGGCTTTGCCAAGATGCATGTCTTTCCCTTCAGCAGACGGGCCGGCACCCTGGCGGACAAGATGCCCGGCCAACTGTCAAGGGCGGTGAAGCAGGAGCGCGCCAGGAAGCTCTCCCAACTGGACCGTGAGATGTCTGAGGCCTTCCGGATAAAGATGCTGGGACAGGTGGAGGAAGTTCTGTTTGAAACCGTGGATGACGCGGGAATAGCGACCGGCCACACCCGAAACGGTATGAGCGTTTATGTGAAGAACGCGGAAGCCGGAAGCATTGAAAGCGTTAAATTGACAGCGCTTGAGCGGGACGGCTTTGAAGGCCGGCGCAACGACAACCTTTGACCAAACGCGGATTCAAATCCTACGAATACAACCATCAGGAGGAAATTATGAGCGGGGATTTTGCCATTCTGACCGAAGCCAGCTGCGACCTGGCCCCGGAGAGAATCAAGGCGCAGGATATTCTGGTGGTTCCCATTCCTTTGAGCATTGACGGCCGGCAATACCTTCATCACCCGGACGGTCGCGGCATCAGCTACGAGGAGTTTTACCGCCTGCTACGGGATAACAAGGTGGTAAAAACTGCCGCGCCTTCGCCGGAGGACTTCATCAACCTGGCGGAACCCGCGCTGCAGGTGGGCCAGGATGTGCTCTACCTGGGCATTTCCTCGACCTTAAGCGGCACCTTCCAGTCCGGCCTGTTGGCCATGAACATGTTAAAAGAACGCTATCCCGAGCGTGAAATCCTCTGCGTTGACACCAAGAGTGGGGCCATGGGCGAGGCGCTGCTGGTGGAGATGGCGGCGCGCGCCAGGGCGGAAGGAAAAAGCATCCGGGAAACCGCCGACTTGATTGAGGAAAATAAACTCAAAACCGCGCACTACTTTACCCTGGATGATATGGAAGCCTTGAGCCGCAGCGGCCGCTTGCCCACCTATCAGGCGGTCATCGGCAACCTGCTTCACATCAAGCCTATCTTGAAACTAAACAGCGACAGCACCTTTTCCGTCGTCGCCAAGGTGCGCGGCTACAAGCGCGCTTTGGACCGGCTGTGCGAACTGGCACTGAGCAAGGCCAGCCTCTTCAAAGACCAGATTGTGTACATCAGCCATGCCGACGTCAGGCAGGCGGCGGAACAATTGGCGGAACGCTTCCGTTTTGCCGGGGCCAGGGAAGTGGTCATCACCCTGTTGGGCCCCGCCATTGCCGGGCATTTTGGTATCGGCGGGCTTGGTATCGCCTACCTGACGGATATGAGATAAAGGAGAAAGTAACATGAATGATTGCCTGTTTTGCCGGATGGCGGCCGGGGACATCCCGGTGGACGCCGTGTATGAGACCGACAATGTCCTGGTCATCAGGGACATCAACCCCCAGGCGGAGACCCACCTGCTCCTGATGCCTAAAAAGCATGTGGAGAGCCTCAATGACCTGGAAAAGGCAGAGGAAAGCCTGTTGGCCGAGTTGCTGCGCTCCCCCGCCCTCATCGCGCAAAAGGCCGGCATCGCGCAAAGCGGTTACCGCCTGGTTTCAAACTGCGGCCATGACGCGCGGCAGAGTGTCAAACACCTGCACTTCCATATCCTTGGCGGCCAACTCTTAAGCGACAAGATGTCCTAAGGTCTTTCGCCTTCCAAAATGCCGTTTCCGCTCCCCTTTCCATAGGAAAAGCCGGAATACGGCATTTTTTTACTTGTGTAAACAGTGGGACTGGTTTATAATAACCCGGGTGGGCAAAATCCGCCCCGCTTGGAAGGGAGGGTACCTTGTTAGACATTACTTGGGCGACTTTGAAGCGCATCGCGGCTGACCAGGTTGAAGAAATCTATCGCCGCGCTTTGCTGTTGGAGCGCATCAACGCCATTGGCCCGGTTGGAAGGCGAACTCTGGCCGCTTCCATGCAATTGTCCGAGCGCGAGGTACGCGCGGCCGCTGAGTCCTTAAAGGAAGAAGGGCTCATTGTCATGAACACCAGCGGCATGGAGCCCAGCGAGGATGGGCTCAAAATCCTGCCTGAAGTCCGCACCCTGTGCCGGAACATTTCAGGCCTGTTCAATTTGGAAACCCAGTTAAAGCAGCGCCTGGGCATTGA
This sequence comes from uncultured Christensenella sp., assembly GCA_964534515.1. Lineage (GTDB taxonomy): Bacteria > Bacillota > Clostridia > Christensenellales > Aristaeellaceae > UBA6115. Next base: position 22,323 of record CAZHPW010000016.1, read on the forward strand.
GCGCTTAAGCGTGGTGCCCGGCGACATGGAAAGCGACCGGATGGTCCTGGTGGACCTGGGGCGCGCGACAGCCCAGTTTGTGTCTGAGGTTGTCAAAGAAAACATGATAATCGCCGTTTCAGGCGGCAGTACGATGAACGAGGTCGCCCACGCGGTGACCCCGGCCCCCGGGCCTGTGATGGTCGTGCCCGCGCGCGGCGGCTTTGGCCGGATGGCGCAGATGCAGGCGGACGCGGTCGCGGGTGAACTGGCTCAGCGCATCGGCGGGGATTGCCGATTGATGCATCTGCCCGAGGGCATGGACCTGGAAACCTTGAGCAAAGCGGCCAAACTGCCCGGCGTGCGCGCGACGCTGGCCTTGATGCGCAACGCCGACATCATCCTCTTTGGCGTTGGCCGGGCGGATGACATGGCGCAGCGGCGCGGCCTTTCCCTCTCCATGCGCAAGCAATTGCAAAAAGACGGCGCGGTGGGTGAGGCGCTGGGCGACTTCTTTGACATCAAAGGCCGCGTCATTCACCAAAGCCCCTCCCTGTCCAGCGAGCTGGGCGTGGGCAAACACAATTCCGTATCCATTATGGCGGCAGCCGGTAGAAATAAAAACGAAGCGGTGCTGGCGGCGGTTCGCTGGCATCCACCCTGGGCTTTGGTCGTGGACGAAGGCCTGGGCAAGGCAATGCTCGAACTGATGGATGAAGAAGATTCCAAAAACTGACAACACATGAAGGAGGAACCCCCATGAACAAGAAGACAGTTCGCGATCTGGATCTCAAAGGCAAGAAAGTACTGGTGCGCGTTGACTTTAACGTGCCCATGGATGAAAACAAGCAGATTACCGATGAAAACCGCATCGTGGGCGCCCTGCCCACCATCAGCTACCTCATGGGCCAGGGTGCCAAGGTCATCCTGTGCAGCCATCTGGGCCGCCCCAAGGGTGAGTTCAACATGAAATACTCCTTAGCGCCCGTGGCCAAGCGCCTGTCTGAGCACCTGAAGACCGAGGTCAAAATGGCCAAGGATGTTATCGGCGAGGACGCGGACAAGGTGGTCGCCTCCCTAAAGGACGGCGAGGTCGCGCTGCTGGAGAACCTGCGCTTTCACAAGGAAGAGGAAAAGAACGAGGAAAACTTCGCCAAGAAGCTGGCCTCCTATGCCGATGTGTACGTCAATGACGCCTTTGGCACCGCGCACCGCGCCCATGCCTCCACTGAAGGCGTGGCCCACTACCTGCCCGCCGTGTCCGGCTTCCTGATTGAAAAAGAACTGAAGTTCATGGGCAAAGCCCTGGACAACCCCGACCGCCCCTTCGTCGCCATCCTGGGCGGCGCGAAGGTGTCTGACAAGCTGGGCGTTATCAACAACCTGCTTGAGAAGGTCGACACCCTCATCATCGGCGGCGGCATGGCCTATACCTTCACCGTGGCCGGCGGCGGCAAGGTGGGCGAGAGCCTGCTGGAGAGCGACAAGGTGGATTACGCCAAGGAACTGATGGAGAAGGCCAAGGCCAAGGGCGTGAAGCTCCTGCTGCCGGTTGACACCGTCATCGCCGACAAGTTTGACAACGACGCCAACATCAAGGTCGTCCCCACGGGCGAGATTCCCGAGGGCTGGCAGGGTCTGGACATTGGCCCGAAGACCTGCGAACTGTTCGCCGACGCCATCAAGAACGCCAAGACCGTTATCTGGAATGGCCCCATGGGCGTGTTTGAGATGCCCAATTTCGCCAAGGGCACCAAGGCTGTTGCCCAGGCGCTGGCTGACAGCGAAGCGACCACCATTGTGGGCGGCGGCGACTCCGCGGCGGCCGTGACCCAGATGGGCTTTGCCGATAAAATCAGCCACATCTCCACCGGCGGCGGCGCTTCCCTGGAATTCCTGGAAGGCCTGGTCCTGCCCGGCGTCGCAGCCCTGAACGACAAGTAAAATATATGACCAAACTGCCCGCCCGGAGGCCAAATTCGTCACCGGGCGGGTATAATCTATCCTGTGGTTAACTTAAAGGAGGAACTTATGCGCACACCTGTTATTGCCGGAAACTGGAAAATGAACAAAGGCCCCAAGGAAGCGGCCGAACTGATTCACGAATTGAAGCCCCTGGTGAAGGATGCCAAGGCGACTGTGGTCGTCTGCGTGCCTGCCGTTGATTACGCCGCGGTCAAGACCGCCATTCGCGGCAGCAAGATTAAGCTTGGCGCCCAGAACGTGCACTACAAAGAGTCCGGCGCTTTTACCGGCGAACTCTCCGCCGCCATGCTCAAGGAAGCCGGCGTTGACTATGTCATCATCGGCCACAGCGAGCGCAGGCAGTATTTCGGCGAGACCGATGAGACCGTCAACCTGCGCGTCAAAGCTGCGGTTGAAGGCGGGCTGATCCCCATCATCTGCGTGGGCGAGCTCAAAGAGCAGCGTGAAGCCGGCTACACCAACGCCCTGGTCACCTACCAGACCCTGATTGCCCTGACCGGTTTGACCGAGGAGCAGATGAAGAAGGTCATCATCGCTTATGAGCCTGTCTGGGCCATCGGCACCGGGCTGACCGCGACGGATGAGCAGGCCAATGAGACCATCGGCGTGATTCGCGAGGCGGTGAAATCCAAGTACGGCAAGCGCGTGAGCGACAAGGTTCGCATCCAGTACGGCGGCAGCATGAACCCCAAGAACGTCAAGGGTCTCATGGCGCAGCCGGAGATTGACGGCGGTTTGATTGGCGGCGCGTCCTTGAAGGCGCCCGATTTTTCCCAGGTCGTCAATTTTGATCAATAAGGAGTTTTAAACTGTGTCCAAGAAACTGACAGCCCTCATCATCATGGACGGCTTTGGCATCAATGAAAACCCGAAAGGCAACGCCATTCTGGAAGCCGGCACCCCCAACATTGACCGCCTGATGGCCAAGTACCCGCACACCCAATTGTCCGCCTCCGGCCCGGATGTCGGCCTGCCTCCCGGACAGATGGGCAACTCTGAAGTGGGCCATTTGAACATCGGCGCCGGGCGCATCGTCAACCAGGAATTGATGCAGATTACAAGGGACATTGAGTCCGGCGTGCTGTTCACCAAGGAACCCTTGATTTGGGCGATGAGCGAAGCGAAGAAGGATAACAAAGCCCTGCATTTGATGGGCCTATTATCAGACGGCGGCGTGCACAGCCACATTGAGCACCTCTTTGCGCTGCTGGAGATGGCAAAGGCGCATGGCTTAACCAAAGTCTTTGTCCACGCGATGCTGGACGGCCGCGATGTGCCCCCGGACAGCGGGCTGGGCTTTGTTACCCAACTGCAGGATAAATTGAACGCCCTTGGCGTGGGCAAAATCGCCAGCATTCAGGGCCGCTATTGGGCGATGGACCGCGACAACATCTGGGAGCGTGTGAAGCCGGGATATGACGCGATGGTGTCCGGCCTTGGCGTGCAGGCAACTGACCCGGTGCAGGCTGTCAAGGACAGCTATGAGCAGGGCGTGACGGACGAGTTTGTCAAACCCATCGTGATGGTGGAAAACGGCGAGCCGGTTGGCAGAATCCAGCCCTATGACAGCATGATTTGCTTCAACTTCCGCCCTGACCGCATGCGCCAGATTACCCGCGCCTTCATCCAGGAAGACTTCAAGGGCTTTGAGCGCGAGACCGGTTTCCTCCACCTGCGCTATGTGACCATGACGCAGTATGACGAGACCTTTACCGGCCTTAAGATTGTCAACCCGCCCAGCACGCTGCAAAACACCATGGGTGAGTACTTAGCCAGCCTGAACCTGACCCAGGTCCGCATCGCGGAGACCCAGAAGTACCCGCATGTGACCTTCTTCTTTAACGGCGGCGTGGAAAAATCCAACGAGGGCGAGGACAGGTTCCTCATCCCCTCCAGCAAGGTGGCCACCTTTGACTTAAAGCCCGAGATGTCAGCGCCCGAGGTCACAGCCAAGGCGCTTGAAATCATCGAGTCCCAGAAGTACGACGTGATGATTCTCAACTACGCCAACTGCGACATGGTGGGCCACACCGGCGTCATTCCGGCGGCGGTCGCTGCGGTGAAAGAAGTGGACCAGGACGTCGGACTGCTGGTTGACCGGATTTTGGACATGGGCGGCCAGGTCTTTGTGACCGCCGACCACGGCAATGCAGACCAGATGATTGACTACGAGACCGGCAACCCCTTCACCGCGCACACCACCAACCCTGTCCCCTTTATCGCGATTGGTGAGGGCTTCATCGGCAAACCCTTGCGCTCCGGCGGACGCCTGGCGGACATCGCGCCCACCATGCTTCAGGCAATGAAACTCAAAATCCCCGCCGAGATGACGGGTTCCCCCCTTATCTAAGGGATTTCTAAAGAAACTTTTCATCAGCTTTGATTGTTTTCAGTTGAGTCTGATGGAAAGTTTTCTTTTGAAAAAAAGCAAGGAAATTTATGAAAAAGAGTTTACTCAAATCGGTTTTGCTCGCCTTTCTGGCGGTGGTTCTCATCCTCCAAAGCGCAAGGCTTGAGGAAATCGCCCAGCCAAAGCCGCTGGACATCCAAAACACCGCGCCGGAGGGCACTTTCCTGAAGCCCGGCGAGACACCCGTCATCACGGAGGACTCCTACAAGAGCCCCGAGATTTCCATCACCATCAAAGAGTACCGGGATGAGGAGAGCAAATCCAACATCTTTGTGGCTGACATCTACGTCACCAGCGTGGAATACCTGCGCCGGGCGATGTCCAATGACAAGTGGAAGGCATCCACCCAAAGGATGGACATCATGGCCAAGAACAACGAGGCCATCCTGGCGATGACCGGGGATTATTCTTCCCTTTTCAATGTGGGCCTGGTGGCCTTTAACGGGGACATCATCAGGAAAACCGAAAACCAGGCGCGGGAAAACGCCCTGATTCTAACGGATGGCAGGATGGTGACCTACGCCAGGCGTGAGATGGACGTCAAAGAGGTGCTGGATGACGGCATCTGGCATTCTTTCCTGTTTGGCCCAGCGCTGTTAAGGGATGGCCAGCCGATTGAGAAATTTGCCGACAAAATCCGCGTCGCCAACCCCAGGAGCGTGGTGGGTTACTTTGAGCCCGGGCACTACTGCTTTATCCTGGTGGACGGCAGAAGCAGCAAGAGCCGCGGCATGACGCTGGCGCAATTGAGCCAATTTGTCTATGAACTGGGCTGCAAAGAAGCTTACAATTTGGACGGCGGGCAATCCGCGATGCTGATGTTCAACGGGGAAATGGTGAACGCGCCTTACAAAGGCGGGCGCGCGCTGAAGGACATCGTGTATGTCGGCTACCCCCTGACCGAACAAGCAGATTAAGACCAAGCATAAAGATAGGCCGGAACGCAACGCGTTCCGGCCTTTGCTTTTCCCCTATTCAGGCTTTTGTTTGACATACCAGATGGAACCGTCCGACTCCAGGGTCACAGTGCCTGAAGCGGTGTAGTAACGCGGCATCTTGGCCCTTCGCAATTGGTCCGTCAGCCGGGTGCCCTGCTCATTGGGACCGGTGATGACAAAGAGCTCGGGGCTCACAAAATCAATGAACTCCTGCCGGAGCCGGTCTATACCGTGATGGGGAGACTTGACGATGTCCACATTCATAAACTGGGGGTAGTCCTCCATCACCTGCGCCAGGCTGTAGCCTGTGACATCGGCGGTAAGCAGGAGGTTGTTGTTCTTGAACTGAACATACATCATCATGGAGCGCGCGTTGACCGCGTGATTGACATCCGTTCTCATGTTCTGGAAGAAGGTCAGGGTCGCGCCGCCTAAGGTGACGCTATCCAGGGGTACCAGCTTGCGGTAAGGGATGCCCTGTGCTTTTAAGGCTTCCATCAGCTTGCTGACGGCCGGAATTTTGGAATCCGCGTCGTACTTGGACAGGTAGGCCTTGGCTTTGACGCCTGATTCCACGAGGGCCGTGGAGGTCTCAATGTGGTCATCATGGGAGTGAGAGCAAAAATAATAGGTCAGTTCATCAATCCCGCGGGAAGCCAGATGGAATTTCAGCACCTCTGCTTTACTCAGCGTTCCCCCATCCACCAGCATGGTTTCACCGCCGCAGGACAGCAGGATAGCGTCACCGACATTGATATTGATAAAATCAACGCGCAGTAAATCCGCGTTCTCATCAAATGGCGGCGTGTCAAGTACCGGCACCTCGGCATAAGGCGCGGCGGTTGTGCCCGGCGCGTGGTAGACCAGGTACACACGAAACTCCGCATTTGCTGAAGCGGACAGCAGAATGAGGCAGAGCAGAACAACGAATAGTTTTTTCATGAACTCCTTGAACCAAAAAAGGCAGTCTGAAAGACTGCCTTTTCAACAGCCGTACGTCTTACAGGGTGTTGATGAGCTGGTAAATCTTTTTCTTGAAGCGCGGCTTAATTTTCAGCGCCTTGTCAATGGGCATGTGGAAGACACGGCCATGGCGCATGCCGATGACCTCGTTGCCGATGCCGTTCTTCAGCAATTCCACCGCCATGTGGGCAGACTCAAAGGCGAAGGACGCGTCCTGGGCAGTGGGCTCATGGCCGCGCTGGGTGTAGCCGATGGTGTTGTAGCGGGCTTCAGTGCCGGTCTTGTAGCGCAGGACATGGGTCAGACGGCGGACGTTCATCGCCTCGCCCTCAAAGACTTGGGTGTAGGGCGCCAGGAACTTGTTAAAGTCAAAAGGCTTCATGGTTTTATAGGCGCCTTCGGCTACCACGATGGTGGCTCGGGTGTTGCCCCGCTTGACCAATTCATCCAGGCGCTTGGCGACCTTCATGATGTCCCAGTTGTTGACCTCGGGCACGATGACGATTTCTGAGCCTGTGGACATGGCGGTCGACATGGCGATGTCACCGCAGTTGCGGCCCATGACCTCAACCACCGCCGGCCTGTCATGGGAGCGGGAAGTGGCCCTGATGGCGCGCACCGCGTCCACACAGACATTGACCGCGGTGTCAAAGCCCAGGGAGGTCTCGGAATACTCCAGGTCATTGTCAATGGTGCCGGGAATGCCGATGCAGGGCATACCCAGGTTGCACAGCGCCTGCGCGCCGTGGAAGGAACCATCCCCGCCGATGACCACAACGCCCGCGATGTCCAAAGACTTTAGGAAGGCGACCGCCTTTTTTTGATATTCAACCTCATAAAACTCAGGGCAGCGCGCGGTTCGCAGGTAGGTACCGGGCAAATCCGCGATGTCCAGCACGGTGTCCAGCTCCATGTGGGTGTAGCTGTCCTGCGGGCTGAACTTGCCAATCAAGCCATTAAAGCCGCGCTTGATGCCCACCAAGGGCATGCCGGCCAGAGCCGAAAAACGGGAGACCTCCATCACAGCGGCGTTCATTCCTGGGCTGTCGCCACCACTGGTCAACACTGCGATTTTTTTCATTCCAGACTCCTTCATAGCGCTTCATAAAAAAATGGGCAGGATGGCGAACCACCCTGCCTGTTGAAACAATTACAGGTTCAGGATTTTGGGCGCCAGGGGGGCGCGCAGGGTGCCGTATTCCGGCTCATTGGAACCCAGCAGCGGAACCAGGTAATGGATGAAGTCATCGGTCATGTTGTTTCCGGCTTTGTTGATGAAGTTATCGGGCATCAGACGGGTTTTGGCCGCGATTTCCTTCAGCGGGGTCAGCTGGTAATCCACCGCATAATTGCCGGTGCGATGAATGGTGATGGAGCCGTCAATGTTGTGCCAGATGGCGTACTGGGCGGCTTTCTCACCCACCTCGCGGGCTTCGCGCTGGTCCACATCGGACACGCAGCCCAGGAAGGAGCGCTGGAGGTAACCCAGCGTATCGGAACGAACGCGCTTGAGGCCCAGTTTTTCTTTGATTTGGTTGGCGAGCTGCTCGCCCAGAGCGCCGGTGCCGGACAGCTGCATGTTGCCATGCGCGTCGCGCTCGATCTCCTGGAGCTTGGCCAGGATGGGCGTACCTTCAGAGTCCTGAATGCCCTCGGACACGGCGATGAGGCAGCGGCCGTACTTGTCATAATTGGCTTTGACATCACGCAGGAAGTCTTCCAGGATAAAAGGCCGCTCCGGCACATAGACCAGGTGGGGGCCATCTTCCGGGCTCTTGCGGGCGGCAGCGGCCGCCGCGGTGAGGAAGCCGGCATGGCGGCCCATCACAACGCCGATGTGCACGCCGGGCAGCGCCTTGTTGTCCAGGTTCAAGCCGGCAAAGGCCTGGGCGACGAACTTGGCGGCAGACGGGAAGCCCGGAGTGTGGTCATTGACCATGAGGTCATTGTCAATGGTCTTGGGGATATGAATGGCGCGGAACTCGTAGTTGGAGCGCTCCGCTTCCTCATTGACGATGCGCACGGTATCAGAGGAGTCGTTGCCGCCGATGTAGAAGAAATAGCGCACATCGTGGGCGCGGAACACTTTGAAGATTTCTTCGCAGTATTTGGCGTCGGGCTTGTCACGGGTGGAAGACAAGGCGGAGGACGGGGTGACCGCCACGCGCTCCAGGTTGTGGGTGGTTTCCTGGGTCAGGTCCATGAACTTCTCATCGATGATGCCGCGGACACCGCCCACAGCGCCATAGACCTTGGTAATCTGCGGGAACTTGCGGCTTTCCAGAACAGCGCCAACCAGGGACTGGTTGATAACAGCGGTGGGGCCGCCGCCCTGGGCGACAACTACTTTACCTTTTAAATCCATCTTGATACCATCCTTTATCAATAAACATGAGGATGCCCGACGGGGTCAGCCGCCGGGCAACATTAGAACTCTTAGCCCTTGCCGTTGCAGCCCAGGACGTTGACGATCTTGTGGCGGACCATGTTCTTCAGGGCCGCGCGGGCGTCAGTCAGGTACTGGCGGGGGTCAAAGTGGTCGGGATGCTCGGCGAAATGCTTGCGGATAACGCCGGTGAAGGCCAGACGCAGGTCGGAGTCGATGTTGATTTTGCACACGGCCATGGAAGCGGCCTTGCGCAGCCTCTCTTCCGGACCGCCCTGGGCGCCGTCCATCTTGCCGCCGTACTTGTTGAT